>NZ_JBSGVW010000019.1:0-158616 GCF_053608645.1 Streptomyces sp. NPDC055013
TTGGCGGTGTGGGGGCCGTAACCCCAAAACCCCGTGGGTCGGGGCTGTAGTGGGGGGTAGGCCCCCGCCGGCCGCCGCCACCCGCCACGGGGTCTTTCAGCGGGCGGCAGCCGTCCGTCGAGGCCGCGCGATCACCGAGGAGCGGCCGACCATGCTCGCGATCTCGGCGCGCGACGAGACGTTGAGCTTGGTGAAGATCCTGCCCAGATGTGTCTCCACGGTCTTGTGACTGACCTCGAGCTGACGGGCGATCTGCCGATTCGTCCGGCCCTGGCTGACCAGCCGTGCGATCTCGAACTCCCGCTGGCTGAGCATGTACTGCTCCGCCGGGGGCTGCGCCGTCGCCACGGTGGCGGCGTGCAACTCTGCGCGCAGTTCCCGCACCCGGGGTGCGAGGTCGAGCGCCGCGTAGCCCGCGACCGCCGCCTCGGCGGCGTCGAGATGCTTCTCGGCCCCGGCGGGGGCGCCGAGGGCCAGCAGAGCCTGGGACGCCAGCAAGTGCCCCGTCCCGGCCTCCAGGACCTGCTCGTTCGCCGTTCCCGCGTCGATGGCCTCCAAGGCGTGGGCCAGGACCTCGGCCGGGTCGTCGGCCACCCGGGCCCGCGCCATCGCGACCGGACCTGCCCCGCCCGGCAGGCCCAGCTTCTCAGCCGCCGCCTGGTGACGGTCCACCCAGGTGCGCGCTTCGGCCCTGCGGCCCAGGGCGAGTTCCGAGCGGCCCATCAGGTCGTGGGCGCGCGGGTGGTCCCACATCGGGAGTTCGGGCAGCGTCGGGCCGCCCCCGGCGTCCAGGACGGCTGCCAGGCAACCGGCCGGGTCGTCGTTCGCGAGCCGGGCGGCAGCCTGCGCCAGCCGGGCCTGGCGCCATGTGGGGCTGTCCGGGGTCACCGCTTCGCAGGCGGCCCGGCTGTCGGCGAGGGAGTTCAGAACGGCCCCCTCCGCGAGTGCCGTCCGCGCGCGCAGGGTCAGTGCCATCGCGAGCAGGTCTTCGCAGCCGGGGCTCTGTGCCAGCCGGATCGCCTGCTCGGCATGGCTCCGGGCACTCTCGAGGTGCCGTTGCCGCAGGTGGACGGAGCCCAGTCCGACGAGCAGCGGGATCGTCGACTGCCACTGGCCGTAGGCCTTGCTGAGGGCGAGGCCACGGCTGAAGCGCCGGGCGGCCTGTGCGCGGCGTTCGAGATGCAGTTCGATGAAGCCGAGGTGCCACACCGCGTCGAGTCCGTGCGCCAACTGGTCGTCGGTCTGCCGCTCGATCAGCTGCGCCGCCTCGCTGGCACTGCGCCGCGAGACCGCGGAAGCACCCTTGGCGAGGGCGGCCGTGGCGTGGATGGCGAGTGCGAGCGACTGCAACATCTGGTCGCCGCTGCCGACGGCTCCGAGCAGAGCGTCTTCGGACCAGTCCCATCCGGTGTCCCAGACGGTGGTGGCCGCCAGGGCCAGCCGCAGCCGCGTGGAGCCGACCGTGGCGTCGCTGCGGTTCACCGCCCGGTGCAGCATGGCGCGTGCCTCGGTGTACCGGCCGGCGTACCGGGCGAGGACGGCGCGGCACTCGATCGCCATGGCCGCGTCGGCGCTGATGTCCGCCTTGCCCTCGACCAGCGCGTCGCGCCGGCTCAGCGCCTCCCAGCCATCGCTGAGGCGTCCGGTCAGCACGGCGCCGCGGGCCAGCGCGGTGAGCAGTTCACGTCGTCGCTCACGGTGCTCGGATCCATCGCCGGTCAGCCGCAACGCCGTGCGGTACCAGGCAGCGGCGGTGTCCGGGTCACTCAGCTCGATGGCACGGGCCGCGGCGATCAGTGCCGCACCGCGCTCCGGCCCCGCACCACCGACGCGTTCGACATGCTCGGCGATGCGGACGGCCGGCTGGTTGCGGCTGTGCAGCGCGTCGATGGCGCGGGCGTGCGCACCGAGCCGCCAGCCGTCCGGCGCGGTGCGGTAGACGACGCCGCGGACGACGGAGTGACGGAAGCCGAATCGGCCGGGCACCGACGCCGCCTGGATCAGGTCCCGTGCCAGTAGTTCGTCGAGGGCGACCAGTACGGTCGGGTGGTCCAGCTCCGCGACCGCGGAGGCCACTTCGAGTTCGAAGACGTCGCCCACCACCGCCGCCGACTGTGCCACGAGCCGGGCCGTGGCGGAGAGCCGATCAAGGTCCATCAGCATCGGGGCGGCGACCTCGACGGGGATCTGCGCGTCGGTCCTGAGCAAGGACTCGCCACGGCAGTCGGGTCCCTGGCAGAGCGACATCAGGAGCTGCAGATAGCGCGGATTGCCGCCGCTCTCCTGATGCAGCGTCATCTGATGGCGGCCGCACAGGCGTTCCGGGAAGAGTTCCCCGACCGCCTCACCGCTGAGTCCGGTGAGCGGGAGTTCCTCGATGTGCCATTGCGACTGCGCGGCGCCGAGCGCGGCGAGCAGCCGGTTGGCGATTCCCCGGGGCCGGTACGCCAGCACGACGAGGAGATCCGTGCGTGGCGGGTGCCGGAGCAACTGCTCCAGGGCGATGTTGATCTGGTGCGTCGCATCGTGCACGTCGTCGACGAGCAGCACCAGCCCGCCGGGCCCCGCGAGGTCGTGCAGCGGCGGGAGCGAGGCGAGGCCGTCGAACGGGCCCTGCTGGCGCTCGGTGGCGGTGCTGGGCACCACGGTCACGTCCGGGATCTCCGCCGCGATGTCCAGGAACTCCGTCAGCAGCCGGGTTTTCCCCACGCCTGCTTCTCCCGGAATCTTGATGAGCCCGGGCCGACCCTGCCGATTGTGGAGGGCTTTCGCAAGAGTGGTCAACTCTTCCTGCCGCCCGGTGAAACATGTGCCGTTCAATGTGCCGGACAAAACTGATCCCCCGTTACCAATGATTGGTTCGGTTTTCCCTCTTCTGGCCATGAGGTTGTTGAACCGCACACAAATAACCGGCCACGCGTTTGGGGAAGCATGGGCGGCATCGGCCTCCCGCGGACGGGAGGCGGCGGTCATCCTTGGAATCAAGAAAACACAGGGCTCGAGCCGCGGCCCGCTACGGGACCGCGGCTCCATCCCCAAGGGCCGTTCCCCTGGACGGAAACGGCGACACGAGATGCGAGATGCGCGCCGATTCCTACTCGGCCATCGCGTTGCGCAGACTCAGCGGGCGCATGTCGGTCCACACCTCTTCGACGTGGGCCAGGCACTCCTGCTTCGTGCCCGTGACGCCGACCTCCCGCCAGCCGTCCGGCAGGTCACGGCCCACTGGCCAGATGGAGTACTGCTCCTCGTCGTTGACCACCACGGTGTACATGATCTCGTTGCCTGCCTCTGTCACGACATCTCCCCGTTTGGCAATTGATCGATCCGCGCAAACGCGACAGTTCTGCAGCAGGCAAGTGGTTTCACCTGTGCGCACATCGCGTTCAGGTCAGCACATGGGGCCACAGTAAGGACATCCCAAAGGATGTGCCATTACTTTCTCGGGAGAAATGCGTCGCTGTTCAGCCACGCATATTCGACGCGAAAGAGGACCGAGCGGAATCACGAACCCGGGGGTACACCACCCAGTCACCTCGCGCAACGTTCCCCAAGAGCTGGTCAGGCCCCGCCGGTGACGCCGTCTTAGATCCTGAGATAGGTGAGCACTCGTTGTCAACATCAAGCGCGGAACAGCCAGTTCAGGCCATTTCCGCGGCATTGGCCTCTGCTGTGCCCAGGGTCACCATAACGAGGACTACGAGGACATTGGGGGCAGCGCGGCCCGTTCGGATTCAGCCAGGAGGATGCAGAACTCGTTGCCCTCCGGGTCGGCGAGTACGACCCATCCCCAGCCGTTGGGCTTGCGGTGGTCGGCGACAAGGGCGGCTCCCAGGGCCAGCAGCCGCTCCACCTCCGCGTCCCGCGAGGTCTCGGGACGCAGGCACAGATGAAGCCGGTTCTTGCCCGCCTTCGGCTCCGGTACCTCGTTGAAGTGCAGGGCCAGACCACCCGGCAGCATGATCTCCGTCTCGTCGTCGCCGGGTTCGTCCTCGGGATCGAGTGGATGCCCGGTCACCTCGCTCCAGAACCGGGCCAGTTGGTACGCGTTTGCACAGTCCACCGTCATGTTCGTCACTGTTGCAACCATGCGGGTGATCCTCTCCGAGGGATGGGACGGACGCCACCGGATGTGCCGAATCGACGTGATGTCGCGGGCCGGTTGGCGGACTTCGGGAAAAGCGGCGGTCAGGGTGCGAGACCGAGGACCTCGTGCCCCGCACCCCGCAGGGCCGCACATGCCTCGCGCCGGAGTGACCTCGGCACCAGCACCAGGTCCGCATGGTAGGTGGAGGCCACGAAGACCGGCACGGCCGCACCGGCGAGGGGGCTCACGACCGCGGCCAGGAGCCCCGGTACGTCCAGGCCGTGACCGGCATCGGCGTCGTACAGGCCGATCCAGCGTTCGCCCTCCGGAGTGCTCGGGTCCGCCTCCTTGATCACGGTGAGTCCCTCCGGCGCCCGCACCAAGGCATGCCAGGTCCGGTCCACCAGCTCCCCGCGATCGGCGCGGAGTTCCAGCGCGAAGACCGGCTCGAGGATCCTCAGGCGGAGCGCGACGCCGCCACTGGATGTGCCGTCCGACGGTCCGATGCGGTGCTGGGGGCGCGCGGCGACGTCGAGCTCGACGGTTGACGTCTCAGGCGCCGGCACGAATCCGAGCCGTTCATGGAGCATTGCGTGGCCTGCGCCGACAACCGCGTCGGACCGGACCACTCGGCGGCCCTGCGCCCGTACGGCAGCGAAGAACATCTCGTACAGCACCGTCGCCACGCCCCGCCGGCGTACTCGGGGAGCCACGGCGACCTGGTGGACGTACGCCGCGCGCCGGTCGCTCTGCGAGAAGGAACCGATCAGGAACCCCGCGAGTTCACCGGCCGCGTTCTCGGCCGCAAAGCAGGTGGCCAGGAAATCCTCGAAGAGGAGCCTCGACATCGGCATCTCATACCTCGCGTCGTCCGGCCCGCACCAGGCATCGAGCGCGGAGAGCACCTGTGTGTAGTCCTCGGCACGGGCGGGGCGGACGGTCAGATCTTCGGGGAGTTCTCTGGTCACCAGCCGAACATGCCGGTACGCGATTCCGCTCCGACAGTCGGGAACTTCCCTGGCGAAGCCCACCGGGTGGTGCGCGTGCGGGGCCCGCCACGCCGGCCCGGCCGACGACGCCGCCCAGCCCTCCCTTGGCCGTCGCACCCCTGGTCGGCCAACCCCGGCTCCGTGGCCACGGTCCGGTCCGGAACGACGGAGGTGTCCTTGCTAGGGTGCGCCGATGTCGTCGATCAAGCAGTTCCAGGTCACCTTTGACTGCGCGGAACCTGAGCGTGTCGCTCGCTTTTGGTGCGAGGTGCTGGGGTACGTCCTGCCGAAGCCGCCGGAGGGGTTCGCCTCCTGGGACGATTACAACCGCTCGCTGCCTGCGGAGGATCGGGGTGCATGCGCCGCCTGCAGTGATCCCTCGGGTGTCGGACCGCGACTGTTCTTTCAGCGCGTTCCCGAAGGCAAGGTCGTGAAGAATCGGGTTCATCTCGACGTGCGGGTCGGCACCGGGCTCGTGGGTGAAGAGCGCCTCGCCGTGCTCGAGGCCGAGTGCGCACGCCTGATCCCGCTCGGCGCGGTACGCGTGCAGCTCCTGTACGACGGCAACGACTCGTGCATCGTCATGCAGGACATCGAGGGCAACGAGTTCTGTATCGACTGAGCATCCTCCGGGACTGGTGCCGCCCCTCATGTGCCAAGGCGCCGGCCGGCTCCGGGATGGAAGGGTCCAGTGGGGGCGCTCCCGGAACCGGCCGGACCGGCCGTCGTTGGGTCAGAACCAGCCGGTGCATGCGATGGCGCCGCCCGGGCCGTTGGTGCCGCAGGCTCGCATGACGAGGCCGGCGTCGTTCCACTGGGTGGTGTACGCGTCGCTGCCCGAGGTGATGGTGGTGAAGCCGAGCATCGAGTCCCAGGTCTCGCCTCCGTCGGAGCTGCGGTCGACCCAGATCTCGTCGCCGACCGTGCCGCCGACGATGCGGCCCCAGGCGCACTGGGTGGTGCTGCTGTAGCGCAACTCCACGGTGCGGCCGAAGACGGTGGTCGACTTGGCCGTCCAGGCGCCCGTGGAGTTGGGCTCCGTTCCGTCGCCGCAGGACGTGTTGTTCTCCGCGCCGGCCAGCGTGCCGCCGATCTCCGGGTAGTCACCGCAGGACGGCACATCCTTGAGCACGGCCGGACCCTGCACGAAGAGGTTGCTGATCCAGCTGTGGTAGTCCGGCAGGAACGACCAGACGTTGTTCACCATGCCGTCGACCGTGGCCCGCTCGCCCACCCGCTGGCACAGCACCCGCACCTTCACGGAGATGCCGTTGCCGTTGGTGAAGTTGATACCGCTGCTCGTGTTCGAGTTCTGCCGCAGGTTGGGCCGGCCCCAGGTCTTGTGGAACCCGCCACGGCCGTCCCAGGACCAGACCGCCGGCGCGACGTCGGCGTGCGGGCGGAAAGCACCCTGGAAGCGATCCCAGCGGGCACTGATGTCGTTGACCTGGATGTTCGATCCCGACTGGGGTGCCTCGACCATCTTGCCGTTGCCGAGGTAGAGCGCGACGTGCGTCGGGCCGAAGCCCTCACGACCGAAGTACATGATGTCGCCGGGCCGCAGGACGGCCGAGCCTTGCGACTTCAGGAATTTGGTGTGCGCGTACCCCGGCGCCGCGAAGGTCGCCTGTGTCGTGCGCTCGGTGATGAGGTCCCGGCCGGTCGCCTTGTACCAGGCCCAGCGCACCAGGCCGATGCAGTCGAAGCTCCACAGCTCGGGGTCCGCGTACGACGCGGGGTCCGTGCGGTCGACCATGCCCTGGCTCGGGCCGGGCACGCCCTGTGCGTGACCGCCACCCCAGGCGTACTGCTGACCGACGTACCGGCACGCGACCTCGACGGCCGCCTGCGCCGCCGCGCTCGCACCCGACTCGAGCGGCGCGCACCCGGGGGCTGCGGCCGCCGGCGTGGCCGAGACGGCCGGCAGGCCGAGACTCATCACCGTGACGATCGCGGCCATGAGGAGCCGCACCCGACGACCCCATGACCGTTCTCCCCACCCCGTTCTTCCGGACCCTGTTCTTCCAGACCGTGTTCTTCCGGTCACTCGGACTCTGCGCACTCTGTTGATCACAGGACTCCCCCTGGGCTCGGTGGTCTCCCGCGAACGTACGGACCGCGTCGACCCGCCGGTCCCTGTCATCTGTCAGGATGCGACCCGCCTGCCTGCTCCCTACGGTTTCCAGCGATCGGACGCACACCCAACAGCCCCACAGGAGAGGCAGAACCCCCTATGCGCAGCATGCTGAGACGCGCCGCCGCCCTGGTCTTCGCGACCGCCACGACGGCCCTGATCGCAACAGGTACCGCTCAGGCCAAGCCGGCCGCCGACTGGGCCGGTTGCCCGTACGGGGCCGTCTGTGTCTACCCCCAGAACCAGAACCCGGCCGTGTCGCCGAGCCACATCTACTGGACCTATGGCGCGCACAACCTGAACAACCAGTACGGGAACCACTGGGTGCTGAACAACCAGTACGACGGCGCGGTTGTCGAGCTGTGCCTCAGCTACAACGCGAACGACTGCACGTCCTCGATCGCGGCGGGCCATGGTGAGTACCGGGACCTGTCGCCCATCAACTCGCTCCATCTGAGGCCGCATTACAACTAGGGTCCATCTTCAAGGACCAGTTGGTCACGTTTGCCGATTCCGTCACTCTCGTCTCCCTCTGTCCGTAAGCTCAGCGTCCTACGCCCAGGCAGACCGTGGGCGGAGGCCGGGGGCGGGGGGCGTCGTGACGCACGTTGGCAGGGGTCAGGAGACATCCACCGAGAAGCAGCCGACTCGCTTCTCGTGGCGAGGATTCGTCGGTGCGGGGGTGTTCTCGTACCTCGTCTCCCGTGCCGTCATGGGTGGTTCGTGGTACCCGCCGGTCGTGTTCCTGGTCGCGGTAGTCGTCGTGTTCGCGGTCCGACACGGCCGGCAGGGGCCGATGGTCGGCGTCAAGGAGGTCCGCCGCGAGGCCGTGCATCTGAAGCCGTTGACCGATCGGCTGAAGCGGGCGATGGAACTGGGCGAGGCAGGAGATCTCGCCGCCGCCGTCGAACTGATCGACTCCGTCGCCGCGCATCCGGCCACACAGCGGCTGCCGCTGGTGGCCGCGAACGTGGCCATGCTGCGCAGCGACATCGCGGTGGCGCAGGGCGACCTGCCCACCGCCGAACGGGAGGCCGTCACCGCGGTCCGCCACCACGAGCAGGGCACGAACCGCTCCACCTGGTCCGAGGCGCTGGAGAAACTCGGCAGGATCCAGCTCACGTTGGGACGTAACGACGACGCCCACCACACCCTGACGCGGGCTTTGGAGGTCGGCGGGGGATTCATGTACCGGCTCAGCCGGGTCCGCGTGGAGCTCTACCTCACCAACATCGCCCTCGACGCCGACGACATCCCTCGTGCCCTCGAACATGCCACGACCGCACGGAAGTTGGCCGCCAAGTGGCGTTGCAGACCGCAGCACGCGAGCGCGTGCGACATGCTCGCCATCCTGGCCCTCGCGGAGAACCGTACCGAGGACGCCGCTCGGTTGACAGGCGAGGCCGCACGAGTCCTGGGGCACGACGACTGCGCCCTGCCCCATCGCGTCCGCCACCTCATCGCCACCGCCCTTGTCGCGCACGCACAGGGCAACGACCAGGAGGCGCTCGCCGCTTACCTGGCCATGATGCGCGGCGTCGCCGAACTACGCGCCGGCTGGGGCTGGCGCGACGCGCAAACGTTCTACGTCGACCTCTACAGCGAACACGAGTTCAGTGCCTACGCCACCGCCCACACCCTGCACCTGAACGGCGACCAACAGGCCGTGGAGGCCTACGCGTTGCTCCTGGAACTCGGCAACCGGACCGCCCTGCGCCGCATGCTCCGCGGCGAACTGATCCTGCGGACACCTGACGACATCGAGCAGGAAGGCATGGCCGAGATCGTCGGGCTGCTGACCACGCTGGCCGGCGCCGAGGGCACGACTCCACCGGAGGCGGCGCGGGCCGCCGAAGTGCATACGCCGGCCTCGTCTCCGGGCGCCGGGCAGCAGCAGGTGGCGCGTGCGTATGAACGACTGGAGACGCTGGTTTCCCTGCGGTTTCGGTGGGCGCTGAGCGCCGGCGACGAGGGACGGACCGGAGATCCCCGCGCCTACGCGAAGCGCTGGAGCAGCCATGTGCTGCAGGTTCGACTCGTCGGCAACGGCCGGACGAACTGCATCGCCGGCCTGTGGACGGACCCGTACGGCACACAGCATCCGTTCCTCCACCCGGTCGAGGGCGCCGCAGGGGTACTGCTCGGCGAGGTCACCGGAGTCCAGGACCTGCGCCCGGGCCCGACGCCTCCGACGCCGGCCCAGGTCGTGCCGGACAGCGCGGACGGCGAAACGGAGGGGGTCCGCGCGGAAGCTCCCGACTGGCGCACGACACCACGCTTCCGCCATCTGACCGCCCGCGACAACACCCCCTGGGCGACCCTCGCCCGGCTCCTGCTGCCACCCGGCCTGATGGACCTGCTGCGGAACACCGCCCCCGCAGGCACGGTGCCGAAGTTGCTCGTCGTACCCGACTCACGCCTGTGGCGGGTGCCGTGGGCCGCGCTCAGCGTCGAACCGGACGATCCCGAGGGCTACGTGCTGGACCGCGCGGTCCTGGCCATGCTGCCCAGCCTGTCACTCGCGGAGAGCACGGCCCCAGGGGGCGACGATCGAGCAACCGGCGCCGCCGAGAACCGCGCTTTCGCGTATTTCGCCGGCGTCAACGCCGAGGGCCTGGACCTCGAACGGAACGCTCTCGACGCCGCGTACGGCACCGAGGTCGTCCATGCCCGCACCGCCGCGGAGCTGCTGACGGTGCTCGGCCCGGACAGCACCGGTTTCTCGGTCGGCGCTGCCTCCGTACACGGCAACGACAGCCCCGGCCTGGCCCATGCGCTTCGCCTGGACCGGCGCACTCAGCTGTCGGCGGCCCGCATGCTCACCCTGCGTTTCCCGCGGACTCTGCTCATCAACGCCTGCCTGTCCGCCGAACTCGACGAGCGCCGCGGCACCGACCCGCTCGGCATTCCCACGGTCGCCCTGTGCCGCGGCGCCGAGACGGTCATCGGTGGGATCTTTCCGCTGCCGGACGGGAGGGCAAAGAACCCCCGGTACAGCCACCCCACCGCCCGCATCCTGGCCGTCCTCTACCGGCTCCTGGCGGAGGGCGCCCCGCCCTCGACGGCCCTGCGCACCGCCCAGCGGCGATACCGCGCGGAAGTCGGCCCGGTGCCGCCGCGGCTCTGGGCGGGACTCGTCAGCATCACCACGACGTTCGAAGACCCTCACCGCACTTGAACTTGCGGACGACCGGCACCGCATTGATGAGCGCACCTGCACAGGAAGGACGCACGCCCCATGGCGACCGAGCACCACAAACCCGCGTACGGATCCGGGCCTGACGCGACCGACGGGTCCGGCAGCGAGGACTGGGAGGACGAGTTCGGCCTGGACGACAGGCATTTCGTCGTGGAGGACCTGATCGACGAACCCGACCTCGAGTTGCCGCCCGCCGTGACCGGCGCGCCGCCCGCCCAGCCTCCTGACACCGGCGCCCAGGGGCAGCCTCGTGCCCAGTAGCGTCATCGCCGCGGTGATCCTCCTCGCCGCGATGACGCCGGGCTTCGCGTTCCACCAGGCACTGCGCCGCTACCGCCCGCAGGACACACGGTCGTCGACCATCGAGGTCGTCCAGCTGTTCAGCGTCGGCGCGCTGGCGACGTCCGCCGGACTGCTGCTGACGCTGCTGGCCGGGGACCTGGTCACCTTCCTCGTACCGGTCGACGCCCTGCACAGGGCGCCGGCCGACTTCCGGGACCGCCCCTGGTCGTGGATCGGCGCCGCGCTGGTGACCATGACGCTGAGCACGGTGCTCAGCACCCTGGCCGGGGTGTACACGGGACGGACGTCGCCCAGGCGCACGGGCGCGGGGCTGCAGGACGGCACGGTGGCGGTGTACGCCCTCACCGACCGGGCCGGCCCGGACCGGACACGGAAGCCCTTCGTGGCCGTCGAACTGTCCGACGGGCGCCTGGTCGAAGGCTATGTGCGCTACGTGTCGACCGACCCCGACCCGGCCCGGCGCGATCTCGTGCTTCAGCAGCCGATCGCCTGGACCGGGCCGGATGACGTACCCCGCACCCGCTCGAGGGCGGTGTGCGTCTTCGTGCCGGGTTCGCTCGTGCGTGTGGTGCACATCAGCTACCCACCACAGCCGGCGCACCAGTCGGCTCCCGGCACCACCGTCGCGCCCTCACCGGCCGCAGGCGCGGCCTCCCCGCCGGGCAGCAACGCCGCACCCACTGCCGGAGGCACGACGCAGTGACCGGGAGGGCAGTGGCAAGAGGCGGACCTTCACCTCCCGGCTCCGCCACGCCGTCACGTGAACCGCCGCTCCACCTGTGGGCGTCCATCCACACGTCGGCGTCCGGCGCCGGACTCCGGCCCTGACACATGCGGTCCGCAGGAGCCCGCATCAGCAACGGACCGGCACCGTCATGCCCGTTCCACGCCGACGGCTCCCCGATCCTGCGCGTCGACGCGCCTCAGCGCGAGGGCCGCGATGTCGTCGTCGAGCCTTCCGCCGCTGTGCCGGAGCAGATCCCGGTGCAGCTGGTCGAGCAGCTCGCGGGGCTGCTCCCGGCCCTGCCGCTCCATCCAGTCCGGCAGCGGAAAGAACTGGCCGGCGCGGTCCCGGGCCTCCGATACGCCGTCCGTATAGAGCAGCAACTGGTCACCCGGGGCGAAGGCGACACTGTCGACCCAGTAGCGGTCACCGATGAGCGACGCGAGGTTGAGGGGCGGGGAGGCGATTCTGGGCTCCAGGACCTGGACCTTGCCACGATGCGCGATCAGCGGCGGGGGATGTCCGCAGTTGAGAAGTCGTATGTGACCGCCGTCGTGCGGGATCTCGGCGAGGAGAGCGGTGGCAAAGTGCTCGGGCTGGTCCTGGGCGGGAAACACCGCGCTGTGGCGCGTGACGGTGGTCTCCAGGCGATGGACGATGCCCTGCAGGTCGTGCTCGTCGTACGCGGCCTCCCTGAAGCAGCTGATCACCGCCGAGGCCACTCCCACTGCGGACAGGCCCTTGCCCCGTACGTCGCCTATGAGCAGCCGGACCCCGTGCGGTGTACCGATTGCTTCATAGAAGTCGCCGCCGATCCGGGCCTCTTCCTGGGCTGCCAGATACAGCGACTCGATCTCGATGTCCTCGATGCGGCGCGGCATCGGGCGCAGCAGCACCTTCTGGGCCGCGTCGGCCACGAGCCGGACGTGGAAGAGTATTTCCTCTCGCTGGAGTCGGACATGGCTCCCGTACGCGGCCGCCAAGGTGACGGCGACGATCGCGGCCGACGTGTACTGCGTCCCCAGATCGGTGTAGAAGAGGCTGAGGACCATCATGAGCAGTAGGCAGAACGCCCCCAACAGGATCGTGGGGAGCACGGGCCACATCGCGGCGGCAAGAGCGGGTGCGGCGGGCAGAAGGCGGCTGATGGCGATCTCCCTGGGGGTGGAGAACGCCAGGCCGGCGATGAGGACGGTCAGGACCACGGGTGACAGCCGGACGGCTTCCCATCGGCCGCTGTAGGCGGGGCGACGGCGCCTCAGCCGTGCAGACATGATCACAAAATGCATCATATCGGCCTAAACGGTCATCGGGCGCGGAGAAACCATGCGCCACGCGTCGGCAGCCGCGGCGGATGGCGCCGCCTGGAGAAGCCAACGCCGCGCGAGGCATGGCACAGACTCCCGTGGCCGACCGGGCAAGGATCGGGCGGGCCCTGGCCGCTCGGGATCACCAGTGTTAAAAAGGTCGCATGGCGAACCGTTTCGCCCATTTTCCACACCTATCGGTCAAACGCGTGGTCGGCAAGAGCACGCGGAGCGTGGCCGGGCAGGTGTTGATCTTCCAGGTGGCACTCGTGGTGCTGCTCGTGGCGTGCGGCGTTTTCGCCCTCATCCTGCAGTCGGAGCGGGACAGCAACGCAGAGGCCAGGCGCCGCTCCACGGCCGTGGCACAGACCTTCGCGCACTCACCGGGTGTCCTGGCGGCATTGCAGACCCCGGATCCGAGCAAGATTCTCCAGCCGCTCACCGAGGCGGCACGTCGGGCCGCCGGTGTTGACTTCATCGTGGTCATGGACACCGAGGGCATCCGGTACACGCACCCTCTGCCGGACCGGATCGGGAAGCGGTTCGTCGGCGAGATCGGACCGTCGCTGGCGGGGAAGGTCTATGTCGAGAGCGTCGACGGCCCGCTCGGTCGCGAAGTGCAGGCCACGGTCCCGGTCGAGAACGCCGACAACAAGGTGGTGGCCCTCGTCTCGGCAGGGATGAAGGTCAAGAACGTCGAAAGTCAGTTGACCCGGCAACTACCGATCATCCTGGGTGCGGGGGCCGGAGCGCTCGCGTTGTCCACCGGAGTGACGGCACTGGTGGGCAGGCGGCTGCGACGGCAGACCCACAGCCTGGGCCCCGACGAGATGACCCTGATGTACGAGCACCACGACACGGTGCTCCACTCCGTCCGGGAAGGGGTCCTGATCGTGGCCGCCGACGGGCGGCTGATGCTGGCGAACGATGAGGCCAGACGACTGCTGGAGCTGCCCCCGGACGTGGAGGGACGGCACATCTCGGGACTGCCGGGCCTCGATCCCGAGACGAAGGCGCTGCTCGTCTCCGGGCGCGAGGCCACCGACGAGGTGCACCTCGCGGGCGATCGGCTACTCGCGGTCAACCAGCGGCCCACGGATCGCAAGGGCGGCCCCAAGGGAACGGTGGTGACGCTGCGCGACTCCACCGAGCTGCAGGCAGTGACCGGCAGGGCAGAGGTGGCACGGGAGCGGCTCAGGTTGCTGTACGACGCCGGACTCCACATCGGCACCACCCTGGACGTGCTGCGCACCGCCGACGAACTGGCGCGGGTCCCCGTTCCTCGCTTCGCGGACTTCGTCACCGTGGACCTCGCCGACACCGTCCTGCACGGCGACGAGCCGGCCCCCACCGGGACGGACATGCGACGCGCGGCCGTGTGCGGCATCCGGGACGACCACCCGCTCTCCGAACAGGGCCGGCTCTTCGACTACCTTCCGTCCACTCCCCAGGCACGCGGCTACGGCAGCGGCCACTCCCAGTTGGTGAGCGATCTGCCGACCGCCACGGGCTGGCGCCTGCAGGACCCGGAGCGCGCCCAGGCGATCATTGACTACGGCATCCATTCCCTCATCACCGCCCCCATCCAGGCCCGTGGCGTCGTGCTGGGCATGGCCAGCTTCTGGCGCGGGCAGCAGCATGAGCCCTTCAACGAGGAGGATCTGTCGCTGGCGGAGGAGCTGGTGGCCCGGGCCGCGATCAGCATCGACAACGCCCGCCGGTACACCCGCGAGCACGCCCTGGCCGTCACCCTCCAGCGCAGCCTGCTGCCACAGGCGATGCCCGAGCAGAACGCCCTCGACATCGCCTACCGCTACCTCCCCGCCCAGTCGGGCGTGGGCGGAGACTGGTTCGACGTGATCCCCATGCCGGGGAGCCGGGTGGCACTGGCCGTCGGCGATGTGGTCGGCCACGGCCTGCACGCCGCCGCCACGATGGGCAGGCTGCGGACCGCGGTCCACAACTTCTCCGCGCTCGATCTGCCACCCGACGAGCTCCTGAGCCATCTGGACGACCTGGTCGGGAGCATCGACCAGAACGAGACGGCAGAAAGTGCAGCGGGCGTCGTGGGTGCCACCTGCCTGTACGGGATCTACGACCCCGTGACGCGTCGCTACGTCATGGCCCGTGCGGGGCATCTGGTGCCCGCGCTGGTCCACCCTGACGGAACCGTCACCTTCCCGGACGTACCGGCCGGTCCGCCCCTGGGCCTCGGCGGCATGCCGTTCCAGACCGCGGAGCTGTGCCTCGCCGAGGGAACCCAGCTCGTCCTGTACACGGACGGCCTCATCGAGGACCGCAGGCGCGACCTGGACGTGGGCATGGAACTGCTGCGCGCTGCGCTGACGGGCCACCCCGGCCGACCGCCCGAGGAGACCTGCCAGGACGTGCTGGACAGCCTGCTCCCCGGGCGTCCCAAGGACGACGTCGCCCTGCTCGTCGCCCGCACGCGGGAACTGCCGCCCGATCGGATCGCCGACTGGGACGTACCACCGGAGCCGGCCGCCGTCGCCGGTATGCGCGAGGCCGTTTCCCAGAAGCTCGAAGCGTGGGGCCTGTCGGAGTTCGGCTTCACCATGGAACTCATCCTGAGCGAGCTGGTCACCAACGCCATCCGCTACGGCGCCGGACCGATCCACGTGCGGCTGATCCGCGACCGCACGCTGATCTGCGAGGTGGCCGACAGCAGCAGCACCTCACCACATCTGCGCTACGCCGCGACGACGGACGAGGGAGGCCGGGGCCTGTTCCTGGTCTCGCAGATGACCGAGCGCTGGGGCACCCGGTACACCCCACAGGGCAAGGTGATCTGGGCCGAACAGGCACTGCCCGAGGTCATGCAGCAGCCCGCCCCGGACCCGGCGGACGTGGACACGCCCCTGGACGAAGAGGCGGCCGACCCGTGAAGCCGGCCGCCGCGGACGTAGTCGGTGTCGACGACGTGTGCTCTCCGCGCAAGCGGGGGTGACCCGGTGCGCAGCGGGCCGAGCCCCATGGACCGCCACCGGTCCGGCCCGCCCGACGCGTTCAGCGCCACGCTCCCGACAGGCGCCGGGTGACGACGGCAGTGAGTGTGCGCACGCCCCGTGTCGATCCAGGGTCGATGCCCGTCAGCTCCCGGACCCGGCGCAGGCGGTAGTCCAGGGTGCGGGTGTGGACGTTGAGCGCGGTCGCCGTGGCACCGCGGTGCATGTCGTGGCGGTAGTACGCGTCGAGGGTGGTGAGGAGGTCGGGGCCGGCCTCCAGGCGGCGGGCCACCGTGCGAAGCCAGTCGTCGATGAAGGGCACGTCCGCGACGGCGAGTTCGACGAAGACGTCCGCCAGGGTGTGCGGCCGCAGCCCCGCGGACGCCCGGCGCAGCGGGGCCACCCGGCTGATCCGCCGGGCGCGCACGAGAGCTTCGGCCAGTTCCGGCAACGGTGCGGTGGCCGTGCCCACGGCGCATGGACAGCCGAGGGCACGGGCGAAGTCCCGTACGAGATCCGGCAGGTGGTCGGGGGTGAGGTCGGGTAAGAGGTCGGGAACGACGTGCGGCGGTGCATTTTCCGCCGCCACGACGCCGGAGAACAGGGGAAACAGGGCGATCAGCTCACCGCTCCCGTCGCCGCTCTCCGGTCCCCACATGACCGGCGCCCGGTGGGTCTTCACCATCGTCCCGATCTCGTTTTCCAGGAAACGATCGATGGTGGGCCGGTCCGGAATCCGGAACACCGTCACCGCGTAGCGATCCGGGAGTTCCATGTCGACGGCCACGGCGAGTTCCGCCGAAATCGGATCTCCGTTCAACAATGATCGGGCCAGCAGGGCGGCCTGCTCGGTGTACGGAATTCGGCGGCGCAGTACACGCACGAATCCCTGGCGGTAGGCGGCGATGCCGCGTTCGCCCTGCGGGGCGAACCAGGTCATCATGCGCATGAGTTCGTCGACACCGCCGCCGCGCTGGGCATCGGTCGCCTCGTTGATCTCGTGGAGCATGAGGGCGGTGTGCACGCGCAGCACCCGCTGCCGCGCATCGAGCGACATCCCGGCACCTGCCCGCAGCTCCCCCATCGACGCGATGTAGCCGAGATCGTCTCCGCTCAACTCACTGTTCTCCGGCGAAAGTTCAACAGTGCGACGCCGGAACCACATCGAGTGTTCCAGTGTCTCGGCCCGCGCCCGGCGGTCCTTGTCCAGGAACCCGAACTCCGGGATCTCACGTATGTATGTCTCGACCTCCCGGCGGGCGTTGGTCGACGCCTGCCGGGCCAGCTCGGCGAAGAGGCTCCCCATGAACGCGAGCATGCCATTCAGGACAAGCGGGCCGACAGAGGAGATCCGGACGGCGTTCATCACTTTGCACAAAACGGTGGCAAGTGTATCGGCAGGGCCTTTGTCACAGTGCGCAAAGTTCCCGGATCGGGGCGTTTTCGTCAACCCTTCTGCTTGTGGAGGAACTGTGAAACGGCCTTAATGAGAACCGCCTGCACGCCCGCCGGAAGAACATCACCGGAATCGCTCCGGCGCAACTCCGGCAGGACCGTGGCGATCAGTGCGGGCAGGAATAGGGGAATTCGCAGCCAGGCGCCTCGAATGGCGCCCGCCCAAACGGGAGGGAAACACCGATGAAAGCAGGCACGAGAAAGAGAATCATGGCGGCGCTCGCGGTCATGGTCACGTCGGCGGCACTCATGCTCGGCACACCCGGCACCGGCTCGGCCGCCCCCGCCGCCGCCGCACCCAGCCTGCGCGCCTTCGGGATCAGCGGCGACGGCACCCTGATGGCCACGTTCAGGACCGACCGGCCGCAAGTCCTCGACTGGGTCAGGGTCGTCACCGGTCTCAGCGGCGACACAGGCCTGATCGGGATCGACTTCCGGGTGCAGGACGGCCTGATGTACGGAGTCGGCAACAAGGGCGGCATCTACACGATCAAGACGCCGCCGACCACCACGGACGTCGTGGTCACCAAGGTGTCCCAGCTCCAGTACGCGCTGCACGGCGCGAACTTCGGCGTCGACTTCAACCCGGCGGCCGACCGCCTGCGCGTGATCAGTGACAACGGCCAGAACCTGCGGCACAACCTCAACGACCACAGCACCATCCAGGACCTGAACCTCACCACCCCGCCGATCGAGGGCACGACCAAGGGCGTCTCGGCCGCGGCGTACACGAACAACGATCTCAACGGGGCCACCGCGACCACCCTCGTCGACATCAACACGACCACCGACCAGGTCGTTCTGCAGTCCCCGGCGAACAACGGCACGCTCGCGCCGACCGGCAGCCTCGGCATCGACGCCGGGATCAACGCCGGCATGGACATCTACAGCACCCTGTCCGGCGGAAAGACGGTCGACAACGCCGCCTTCGCCTCCCTCACCCCGTACGGCGCCGGCACCCCCTCGCTTTACAGCATCAACATCTTCACCGGCCAGGCCACCTCCGTCGGCCAGTTCCCGCTGAACATCACGGACCTGGCCATCTCTCTCACGGGATCCTGATCCCCGGTCCTCGGCACGTCCTCGCCGCGGCCCGGCCACCGCTGGACCGCGGCGAACCGGGGCCACCGACGCAACCTCCAGGGCACGGCCGCCCCACCGGCTCGGGCACGGCACCGTACAGCGTCAGTCCGCGCAGGAGCAGCTCCTACGAGGAGGAAGTCCGCCCGGGCGCCGGCTGCGCGGGCCCGATGGACGAAGGACTCCGACGCGCGCAGGGTCGGTGACGCGGTCCCGGTCCCCGTGGACCACGACGAGGCCCGTGTCACGCAGGTGGGTCACGGGCTCGCCGTCCGGGCACCGGGGCGCGAGGGTCGGAACGGCCCGGACCTGCGGCACCTCCGCGACGCGGAGGGCGGCGCGGCCCCTCATCGCGTGGCCCACGAGGACCACCGGGACGTCACCGGCGCGGTCGGCGAGCTCGCTGAGCGCCCGCCGGACGTCCCGCAGGGCGTCTGCGTTTCGGCGCGGTTCCAGCCCGCGCAGGCGGTATAGCCCACCTCGCACAGGAAGATGCCGTCGTCCGGAAGTGCCGCGGCGACGGCCCGAACGTAGGGTCTCATCCGCAGGGACGCCGGGTGCCAGGGACGAGACGGGGCGCGGCTCTCGGCGCTGTCGCCGCACGACGGCATTTGATCCGTCGCGTGACCGGATTTGGATTGGTCAGGGAAACAGATTCATCCGATCGGGTGGCCGACCAATCCGCGCGGCTTTCAGGGCCGGATTCCCCACGTGACGGAGAACGAGAAGAAATCGCGGAGTTCCTGGAGCCCGCTGCGGCCGGCGCTCGGGGCGCTCAGCGGTGCTCTGGCCGGGTTTGCCGCGCTCGCCGTGGCCGAACTCGTGTCGGTTTGGGTGCGCCCGCAGGCCGGTCCCGTCACCGCGGTCGGAGGCGCGGCGATCGACCGTACACCCGCCGGGGTCAAAAGACTGGGCGATCCGGAATTTCGGCAACGACGACAAGCTGGTTCTGCAGCTCGGAATTCTCCCGTTCTGGCGCTCTTTGCGCTCGCGCTGGGAATTCTTGCCCTGCGACACCGGCGAACCGGAGCGGCCGGCGTCCTGCTGTTCGGGGTCGTCGGGGCCGTGGCGGCCACCAGTCGGCCGGACTCGGCCGGTCCCGCCGATGCCCTGCCCTCCGTGGTGGGCGCGGTCGTCGGCGCCGTGGTCCTGTTCCTGCTCGTCGGCCGCCTCATCGTCCGCACCGCCAGCTGGGGTCGAACCTCCGCTGAGGACACCGGTGCAGCCACGAACCCCGGATGGGATCGCCGCGGATTCGTGATCGCGGCGACCGCTGTCGCCGCCGCGTCCGCCGGGGCCGGGGCACTTGGCCGGTTCCTGAACGGGGCGCGCAGCCGTGACGCGGCCGCCTCCCGCAAGGGCCTCGTACTGCCGGCACCGGCCTCACCCGCCCCTGCGGTGCGCAAGGGCGCACAGCTGCGGATCCCGGGGATCAGCTCTTTCACGACGTCGAACCAGGATTTCTACCGCGTGGACACCGCACTCGTCGTGCCGAAGGTGGACGTGACCACATGGCGGCTGCGCATCCACGGCCGGGGTGTGCCACGGCCGGTCACGCTCACTTTCGACGACCTCCTGCGGCGGGAGTTGGTCGAGCGCGACATCAACCTGACCTGCGTGTCGAACGAGGTTGGCGGCCCCTACGCGGGCAACGCCCGCTGGACCGGCGTACGGCTGGCCGATCTGCTGGCCGAATGCGGGGTACGACCGCCGTCCCGGGGCGGACCGGCCGACCAGCTGGTGGCCCGCTCGGTGGACGGCATGACGATCGGCAGTCCGGTCGAAGACGTGCTGGACGGCCGCGACGCGCTCCTCGCCGTCGGCATGAACGGCGAGCCCCTGCCCTTCGAGCATGGCTTTCCGGTGCGCATGGTGGTGCCGGGCCTGTACGGGTTCGTCTCAGCCTGCAAGTGGATCGAGAACATCGAGCTCAGCACGTTCGACGCCTACGACCCCTACTGGGTCAGGCGAGGGTGGGCCCGCAGAGCGCCGGTCAAGACCCAGTCCCGCATCGATACCCCCAAGCCCTTCGCCCGCCCGAGGAGCGGCACCGTCATGGTCGGCGGAACCGCCTGGGCCCAGAACCGCGGCATCGGCAATGTCGAGGTCCGCGTCGACGACGGCCCCTGGCAGGAGGCTCGGCTCGCGGCCGAGGACTCGCGGGACACCTGGCGCCAGTGGTCCTTCGCCTGGCGGGCCACCAAGGGCAGCCACACCCTCACCGTGCGCGCCACCGACCGCACCGGTGCGGTGCAGACCGACAAGCGCACCCGCACCATCCCGGACGGGGCCGACGGCCGGCATTCCGTGGTCGTGACCGTCGACTGAGCCCAACTCAAGGGCCAATCACCCCATATCAAGCCGACTTCGGCTGTGAACAATCATGAGGAGAAACACCATGAACACCCGTACTCGCATGCGCCGCGTCGCTGTGACCGTGGCAGCCGTCGCTGTGCTGCCGCTGACCCTGAGCGCGTGCTCGGACGACGCCAGTGACTCCGCCAAGTCGGAGTCCTCCGGCAAGGCGTCCGCCTCGGCATCCGACGACCGTATGGACGACTCCACCGGCGCCTCCCCGTCCGACGAACCCTTCGGCCCGGCCTGCTCGGCGGTGCCCGCGGACGGCGCCGGCTCCTTCGACGGCATGTCCCAGGACCCGGTGGCCACCGCCGCGTCCAACAACCCGGCCCTGTCCACCCTGGTGACGGCCGTGAAGAAGGCCGGATTGGTCGACACCCTCAACAACGCCCAGAACATCACGGTGTTCGCGCCGACCAACGACGCCTTCGCGAAGATCCCCAAGGCGACCCTGGACAAGGTCCTCAACGACAAGGCGCAGCTGACGAAGATCCTCACCTACCACGTCGTCGGCCAGAAGCTGACGCCCGGTGACCTGGAGAACGGCTCCTTCGACACACTGGAGAAGTCCAAGCTCACCACGTCCGGTTCGGCCGAGTCGTACACCGTGAACGACGACGCGAAGGTCGTCTGCGGCAACGTGAAAACCGCCAACGCCAACGTCTACATCATCGACACCGTTCTGATGCCCAGCAGCTGACAGGTCATCAAATTTCAGGAACAGGGCAGGGCACCGCGTCGGCGGGTGCCCTGCCCTTTCCCGTTACCAGGCACGCTGCACATTCTGAGCCGCCCGGCACCTCGGCAGAACGGGCCCTCACTCCTCAGCGGTAGCCCTCAGGTACGTATGCCTTGATCAGAGGTTGGGCGTTCGGCCTTCTGCCAGGTGTCCGTTTCTTGACTCGGGTGGGTGGGTGTGCGTGCGGCGATGAGGGTGATGTCGTCGCGTGTGTCGCCGAGGTTGCGGGCGAGTTCGACGACGAGCTGGGGCAGCGGCAGGTGCCGGTGGGTGGTGGCGTGTTGACGCAGTCGGGTCATGCCGGTGTCGAGGGACTGGGTACGCGATTCGACCAGGCCGTCGGTGTAGAGCAGCACGGTGGTGCCGGCCGGGAGGGTGGTGCGGGCCGTAGGGCGCTCGGAGTTGGGTCGTACGCCCAAGAGCATGGCGTGGCAGTCGGTGAGGTAGGTGGCGTGGCCGTCGGCGCTGATCAGCAGGGGTGGGGGATGGCCGGCGACCGACCAGGCCATCTCCCAGGTCTTGTCTCGGGTGAAGTGCAGGCGGGCGAGGACGGCGGTGGCGGAGTCGGCGAGGGTCAGGCGGGCTTGGGCGGTGTCCAGGCGGCGCAGGATCTGTCCGGGTTGCTCTTCGGGGCGGTCGACGGCCAGCGCGCGGAGCATGTTGCGGAGCTCGCTCATGCGGGAGGCGGCCTGGATGTCGTGTCCGGTGACATCGCCGATGACCAGGGCGAGGTCACCATCGTGGAGGAGGAAGGCGTCGTACCAGTCTCCGCCGATTTCGGCCGCATGCTGGGCCGGCCGGTAATGGGCCGCCAGATCCAGGCCCTCGACGGTGGGCAGGTCGGTGAGCAGGGCGCGCTGCATAGTGGCGGCAATGTCGGCCTGGGCGGCGTGCAGACGAGTGTTGTCCAGGCCCAGCGCGGTGCGACGGGCCACTTCCTCGGCCAGGACACGGTCGGCTTCGGTGAAGGGCGGGCTGGCCGGGGCACGGGTCAGGGTGAGGGCGCCGAAAGTGATGGCGTGCAGTCGAAGCGGGATGATCAGTGCCTCCTGGGCCTCCACCAGCGCGAAGAGATCGGCTCTTGCCGCGGTGGCTGGCAGAGGGGCCTTGAGATGCTGGGTTCCCGCGCCCTGGAACACCTGCCCGAGTGCCCGGGTGTGGGCGGGGTGGTCGGGCAGCGGTGCAGAGTCGTCCAGCGGCTCCGGCAGGATGCCGGGAGCGTGGTGGGCGCCGGCGCTCCGGCGGCGTGCTTGGCCGTCAGCCAGATCGATGAGGGCGGTGTCCGCCAGGCGTGGGACCAGCAGGCGCACCAGGCGTTCGAGTGCTTCGTGCGCGTCCAGGGTGCTGACCATGGCCAGCGTGAGTTCGCTCAGCCAGGTGACCTCGGACAGGTCGTATTCGGCTTGCTCACGCATGGTCTCGCTGTGTGCGTAGCGGTCCGCGCGGCGCTCGGCCCGCTCGCGTTCGGCGGACGCGTCGTGGAAGACGACCACCGCCCCCTGCCCGTACCCGACTTCCGCGGGGAGCGGCGCCGCGGTCCACCACACCTGTAGCGCGCTGCCGTCGGCCCGCAGGAGCACGGCCCGGTCTCCGCTGGCCCTCCTGCCGAGCGTGATGTCGGTGAGGATGGGGCGCTGAGCAGGCAGACCGCTGTGGTCGCCCGTCGGAGGATGCAAGGTGCGGTGGGCATCGACGCCGATCAGCGTGCCCGGTGCGTAACCCAACAGCTGCTCGGCCCATGGATTGCAGGCGATCACCAGACCGTCGGCGTTCACGGCGTACACGCCGGCACCCGCCGCGTCGAACGAGGCGGCCATCAGCGCCTCGGCGGAGACGGCTGGGACGGCATCCGTCTCCGGGGGACTGTCCACGCCCCGTATTCTGCCTGCTCCTTGTGGAACATTTGAAGGCTCCCGGGTGGCCGCTGCATCAGCGGCAGGGTTCTTGGCACGCCGCGGCGGCATCGGCGAAAACCTCGATCGCGGCGTCCAGCCCGGTCAGATCCAGCAGCCGTCGGACCTGATCGCCAGGGCCGGCCAGCCGTAGCCGACCCCCATCTGCCTCGGCACGCCGCAGTCCGTAGACCACAACCCCCAGCCCGGTGGAGTCCATGAAGGTCACCTGTCCCAGATCCAGCACGATTCGGGACCGGCCCTCGCTGATCAGCACGTCAACAGTCCCTCGCAGGGCGGGAGCCAGGGGGAGCGCCACCTCGCCGGCCAGGACCACGACCGTCCAGCCCTCGCGGTCCTCGACCTCACATACGCCGGACTCCGGAACCAGCACAGTGGTTCCTCCTCACCCTGGAATACCCCGATCATCCCACCCGGCGACGCATCACCCACCACTGCTCTGCCGGGCGCCCCACGATGCTCGAGAACTCCCTTTGCGGGGCAGGGTTGAAACGCGGTGCCGTAGGGCTTACGCACTCGCCCCCAGGGGCTGTCCCCTTTGATGACAGACGCGGGCAAGCGCATACAGCCCGCGGAGGACCCGGAAACGGCCGGAACGGATGGTGTTGGAGGCCAAGGATCCCTGCGAAGCACCGCCCGCTCCGTCCACCCGAATACGCCTGCCCCGCACATACGCCCCCATTGGCCCGATGTGGAATTCCGTGGACGCGTGCGCCGCGACGGCATACCGAAGGGCCCCGACGACGATCGCCGACGGGGCCCTTCGCGCTGCGTGTTGTCTACCAGCGGTACCAGCGGCCCTTGCGGCCGCCGTGGCCCGCGGGCCGGACCACGAAGCCCAGCAGCCACACCACCAGGACGATGACGGCGATCCACCACAGGGCCTTGAGGGCGAAACCGGCGCCGAAAAGGATCAGCGCGAGAAGCAGAACGACAAGCAGGGGAACCATGATTATCAACCTCCGCACACTCAGGTGCCCCGCAAATTCCCCTTCACGCTCGAAGACTCAACGCATGATTCCGCGATTCCAGGGAAATCAGATGCGCTGCGAGCGAGCCGCATCCGCGGCGTTGCTAAAGAAATCGCCGGATGGGCATGACGGCGACCTCACGCGCTTGCTGCAGCACGGAGCGGCGCTTCCAGCGTCCCTTACGGATCGGCGTGGAGGCCTTCAGGTCCTTGTCGAAGTGGCTGTCGAGGATGGCCGTGAACTCCTGGTCCAGTACGGCGAGCATGATCTCTTCGTCGTGGTCGAGGGAGCGGCGGTTGAAGTTGGTGGAGCCGACCAGTGCGGCGACGCCGTCGATGGTGATGACCTTGGCGTGCATCATCGTCGGCTGGTACTGGTAGATCTTCACGCCGCAGGCGGTGAGGGCCTCGTAGTGGTGCTGGCCTGCCAGTTGGCAGACCCGCTTGTCGGTGTGCCGGCCGGGCAGCAGGATCTCCACCTTGACGCCCCGCCGGGCGGCTGCGCACAGCAGGTCGATGAAGTAGGCGTCGGGTGAGAAGTAGGCGGTGGCCAGTCGGAAGCGGTCCTCGGCCGACTCCAGCATCACCCGGATCAGGGTCTGCATGTCCTGCCAGCCGAAGCTGGCCGACCCCCGCACCACCTGCACCACCGCGCCGCCCTGCGGGCGGTGCGGTACGAACCGGTCGCGGACGTCGAAGAGTTCGTCGTGGCACTCGGCCCAGTTCTGGGCGAACGCGGCGGCGATGCCGTCCACGGCCGGCCCGCGGACCTCGACGTGGGTGTCGCGCCACTCGTGTTCGTCGCGGGCGTTGCCGCACCACTCCTCGGCGATGCCGACCCCGCCGGTGAAGGCCGTCTGCTCGTCGACGACCAGGACCTTGCGATGGCATCGATGGTTCTGCTTGAACGGCGACAGGAGGAGCGGCCTGCGGAACCAGGCCACCTGCACCCCGGCCCGTTCCATCTCCGCCAGCAGATCCTTTTCGATCAGCCGGCTGCCGAACCCGTCCAGCAACAGCCGCACCCGCACCCCCGCCCGGGCCCGGCCGGCCAGGGCCTGCGCGAACTCGCGGGCGATGGCCCCCTTCCAGTACACGAACGTCATCATGTCCACGGTGTGCTCGGCGGACCGGATGGCGGCCAGCATCGCGGGGAAGATCTCATCTCCGTTGCGCAGGGCTGTGAGCGCGTTGCCCTCGGTCGCCGCGATGCCGATCAGCCGCTCCAGTCGGCGGCGTATCCGTGTGGTGCGTTCCTGGACTGAAGCCAGTGCCTGCGCATCGGCGCCGGGGGCGGACAGCTCCGGCTCGTCCTGCGTACTGGTCATGGCGTCACCTGGCCGGCGCCCGCAGAAGACAGGGGAGCCACACTGCCCGGTCCGGCGCGGGGCGCAGCGAGCAGACTGTACCCCCACTTCGCACCCGAGACGCGTGGGCGGTGGGAGACCCGGCATCCATACCGTGCGTTTCCTGCCCCGTACACAATGGGCGGGGCAGCGCGGACATGCATGCGGCCGGGGCGGGCAGGAGGTGCTCAACCTGCTTTCCACCTAAGGCGGCACCGTGACGTCCTGTGTGAACGCCCCCGAGTCATCGGCCTGCAGCACGGGATCAACGGAGGTCATGGCCGACCTGCCCTGGATCGAGGACGGTGGCAAGGTCGCCCCCAAGGACGCGCGCGTGCTGTCCCGGCTGTTCCTGGACCGCCTGCAGGTCCTGGAAGAGGGCACCCGCGAGTACCAGTACGCCCGCGACACGCTGATCGAGATGAACCTGTCCCTGGTGACCTTCGCGGCCCGCCGCTTCCGCAACCGGGGCAGCGGCGACATGGAGGACATCGTCCAGGTCGGCACCATCGGCCTGATCAAGGCCATCGACCGGTTCGACCTGTCCCGCGAGGTCGAGTTCACCTCCTTCGCGATCCCCTACATCGTCGGCGAGATCAAGCGCTTCTTCCGCGACACCACCTGGGCCGTGCATGTCCCGAGGCGCCTTCAGGAACTGCGCGTCTCCCTCGCGAAGGGCAAGGAGGCCCTCGCCATCTCGCTGAACCGCGCACCCACGGTCAGGGAACTCGGAGCCCATCTGGGCCTGACCGACGAAGAGGTCATCGAGGGCCTGGTGGCCGCCAACGGCTACCTCGCCAGTTCGATCGACACTCCCGGCAGCGACGCGGACTCCAGCGACACCGGCCCGAAGTACGCGGACACTCTGGGGGAAGTCGACCCGGCGATGGAACTGTTCGAAGACCTGCACGCGCTCGGCCCCATGCTGCAGCAACTCGACGAGCGAGAGCGGATCATCATCGAGATGCGCTTCGGCCAGGAGATGACCCAGGCGGAGATCGGCCGCGAACTGCATGTGTCGCAAATGCACATTTCCCGCCTGCTCACCCGCATCCTCACCAAGCTCCGCTCCGGCCTCCTCCCCGCATGACCCCTGCTCCGCTCGTCCCCAGCGAAAGAGGCCCTGGCGTGAATGCTGAGCACGATCCCCTGCATCAGCCGGCCGCGCCCGTTGTCACCGAGCCGGTGCCAGACGTCCAACTGCAAATGCTGGTACGGCTGATCGGGCAGGACGCCAAGGCCGCGCTGCCGATCACGCTCGTCGTCGGGGGCTGCTTCCTCCACGGCGACCTGGTCTCCCACGAGAGTTGGCGAGCCGACTGGGCGCGCAGCCTGAGCGGCATCGACGGGCCCGGCGCGCGGTTGCTGGAACGCTTCCCGGAGCAGGTGGACGAAGCAGTCGCCGACAAGCAGGGCAACGGGGTTGCGCAGCGGCTGCCGCAGTGGATCCATCTGCGTGACGCCACCGGCACAGCCGCATCAGGCCGCCCCGTGGTCATGCCCCTATGGCGCGGCCGGCTCACCGATGTCTCCGGCTGGTCCCTGGGCAGGCCCGAGTAGCCGCCGAAGACGGGCACCACCGGCAACACGCTGCACCAGCTCGCCCGCCATCACGCCGGCGAGCTGACCGCGCAGCCTCACGCCAGATCCCGGGCATCGTGTGCCGCCCCTGTCCGGCCATGAGTACGGGCGCGGGTCCCGCGCAAGAAGGCATCTGCCGTCACCGGGACTGCACCATGTGAGCGGCGTTCGGGCGCGGTCATGGTGAAGGAAGCGTTCTGCGAGGATGTGCCGCATGACTGTACGCAGCAGGAACCAGGTGACGGTATCCGGCCGTACCGGGGGGCCGGTGGTGGTGCTGGCGCACGGGTTCGGGTGCGACCAGAACATGTGGCGGCTGGTGGTACCGCTCCTGGAACGCCACTTCACCGTGGTGCTCTTTGATCATGTGGGAGCCGGCCGTTCCGATCTGTCGGCGTGGAGCGAGGAGCGCTATTCCACGCTGGAGGGCTATGCCGAGGACGTACTGGAGATCTGCCATGATCTCGCGCTCGGCCCGGTGACGTTCGTGGGGCACTCGGTGAGCGCGATGATGGGGGTCCTGGCCGCGGCACGGGAGCCGGATGCGTTCACCGGTCTGGTGCTGCTCGCCCCGTCGCCGTGTTTCATCGACGATCCCGGCGCCGGATATCGCGGCGGGTTCAGCGCCGAGGACATCGACGAACTCCTGGGCTCCCTGGAAGCCAACTATCTGGGCTGGTCGGGCGCCATGGCTCCGGTGATCATGGGGAACCCCGACCGGCCGGAACTGAGCGAGGAGCTGACCAACAGCTTCTGCCGCACCGACCCGGACATCGCCCGCGTCTTCGCCCGTGTGACGTTCCTGTCCGACAACCGCGACGATCTCGCCAAGGTCACCGTTCCCACCCTCGTCGCACAGTGCTCCAGCGATGCGATAGCACCGCCGGAGGTGGGGGCCTTCGTGCAGTCCCAGATCGCGGGAAGCCGGCTGGTCACCCTGAACGCGACCGGCCACTGCCCCCAGCTCGCCGCACCGGAGGAAACGGCTGCCGCAATCACCGAGTTCGTCACCGTCGCGCGATGATGCACAAGTCGGGGGACGGCGAGAGCGGCGAACACCCGCTTCCCGAGGAACAACCGGGTGACGACCGTGCGCGCTTCTCCGCGCTGCTGGAGGACAGCGCCGAGGACCTGTACGAGCACGCGCCGTGCGGCTACCTGTCCACACTGCTCGACGGCACCATCGCGAAGATCAACACGACCCTGCTGGACTGGCTCGGCTACACCCGCGGCGACGTGGTCGGCCGAACGACGTTCGCCGAGCTGCTGACCGTGGGAGGCCGCCTCTACCACGAAACCCACTTCGGCCCGCTCTTGCGCATGCAGGGAGAGATCAGCGGGATCGCCCTGGAACTCAAGGCGGCCGACGGCAGCCGGCTCCCCGTGCTGGTCACCTCCACGGTCAAGTCCGGCGGTGACGGGCAGCCCCTGCTGATCCGCACCACCGTCTTCGACGCCCGTGACCGCCGCGCCTACGAAGCCGAACTGCTGCGTGCCCGGAAGCAGGCAGAACACGAACGCGAAGAGCTCAAACGCCTCAACGCCACCCTCCAGCAGACCCTGCTGCCCCCGACGCTGGTGAGCGTGCCCGGACTCGACGTGTCCGCGCACTACCACATCGCCTCCACCGACAAGGTCGGCGGCGACTTCTACGACCTCTTCCCACTCGCCGCCGGCACCTGGGGGATGTTTCTGGGCGACGTATGCGGCAAGGGAGCCGCCGCGGCGGCCGTCACCTCCCTGGCCCGCTACACCCTGCGCGCCGCCGCCGTCTACGACCCGGATCCGGCCGCCGTCCTGAGCAACCTCAACACCGTTCTCAACCACGAATACAACGGCACCGACCCCCGGTTCTGCACCGTGATCTTCGGACTGCTCTCCCCCGACACCGATGAGGGCGGCTTCCGGATCACCCTGGCCGCAGGTGGCCACCCCCCGGCGCTGCTCATGCGTGCGGACGGCAGCGCCCGCTATCTGCCCACACCCGGCGGACAGCTCATCGGCGTGCTGCCCGACGCCCACGTCGCCACTACCACCGTCCACCTGGAGGCGGGTGACACCCTGCTGCTCCACACAGACGGCCTCACCGAAGCCCACACCGCTTCGGACAAGGGCGACGACCGCTACGGCGACGAAGCCCTCCTCGACTTCGCCCAGTCCCTCGCGCCCACCACCGCGGCCGCCACCGTCGCCGCGATCCGCGACCTGCTCGACACCTTCGGCACCGGCGTCGACGACGACACCGCCGTCCTCGCCATCAGCGTGCCCCGACCCACCAGTGAAGAGCAGCAGTGAGCCACCTTGCTATCCACACCCGAACCACCACCGTCGGGCCCGTCATGGAACTGACCGGCGAACTCGACTACGACAACTGCACCCAGGTCCGCGACCTGCTGCCCCGCCTGACTCTTGAGCCGGGCCAGCAACTCGTCATCGACCTGACCGGCATCACCTTCTGCGACTCCAGCGGCATCACCGCCCTCATCGCCGCCCGCAACCACGCCCTCGCCGCCCAGGCCGGCATCACCCTGGCAGCAGTCCCCCACCCCATCAGCCGCATCTTCAGCATGGTCGGCCTGGACCAGGTTTTCGTCACTCATCCCACCGCACAGGCAGCCGAAGCAGCCTGGACACCCCCCGCACCCCGCCCCTGAAACCCTCACGCCGGAGCCCGCACGAGGTCAGATGCCCCGGCCACACCACCCGCGAGACTGGGCGCTGGGCCCGTCATGGACTTCGACCAGGTAGGGGTCGTCGGCGATGGAGCGGATGTGGGCAGTACGGCCTGATTGAGGCCAGTCGGCCGTGAACGGCTCGTCGAGGTCGGCCTCCTGCTCGGCTTCTTCGATGGTGTCCAGAAGCCGACCCAAGTCTTTGAGGTCCTCTGAGTCGAGTCCGAGGTGAACCGTGCCGTTCGCGAAGCCGCTGATGACGATGGCATCCGCCTCGTGATCCCGGCGCCCTGGGGTTTCGAGGCCCATTCCGGGCATGCTGACGGTCACTTCGGCGTCGCAACTCTTGGCGGTCTTTACCGGGCAATAGGGCACTTTCCCCGTCCCGGCGGAACTTCGCCGCAAGGTCAACTGAACAGAGTTCCATCCTCGGATACTGACGCCATGGGGCAGGAAGGATGTTCATGAGGCTGGCCACGGTTTCGGACGTTCGGGGATGGCCTGAATCTCTCGGGGAACGCGAAGAAGGTCGGAGTATTCAGCACACCGAAGGCTTGTGATGATCGATTCATCGGAGGAAGAAGACGAGGGGCGGGAGCCTCTGCAAGAGGCAGGCGTGCGGACCGCGGACCAGGCAAGGGTTGTGACGCGCGGGTTCCTTTCCGTTGTGGGCCCAGCGAGCGGGCCAGATGTGGATGCAGTGCTGCTGGTGGCATCGGAACTGGTGACCAATGCAGTACGGCACGCCGGCGGCGTGACCCGGTTCCGCCTGGTGGCAGGCCCAGGAACGGTGACCGTGACGGTGGAAGACGCCAGTGCCGCTGTTCCACGGCTGCGGCGCAGCGATCCAGGCAAGCCGGGCGGGTTCGGCTGGCAGTTGGTCCGGGAACTGTCCGAGGACGTAGAGGTCAGTACCCGGCCGGGTGGGAAGTCGGTGTCCGCGGTCCTGCCACTGTCTGCATGACCGGGCAGCAGGACGGAAGCCCGCGTCCAAACTCGTTGTCCGACAACGGAATTCAGCGCCGTGCGCGCTGAACGGTCAGGGTCTGCGCCACTGCCGGCATCCTGGCGGGCCGCTGGACCGTTTCGGGCAGGTGCTCGTGATCCGTCACGGCCCGCTGCACTTCCCGCTCGCGCGCATCACGTACAACGCGCAGAGGAGTCAGGGTTGCCCTCCGTGTTGCCGGAGGCTTGGTCTTCGCACCATTCCCGTGGGTTGACGGGGTTCCGTCGGCCGGGGTGACCATCCGTCCACAGTGACTGCCCGTCATGCGGGTGTGCGGGGCCCAGGCACCCGAGCTCCTGAGCCCGCGAAGCCACACACAAGGTTGAGTGCATCCCTAAGCAGGCGCTGCTCAGGTGACGGGCTCACGCTCAGAGCGTGCTCCAGAAGTTGACGGCGGCGCCGGCGAGTTGCTTCCAGAACCGTCCTTCCGGAACCCGTGAGGGACACTCTGACGTGGCGCCCCTCTACCGTACGACGTACCAGGGCGCGCGCCTCCAGACGGTTGCACATCCGGGTCGCTGACGAAGGGCTGACCCCCAGACGGTCCGCAAGTGCGGTGAGGTGGCAGGATTTCTGCGCCAGTACGGCCAGCGCACGCATCTGCTGCTCGGAGATGGTGGGTGCGATGTCTCTACGGGCGCGGTGCCACAGCTCGATCATGGATTCGGCTGTCTGCTCGACCACCGCCACGGCATCAACAGCCTCACGGTGTGTGGACATGCTCTGCTCCTTCCTCGGCGTCAGATCCAACGCGTCTACCCGCCTTGTGTCGCACCACCCATGAGCCCGTCCTCACCAACGAGTTCGAAACCGGTGCGACCTGGCCTTGCGCCTCGCGGCCTTGGAACAACCGCCAGCCACTCGGATGAAAAGCCACAGTCCGGACTGTCCGTCGACAGCCGCAGGAGAACATCTCAGGCTGCATCGATCACCTTGCACCTGGCCGAAGCGCCGTCGGCTTTCCTGTCGTTGACCAGGTCGGCGATCCGCGGACGAGGTGGCCCGTCACCGTGTTCTTCGTGCCTCACGGCGCGGCCGGGCGGGTCAGCCCGGATTGAGTGGTGTGGCGAGTTCCTCCCGCAGTCGGTTCAAGGTTCGGTTCAGGATGCGGGAGACGTACATCTGGGAGATCCCGAGTTCCTTGCCGATGGCGCTCTGCGTCATGTCGGCGGCATAGCGGAGGGCGAGGATCCTGCGCTCGCGCTCGGGGAGGGCGGCGAGGAGGGGTTTGAGGGCGTGCAGGTCCTCAACCTTCTCCAGGTTCAGGTCCGCGTAGCCGATGTGGTCGGCGAGAGCGTCATCGGCGTTCTCGCTATCGCTGGGAAAGTCGAGGGACGCGGTGGTGTAGCCGTTGGCGGCGACCAGTACCTCGATGATCTCGTCGGGATCACGGTCCAGATCCTCGGCGAGTTCCGCCACAGTCGGCGGGCGGCCGTGGGCCTGCTCCAGCCGGGACGTGGCCTTGGCCAGGTCGAGATGGAGTTCCTGCAGGCGGCGCGGGACGTGCACGGCCCAGGAGGTGTCGCGGAAGTACCGCTTGATCTCACCGATGATGGTGGGCATCGCGAAGGTCGGGAAGTTCACTCCGCGTTGCAGATCGAACCGGTTGATCGCCTTGATCAGCCCGATGGCGCCAACCTGTACGACGTCGTCATACGACTCGCTTCGCACCCCCATGCGGCGGACTGCGTAACGAACCAGCGCGAGGTTGAGCTCGACCAGCGAGTTGCGCACGTAGGCGTACTCCGGCGTGCCCTCTTCCAGCGCGTCGAGGCGTGCGAACAGCGTCTTGGACAGTGCTCTGACGTCGGCCGCGTCGACGACGGCGAGATCGGTTGGCAGGTCCTCGAGGCCCGGAACGACCGCAGCGGCGGCGCTCGGACCTCTGGTATGTCGGTCCGCGTAGGGGGTCTGGACGGGATTGCTGCTGGTCGCGGTCGTGATCGGTGTCGCGGTCGCCATTGTCGCTCCCGAAACGATGAAGGCGCCCACCGGCAGAGGGCGCGTCGTGGACTGGCTGTTACCCCTTGACTGGCTTCACATACCGACGACTTGACTAGTCATACAGTCAGTTCAATGTGCACGTCGGTGCGGGGTCCTCAGCGTCTGTGGTGCCCGCCCTTCGAGGGCGGGTTTGTTGACTCCGAGAGGCATGAGGTCTGCGCCGAACCTTTCTGACCTGCGGACTTGACGCATATGGGGTAATGGGGGCTCTGGCACGGCGACGGATTGGGTAGCAGCGGTGCAACCCACTGCAGGCAGGAGGTGTCTCTCATGACCCCGTCCCAGGATGTCGTCGACCTGATCCTCGAGGATCACCGGACGATGGAAGACCTGCTCCGCATGATGCGCAGCATCGAAGCGGATCGCCAGGCCGCGCTGCACGCATTCGCCGATCTGATGATCGCGCACGGCGAAGCCGAGGAGACCACGGTCTACCCACTGCTCAGCCGATACGACGACACCGACACCGTCGATCACGTCGAGTCGGGCCACCGGGAAGCCGCCAAGATTCTGCTCGCTCTCCTGAAGGTGCCGGAGATCGGCTCCGTCGAGTGGGACTGGAGGCTGAAGCAACTGGCCGCGGTCACCTCCCGCCACATCGACGAGGAAGAACGAACCCTCATCAACAGGGCATGTGCAAGCCTCACCCCCCAGTGCCGGGAGGAACTCACCGCCGGCTTCACCAGCGCCCGCGGCGAGCTGTTGAGGGAGAGGTGTGGCCGAGTCGGAAACGTGCACCGCATGGTCCACTCGGGGGCACCGGCGTGAGGCCACGGACGGGCGCGCATTCCAGCGTCATGATGAGGCCGCGGACGACAGGAGTCGCCATGCTCAGTACGTCGGACACCTTGGACGGCTTCCTTGCCCGGGTCGCGGACCGCGGGGGCTACGCCTGTGCCCAGCAGACGGCCAGGGCCGTCCAGCACGTGCTGGAAGTCCTGGGCGCACACCTCGTCGGCGACGACCGTACCGACTTGGCCCGGCTGCTGCCTCATCACTGCGGCCCGCTGCTGAGTGCCACCGAGCCGGCCAGTGAGCCGCTGCCCCCGGACGGTTTCGTGCAAGCTGTGGCCGAGCGGGCCGATGACGACATCTCCGAAGCCAGGCGTGCGGTGACTGCCGTGCTGCCGACGCTGGCGGAGTTGGTGGACGACGCGCTGCTGCGCCGTGTCCTCACCCAACTCCCCCCGGGGCATGCGGGCCTGTTCGGGCGCACCGATCCGGCCTGACCGACGCCGGGCCTGCAGGCAGCCACGACGAGTGCTCCAGGTACTGCCGGGCTCGCCACCGTACCCGGCGCTGCGTACGGTCCGCCGAGCTCCGGCCGGGGCCGGCCTCAACCGACGGTCGGCCGGTACACGGTGAGTGCCTCCGTGAGCTTGTCGACCAGGAACGCCGTGGGGGCGGGTGCGACCTCGCCGTCATAGGCCATCTGCGCGCCTTCCGGAAGTCCGGTGATCAGCAGCCTGCGTGGCCGGGCAGCGGCGTAGAACCGGGTCCTGGTCAGCTGCCCGGCTAGGGCGGCGGCCAGCAGGCGGGTACGCGCCAGTCGGCCGGCTCGCGCGATACGGATGTCGAGGAGGCCGTCGGCCAGGTCGTGGCGACGTACCGGAGCGATGCCGATGCTGCGATAGGCACCGTTACCCGCGAACAGCAACCACATCGAGCGGCGCTGTCCGTTCACGGTCGCCTGCACGGGGCGACCAGTGCGCAGGATCCGCGCCACACTGAGCAGCGTGGCGGGCGGACCGCCTACCCGAGGGGACCACTGCTCCCGGATCCGGACGAGGTCGGGGTAGGCACCGAGGCTGAAGGTGTTGAGGAAGTACGCCGGTTCAGGCAGGGTCGTACCGTCCTGACCGATCCCGACCAGGGGCTTGATGCGGCCGACGTCCGCCAGGACAGCGCTGCCTTCCGCAACCGCGGCCACCGCGTCGGCGACCGTGTCGACGCCAAGATCGGCGGCGAAGTGGTTGAACGTGCCGCCCGGCAACACCATCAGCGGCACCCGGTGCTGCAGGGCGGGCGTCACAGCGGCGTTCACCGTGCCGTCTCCTCCGCACACCCCCAGGACGCCTCCGCGCTGGGCGGCTTCCCGGGCCGCCTCGGCCAGGACCTTGTCCAGTGGACCATCCTCCTCCTCGTACAGCACCACCTCGGCGCGCGGCAGAAGACTCTTCACCTGCCGTACAGGATCCGCCAGTTGGGGCTGACTGCCGGATGAGGGGTTCACCACCAGGATCAGGCCGTCGCCGTCCGGCAGCGCGGGTGCGTCGGCGCAGGACCGAGCCGGCGGCGGCATCTGGGCGCGGGACGGCACCAGTCCGCGCACCGCGTAGGCGGCGCCCACCCCCAGCGCCGCACCAACCAGAACGTCGCTGGGATAGTGCACGCCGGTGTAGACACGGGAGAACGCCACCGACGCCGCGACCGGCGCCAGCGCCATCCCCCAGCCCCGCGACTCCAGAGCGACCCCGGTGGCGAACGCCGCCGCCGAGGCGGCATGCCCCGATGGGAACGAACTCGTGACCGGTTGGCGAGGAAGGTGCCGGATCAAAGGTACGGAGTCGAGCAGCGGCCGGGAGCGTCGTACCGCGCCCTTGCCCAGCGTGTTGACGGTAGCCGACGCCAATGCGAGTGAGGCCACGCCGCGTACCGCGGCGCGTCTGCCGCGTGCACTGCCCAGAGTCCAGATTCCGGCCGCGGCGGCGCACCACAGCAGTCCATGGTTCGCACTGCGGCTCAACCGCGGAAGCACAGGCTCCGCGGCCGGCCAGGACCGGGACGCCACCTGGTGAAACACGGACAGGTCGGCGGTGGCGAGAATTTGGCGGATGCGGCGCCTCGCGAGAGCGTTCATGGACTCCGCTTACCCCGCCGGTCGCAATTGACCGCAGCGTCGCACGGCCACAGAAGCGGAACCTCAAGCGCCGGGCCACTCAGGGCAGGAGGGCGGCTCAGTCGGCCAAAGCCCGCGCGACATCCTGCGGATCCAGGCCGGTGAGTTGCACGATGCGCGGCGCGGGAATCCCTGCGGTCACCGCGCGGTGTACCAGAGCTTCCCAGTCCTGGGTGGTGTCCCGGAAGCCGAGCAGCTCCGACTCCATGTCGGTGACGGGCGTGGGCGCACAGGCCTGCTCCACCCGCACCTTCTCATCCTCGCTCAAGGGAACCGGCAGCCGCTCCGCATCGTCGGGAACCAGCACCTCCGCTCCCGCCGGAACAATCCTGACCCGCCCGGAGGACACGGGAATCCCGTGCGCGTGCAGCCAGCCCCGGACTGCGGGCGTCTCCACGCACTCCAGCTCACCCACCGCGGCCAGGGCAGCGCCCATCCGCGGGTGATCGTCAGGAAGTACGAACAGCAGAGCGTCATCGGCCATCGTGATGAGACCACTCTCTCGGTAGGCGAAGCTGGCCCGATGCTAGCGCCTCCGGCATGCCCCTCTGCGCCAGTCCGCATCGCAAAGGCGCAGCACAGCGGGGCATGTTGCCCCGCGACGAGCAGCCGCACATGCGATCGACGGACGCCGAGGAGCGCATTCACTGCCGTCCGCCGGGCTCTGACGGCCTACGGCTGTTCAGGTTCGCCATCGTGGGCATTACGCCCAGGCTGTGCGGGAGGCCAGACGGGGCGCTCCCGAGGAGGCAACTCGATCAGTGCCTGGCCGACCGCTCGATAGGTGGGCAGAAGACGGGTGCTGCCGGTCTGGGCCAATAGCTCCGTCAGGCGGCGCCCTGCTCCGGCCAGAAGCAGTTTTCCGCTCCGCCGGGCCAGCAACCATCGTATGGCGAGCAGGCAGTTGAGTCCGCGCGAGTCGCAGAAGACCAGGGCGGTGACATCCAGCACCAGATGCCGGTGGCCGGCTGCGACGCTGGCACCGAGCGTGGCCAAGAAGTAGGTCTCGCAGCTCTGGTCGAGTTCACCGCTGAGCCTCAGTACCGCGCAGTCGTCGCAGCTGGCGACCTCGGTGATGGTCAGGCGGTTGGTCTGCGTGGACATTGCACCTCCATCCGGCCATCGCGCGGAGGACCACGAGAATCACACCGCGTCGACACCTGCTTCCGGACCGAGCGGACGGCTTGACCCGGCGCTGGCAGGCCGGCCACGTCGCTGCGGCACGAGTGCTCCGAAACAGCCTGGACGGCACTCCTATGGGTGCGTGTGCCCCGCATTACGGCGGGCAGCGGGAGAAGGTGAGAACTCTCTGCCGCAAACACACCGAACACGCGGAAGTGGTGCGGATACTACATCAGGAGTGCGACGACCGCGCCCTGCTGCTGGGACGGCAACGGACTCCGGCGCCCAATGCCTTCGTCGTCGAGCTGCCTCCTGCCTCGCATCACCAACTGTTCGGTAAGAGCGAGCAGTGCGCCGCGTGGGTCCCCGCTTGGACGGGTCAGCGGTCACCGTTCTGCAGTTTGACAAGCTCGGCGTTGAACTGCGCGCCGGTGAGCAGGGCAAGGTTGGACACCCACAGCCATACGAAGAAGACGATGATCCCGGTCAGCGAACCGTAGAGGCGGCTGTAGGTGCCAACGAGCGAGGCATAGAGGGCGAAGCCGACGGATGCGAGCAGCCACAGGACCACGGCGAGGGCACCGCCGAGGGCTCTCTGAACCAGACCGCGCGCCGGGGCCGGCCCTGTGTTGAACAGCACCAAGACCAGAACAGCGGCCAGGAACAAGAGCAATGGCCATTTCACGATGCTCCAAGTGGTGTCGGCGGCCTCACCCATTCCCATGAGCCGGCCGACGGTGCGCGCCAGTTCCCCGGTGAGCATCAGAGCCCCGGCGCTGGTGACGAACAGCCCCAGGAGCACAAGAGCGGTGATCACGATGCGGGGAGCGGTCCGCCACACCGGTCGACGATCCTCGACCCCATGCATGGCATGCAGCGCCCGACGGAACACTGCGAGGTAGCTCGAGGCGGACCACAGTGCTCCTGTGGTCCCGAACACGACCACCAGCCAAGTGGCGGCATGCCGGTCGGCCATGCCACTCAGGGCGTTCTCGATTACGGCACGCGACTCCGCCGGTACGACAGCGTTCACGTTCCCGATGAGGTCCCGGACGGTCCCGGCGCCGGTGAGGCCGACGAGCGAGACGGTGACGAGAAGCGTCGGAAAGATGGACAGCACCGCGTAGTAGGTGAGCGAGGCGGCCCAGTCCGTCACATCGTCGTTCCAGATGGACACGGGGGTCCGCCGCAGAGCCGTCAGGTTGCGCCGGTATCCCCCGCCTCCCTCCCCGAACCACGGTCCCTCGGCGGCAGGGACCGTCAAGGGGCGAGACGTCCTGCCCAGCATCATGCGCCTGCCGCGGGAGTGGGCGACCTCGCCTTCGTGGTCAAGGCCCGGCTCGCCCGTCTCGACGTGAGTCAGCTCGGCCGCCACCGGCTTGGCGCGGTGCGCCGCCACAACGGAGAACCTGTCCCAGAGCCGTGCGCCGAGAATGACCGATCCCAGCTGTCGCACCGTACGCACCATGAAGGTTCGGATACCCGCCACCGCTGAACTCACCCAGACCGGCCGGGACCATGGCGCGGACGTCGCCGGCGATGTCCGTGCGCGTTCCTGGCAGCAGGACAACACCGAATCTCCTTGACCTGAAGTGCGATTGAGCTTCTAGCGTTTCCTCAAGCTGATCATGTGACGACAGGAGAACGCGCTCGTGATCCTCGTGACCGGAGCCACCGGAAACATAGGAAGTGCACTGCTGAGGCAGTTGCACCGATGCGATGTGGGGCCGCTAAGAGGATTCACCCGCGACGCCGCACTGGCCACGTTCCCCGAAGGTGTCGAGACCGTTGAGGGTGATTTCACGGAGACGGAGTCGTTGAGACCTGCTCTGGAGGGGGTGCACTCGCTGTTTCTCGTGTCACGTCTGGGTTCGGACGCCGACATCCTCGAGGCCGCCCGGCTGGCGAAAGTGGAGCACGTGGTGCTGGTGTCGTCCATCACGGTCCAGACCCATCCGCATCTGGGCCCCGCCGGCGAGAACCTGGCCGTCGAGCGGCTGCTCCAGGACAGCGGCTTGGCCTGGACGATCCTGCGGCCGACGCAGTTCGCCTCGAACGCTCTGATGTGGGCGGCGTCGATCCGCGACCGTGAGACCGTCCGTGCGCCGTATGCGGACACCGGGCTGCCCACGATCCACCCTGCGGACATCGCGTCGGTGGCACGGGTGGCGCTGACCGAGCCCGGCCACCGGGGGCGGACGTATGCCCTGACCGGTCCCGAGCCGGTGACCGCCCGGCAGCAGGTCGAGGCCATCGCGGCAGCACTCGGGCGGGATGTGCCCTTCACCGAGATCAGCCGGCAGGAGGCTCGCGCTCAGATGGCCGCAGTCTTCGGAGACGGGGCCGCGGATGCGGTGCTCGACGTCACGGGCGGAGACGTCAATGACGAGCTGCTGGCGGTACGCGACACGGTTTCACGGGTCACCGGCTCCGCGGCCAGACCGTTCCAGCAGTGGGCCGCGGAGAACGCCGACTTCTTCCGCTGAAACACCCGGCCCTTCAGAGCCGGGACCCTACGCTTCCGCGCGTCGCAGAGAGGCGGGCGTGCGCCCGAGGAAGTCCCGTGCAGTACGGGTGAGGTGGGCCTGGTCGGCGAAGCCTGCGGTGGCTGCGGCCATGGCTGCACTGGAACCCGCCAGATCGGCGATCGCGGTACGGAGCCGTCCCCATCGACGCAAGCGGGTGAGCGCGATGCCCACGTCCTGCCGGACAAGGGCGCGAAGCCGCGCTGTCGACAGGCCGACCTCGATGGCGATGGAGGTGATGGGCATGTCCGGATCGCGGGACGTACACAGGCGGACAGCGTGGGCGACTCTCGGATCGAGCGGGGTTGGGCACCCGGCGAGTGCCCGAAGCTCGGTGTGTCCGGCGGCCAGGTCCACGCAAGTGCTGGGGCCGTTGGAATCGGTGGTGCCGAGCGCGGCGAGTAAACGGCGGACCTGGCCTGCATCAAGCCGTATCGGCCCCGGGCAGGAAGGCAGCAGCCATGAGTCGACGAACAGGACGATGTAGGGGGAGGTCGCCGCGCAGGCGTGGGCCAGCTGGGGCGGAACGATCAGCCCTGGCGCCGCCACCATGGGCCTTCCCGACTGGAGGAGTTGAGCGTGGCCGCTGATCGGCAGCACGGCTTTCCACGCAGGCAGCCGGTGTTGGGCGACGCGGAACGGGCGGGACTCGGCAAACATCGTCGCCTCGGTGCCGGAGGCGAAGACGAGGCGGCGATCGTTTTGTTCAAGTGCCCAGGCGCGAGGTGAACGGATCATCGTGCCATGCACGCTATCGCTGCCGTCGGATTGGCGGTGTTCCTGGCCGTCACGGGGCTCATACATTTCCTGGCCCCCGACTACTTCCGCATGCTGGTACCCGCATGGCTCCGCCGGGCACGGCTCCTCGTGGCCGTCAGCGGGGCGGCGGAGGTCGTCGTGGGTGCGCTGGTGCTGGTTCCGTGCAGCAGACCGGCCGGGGGCTGGGCCGCCGCTGTCCTGATCACCTGTTACCAGGTGTCCCACGTGGACGCGCTGCGACGTGCACGGCCGGACCGGCCCCGGCTGCTGGAGCGGCCGCTCGGGGCGGTGGCTCGGCTGGTGGTGAACGTCCTGTACATCGCCTGGGCGGTTGCAGTAGCCAGGTCAGCGACCTGACGCCGATGCGCGGCGGCCGATCGTCCGAAGGGCGCCGTCATCCGCCCGTAGTCACAGAGGAAGTCATGCCATCAGTCACCGCCTTGTTGTCTTAGGCGCCGGTTGCGTCGGGGGATGTCTGTCATTCGCGCCGCTGCCGCCCAAGACACGATGCTGCAGGTATGCGCAGGCGGTCCCCCGCGCGAGGAACGGCTTGTTGCCGCACTCGCAGGCCGGTCAGAGGGCGTCGACCGCGCTCACCTTCCACCCCTCCGCCGTGCGCGTCATCGTCATCCGCACTCGGTTCAGGTCCACGCGGGATCCGGAGACCTGCGTGCTCTGTGTGACCTGGTTGACGAAGAGCAGGACCACAACCTTGTCCGGGGAGGCCGAGACGACGGAGGTCGCCGGGGTGCCGGTGGCAGGGGCCGCGATCGTCGCCTTCACCACTCCCCGGTACTTCCTGGCCGCGGGGCCGACCACGGTCTTCGTGGTCTTCCCGTACTCGTGGCGGAAGTCGCCGGTCAGGTGGGTACCGGCCGCCGCGAAGTCCTTGTCCAGGTGGCGGTGGTCGTACGAAAGGACGACCGGTGCCGCCTTCCGGGCGGCCGCGACTGCCTGCGTCCGGGCGCTCTCTGTGCGGCCTCCCTCCCGGTACTGCCAGCCGAGTACTGCGACCGCCATCAGGCCGGCCATCAAGAGGGCGCCGAGCACCGCGGTGAGCTGCCGGCGCCGACGACGGGGCCAGCCCCTGTCCTCTGGTGGCACGTCCTCATCGAATGACTCCAGCGACGGCTCGGGCGGGTCCTCCCAGCCGTCCTTCGGGGCCTCGATGAGCACGGTGCGTCCGGCGACAGCGGGCTCCGGGGTGGGTTCGCGGTGGCCACGCGCCGCTCGCTTGGCCGCTGCGCGGGCTGCCGTCGTCATGGTGCGCCGGGTGCCGGAACCGGGGGCGCGGCCGGTGGTTGTCTTCGCCATGGTCGTACTCCTCAGTGGTGGTGCCTGTCAGCCGACGAACTCGACGTCCGACGTCAGCCAGCGGTCGTCCCGGTGGACCAGGTCCAGCTGCAGGCGATACGTGCGCGCCTCACCCTGGGGCGCAGCCGTGTTGGTCACTTTGCTGTCGGTGACCACCAGGACGCGGGCCGAGTTCTCGTCCGAGCGGACGATGCCGGCCTCCAGGACCTGGCCCTCGGACACGGACTTGTTCGTCACGACGAGCTGCGTCAGCTGCTCCGTCTGGGCGGCGAACTGTTTCTTGAAGTCACCGGTCGCGCCCGCCAGTACGTTCGCGCTGTCGCGGTCGTAGTGCCGGTAGTCGAGCGAAGTGAAGTTCAGTGCCGACTGGCGGGCCGCGGCCAGGATGTCCTGGCGGCGCTGGTCCGCCTCGCGCTGGGAGGAGACGGTCAGGGCCAGCCATGTCGCGAGTGCCGTGGTGAGGATCGTCGCCGTGACGAGTCCCGCCGTCATCGCTGGATGACTCCTCACGCCCTTCAGACCCTTCAGGTTCATGCCATGGGGCCAACGAGCAGCCATTGCCACGACTCCTTTCCGAACGCGGCCTGCTGGCCGCCTGTCGAGCCGACCTCGACGGTCCTTCCGTCCGGGCCGATGGTGGTGCCGGTCTCCGGGTCGTACGGGGTGACGTACGTCGCCTGATTCGCGCCGCCGGACGCGGCACCTGGGGCGTTCTGTGCACCCCGTACCGACGACTCGCTCCCCCGCGGCAGCGTGCAGCGGGCGTCGGTGTTCGCCTCTCGGGTGCTGGTGTCGGCGGGGTCGCGGCGCGCCGTGCCGTAGCCCTGAGTGCAGGCCGGCGGATCGTCGGCGTTCACCACCAGGCCGAAGTGGGTCGTCCCGTCGCCCGGTACGACCGTGTAGCTGCCCGCCACCATCACCGGGAAGGTGACCAGGGCCTGTTCCACGCCGGGCAGGCGGGCCAGCGTCACCTGGCCGCCGCTGATCAGGTTGGCGAGCAGGACCGACAGCTCCGGCCCGGCCGACTTGAGCAGCGAGTTCACCTCCAGCGCCGCCGGCCGCGCGTTGCCGATCAGCCTGCGCAGGTCCCCGTCGCTCGCCTTCAACTGGGCCGTGAGCGCCGCCAGATCGCCGGCGAACGACTTGATCGACGAACCCTGGTCGGCCTGTGTCTTCAGTACCTTCCGTGAGTCCTCGATGAGCGCGATCGTTTCGGGCAGCGCGTCGGACGCCGACTCCACCAGTTCATTGCCCGAGTCCACCAGACGGCTGAGGTTCGGGCCCGTTCCGGCGAAGGCCTTGCCCAACTCGTCGACCGTGACCTGCAGATCGTCCTTGCCCACCGAGTTCACCAGGCGGTCCAGGCTGAGGATCAGGTCCGTCGTCGGCAGCGGCACGCGTGTGCTCTCGCGCGCGATCGTGCTGCCGTCGAGCAGATACGGGCCGTGGGATGTGCGAGGTTGCAGGTCGACGTACTGCTCACCCACCGCCGAGCGGTGCGCCACCACGGCGAACGTGTGCGCCGGGATGCGCGGTGCCCCGTCCTCGATGTCGAGGGCGACGGACACGCCGTCGGCGCCCGTCAGGTGCAGCGCGCCCACCCTCCCCACCGGCACCCCGCGATACGTCACCTCGGCGCCGGGGAAAATGCCCCCGGACTCGGCGAAGTCCGCCTGGACCGTGTAGCCGCGGTCCAGGACCTCGTCCACCAGCCCCGTGTACTCGGCGCCGACGAACGACACCCCCACAACGGTGATGGTGGTGAAGGCGAGCAGCTGGGCCTTGACCGTACGTGTGATCACGGCTGGATTCCCTTCAGCATCAGCTCGGCCAGTGCGAGGTTGATCCCCTTCGGCCAGTCGCCTCCGGTGCCGTAACTGCCGTTGTCGCTGTAGCTGCTGGTGGACACCGGCGGGCACAGCGGGTCGCCGCCGCCGTCGGAAGGGGACGAGGGGGACGACGGCACGCTCGGTGTGCTCGGGAGGGTGGTGGGTGTCGGGACGCTCGGCAGGCCCGGGAGATCCGGTACGTCCGGGAGGTCTGGGATCTTCGGGAGCTCGGGCCCCCGGGGCTTCCCGTCGCCATCCCGACTGCCGCCCGGCTTCTCCGTCACGTTGCCGTAGATCCCGGCCAGATCGAGGTCAGCCGTGATGTGCAGGTTGACGTAGTCGCCCTTGATGGCGTCCACCGCGTTGCGGGGGAAGGGATAAGTGGTCAGCAACTCCAAAGCGTTGGGCAGGTCGCTTCCGGCCTTGTTGAGTTGTTGCAGGATCGGGCGCAGCCGCTTCAGGTTCGCGACTGTGTCGTCGTGCGCGTCGTTGACCACCTTGGTGCCTGTCTTGCCGAGCTTCGACAACGCCGTGAGCATGCGCGTCAGGTCGCGTCGCTGGTCGGCCAGGACCTTCAGGGCCGGCGGCATAGCGTCCACGGCCTCGGCGATGGTCTTCTTCTCCTTGCCAAGGCGCTTGGCGAGTCGGTCCACGGCCTTCAGCGCCCGGACGATGTCGCCCTTCTGCTGGTCCAGGCCGCCCAGGAACGTGTTCAGTTCCTTCAGCAGCGACCTGACCCGGTTCTCCCGTCCCTCCAGCGCCTTGTTCAGCTCCACGGTGATTGTCTTGAGCTGCGCCACTCCACCGCCGTTGAGCAGCGCGGACAGGGCGGACAGCACCTCCTCGATCTCCGGATTGCGGCCGCTGCGGGACAACGGGATCGCGTCGCCGTCGCCGAGGCGTCCCACCGGTGTGGTGTCCGTCGGCTCGGACAGCGCCACGTACTTCTCGCCGAGCACGCTGGTCTGGCGTAGCTCCGCGATCGCATTGGCGGGCAGCTTGACCGAGTCGGCCACCCGGAGGCGTACGCGCGCGTGCCAGCCGTCCAGTTCCACCTTCTCCACCGCGCCCACAGTGACGTTGTTGACCTTCACCGCCGACTGCGGCACCAGGTCGAGAACGTCACGGAACTCGACGGTGACGTGGTACGCGTTGCCGTCCGAGGCCGCTCCGCCGGGCAACTGGACGTCGTACCAGCCGTTGAACTCGCAGCCGGAGAGGAGCAGCGAGCCGATGGCCGCCCAGGCCGCCACCCCAGCCTTGCGCGGCGCGCCCACGCGCAGGACACTCATGCGCCCGCCTCCAGGATTCCGCCGAGGGTGCGGTCGACCGTGCCGGTGGCCGCCGGGCCCTGCGGGACCTTGGGCAGGGAGTCGAACAACTCCCTGAGTTCCTTGCAGTCCGGGTTCCTTCCGCCCTCGTCCCCGGTCGTCCTCAGCACCGAACACAGCAGCGAAGCCGGATCCTGCGCCTGATCGGCGTTGTTACGGGTGTCGAGCGTGCCGGCCGACGGGTTGTAGGCGTTGTTGAGGTTCGACATGCCGGTCGGGGTCACCTCCAACAACTCTTCCAGCGCGGCCCGTTGGGTGACGAGCACCTTCGTCACCTTGCTCAGCCCCTCCACGTTCGCGGTCAGCGACTTCTTGTTCTTCTTCACGAAGCCGGACACGTCGCCCAGCGCCGTCCCGAGGTTCTTCAGCGCCGCGGCCAAGTCCTGCCGCTCGCCCGCGAGTTGTGCGGCGACCTTGGCGAGACTGCTGTTGAACGACCGCACGCTCTTGTCGTCGGCCGCCAGCGCAGCCGTGAAGACCTGGAGGTTCCGGATCGTGCCGAACAGGTCCGTGCGGCCGTCGGACAGGGTCGTGACCGCCTTCGAGAGGTCCTCGACCGTCTGGTTGAGGTTCTTGCCCCGGCCGTCAAGGTTGTCCGCGCTCACCCCCAGCAGCCGCGACAGGGAGCCGTCCTTGTTGGCGCCCTTGGGGCCGAGCGCTTCGGCCGTGGTGTGCAGGCTGTCGAAGACACGGCCCAGCTCGACCGGTACGGCCGTGCGCGACTCGGGGATCTCGTCTCCGTCGCGCAGCACCGGGCCGCTCCGGTACACCGGCAGCAGCTGCACGTAACGGTCGCTGACCACCGAGGAGTTGATGATCGCCGCCTGGGCCTCGGCCGGGACCTTGCGGTCCGCCTCGTACTCGAGCTCCACCCGCACCCGGCCGCCCTCCGGCGTGATCTCCTTGACCTCGCCGATCCGTACGCCCAGGACACGGATGTCCGAGCCGGGGTAGATGCCGACCGTGCGCGGGAAGTACGCCGTGACACGGACCGGCTCGGGGCGTGGCCACAGGACGTACGTGAGCGCGCCGGCGAGGGTCAGTACGGTGAGCAGGGCCAGGCGCTTTCTCACCCTGACAGGGATGTTCACTGCGCCCCTCCCGTCCGCGGTACCACCGGAGCGGCGACCAGGTTCTGGACGTACGAGTCGAACCAGCGGCCGTTGCCGAGGGTGTTGGTGAAGACTCGGACATAGGGCGCCAGGAGCCTGATGCTCCGGTCCAGGCTGGATTGGTTCCGTTCGAGCATCTCCACCACTCGGTTCAGGCCCTTGAGCGCGGGGCCGATCTCCTTGTCGTTGTCCTGGACCAGGCCGGAGAGCTGGATGCCGAGCGCGGCGGAGCTCTTCAGCAGTTTGTGGATCGCGTCGCGCCGCTTGCTGATCTCCTTGAACAGCTTGTCGCCGTCCTTGACCAGGGCGGTGAAGTCCCCGGAGCGATCGGCCAGTACGCCCGTGACGCCGTTCGCGTGGTCGAGCAGCTCGCGCAGCGCCTTGTCGCGAGACGCCACCGTCCGGGAGATCTGCGACAGGCCCTTGAGTGACGCCCGTACCTCTTCCGGTGAGTCCTCGAAGGTGGTGGAGATCGTGTCCAGGGCCTTCGCCACGCGGTCGGTGTCGACCTTCTCCGTCGTGGTGGTGAGATCGCTGAAGGCCTGCACGACGTCGTACGCGGGGACCGTGCGCTTCAGCGGTATCTCGCTGCCGGGTGCCAACTGGCCCCTGCCCTTGGGGTGCAGCGCGAGGTACTTCGCGCCGAGGATCGTCTTGACCCGGATCGACGCGCCGGTCTCGGTGCCGAAGTCCGACTCGCCCTTGATCTTGAAGGTGACCTTGACGTGGTCGCCGTCCAGGTCGACCTCCTCGACCTTGCCGACCTTGACTCCGGCGACCCGCACCTCGTCACCGGGCTTGAGCCCGCCCGCCTCCGCGAAGGCCGCGCTGTACGTCTCGCCGTCGCCGATCACCGGCAGGCGGTCGGCGTTGAACGCGGCCACGGCCAGCAGTGCGAGGGCGGTGAGGCCGACGGCGCCGATGACGACAGGGTTGCGGTCGCGGAAGGGGATGAGGCGTGGGCGACGGAACCACGGCTTCGGCAGCTTGGGCGGCTCGACGCGCACCTTGAACAGCGGCCGCGGACGGGGTCTGCGGTGCGGCAGGAGCCGTATCTTCGGCAGACGTATCCTCGGCAGCCTCGGTGGCTCCACACGCACCTTGAACAGCGGCTCGGGACCTTGTTTGCGGCTCATGCCCCGCACCTCGCCCTCGCCACATGCAGGTCAGGTGTGAGCACCTGCTGTGACGTCGGCTTCGTCTTCGGAAGTACGATCCGCCCGTCGAAGTCGCACAGGTAGAAGTTGAACCACGAGCCGTAGGACGCCGTCCCCGTCAGCTCGTTGAGCTTGTTCGGCAGCCGCTTCAGGACGCCCTCCACGGTCTTCTCGTTGTCGTTCAGCGTTCCGGTGAGCTCGGTCAGCTCGGCGATGTCGTCCTTCAGGGGTGGACGCGCGTCCTTCAGCAGCCCCGAGGTGGCCTCGGTCAGATCGCCGATGTTCACCAGCGACTGCCCGATGGGCTTGCGGTCGGCGGACAGGCCCGAGATGACCCGGCGTAGCTGCTTGAGGAGGCCGGAGAAGCGGGTTCCGCGTTTGTCGAGCGTCTTCAGCACGGTGTTGAGGTTGTCGATCACCGACCCGATCAACTGGTCGCGGCCCCCCAGCGTCGAGGTGAGCGACGCCGTGTGCACGAGCAGGCTGTTGACGGTGCCGCCCTCGCCCTGGAGGGTCTTGATGATCTCGGTGGCGAGCTGGTTGACATCCTTCGGGCTCAGCGCGGCGAACAGGGGCTTGAAGCCGTTCAGCAGCGCGTTGAGGTCCAACGCCGGTTGGGTGCGCGACAGCGGGATCGTCGCGCCGGGACGCAGCAGCCGGGTGCCGTCGCCCGTGCCCTCGGTCAGCGCGACATACCGCTGCCCGACCAGGTTGCGGTACCGGATGACCGCGCCCGTGCTGGTCAGCAGCGGACGGTTCTCGCCGACGGTGAAGGTGACCTCGGCCAGCGTCCGGTCCTTGATCCGGATGCCCTCGACCTCGCCGACCCGTACTCCGGCGACGCGGATGTCGTCGCCCTCCTCCAAGCCGGTGACGTCGCTGAACACCGCGCGGTATCTGTGCTTCGGGGCGAAGGAGATGTTCACGATGGTGGCCGCGAGAAGGGCCGTCGCCAGGACGGTCACCAGCGCGAAGACGCTGAACTTGATGAGCGGAGCAGCGGACTGCCGCGCGCCTGTGGTCCTCATGCCACACTCACCGCCGTCCCGCGCGCCAGCGGCCCGAACAGCAGAGTTGTGACCGGCGGCACCTCGTCGGCGGGTACACCCAGGACAGGGGCCACCAGCGAACCGACAGCGCGCTGCTCGGCCCGGGTGGCGGAGACGCCGAGCGGGCCGCCCGAGGACGAACCCCCGGACTCCGAACCGTCGTTGAGGTGGGCACCGGGCGCCGGCACCGGAGGATGCGGCAGATCACGGCACTTGGGCCCCGACCGCTCACCGTAGCGCGGTTCCTCGCCCGGCTCGTACGCCCCCTGTGGCTGTACGACCTCCAGCGTGATGTGCATCTTGCCGCCCCGGAACGCCTCTTCCGAGGCCTTCTCCTGCCGGACCAGACCGGCCAGCAGGCACGGGTACTCGGGGGAATAGCGGGCGAACAGCTCCAGCGTCGGGCGGGAGACCCGGCCGAGGGTGATCAGCCGCTCGCCGTTCGCGTCGAGGAAGTCCTCCGCCGTGCCCGCGACCGCCGCCGTGGTCTGCAAGGCCGCTGCCAGTCGGTCCTTCTGCTCGACGATCGTGCGGCTGGTGGTGACCGTGTTGCGCAGGATCCTCATCAGGTCGGGCGCCGCGTCGCCGTATATCTCGGCGACCTCGGCGAAGCGGGCGATGTCCTCGGTGAGGGACGGCAGATGGGGGTTGAGGCGGCGCAGGTAGGCCTCCAGGCGCATGAGGTTGTCGCCGATCCGGTCGCCTCGGCCTTCGAGGGCGGTGGCGAACGCGGAGAGGGTGGCGTTGAGCTTGCCGGGCTGGACCGTTCGCAGGAGGGGCAGCAGGTCGTTCATGAGTTGCTGCACCTCGATGCCGACTCGGGTGCGGTCCTGGGTGATGACATCACCGGCGCGGATGGCGCGAGCTGAAGAGGACGCGGAGCGCGCGGGGGCGACCAGGTCGACGTATTTTTCGCCGAACAGCGTCTTGGGCAACAGTCGCGCATGTACGTCCGACGCGATGTGGGGCACGTACTCCGGCTTGAGCGCGATGTCGAGCATGGCCTTCGTCCCGTCTGCCCGCACCTCGCGCACCTCGCCGACCAGCACCCCGCGCAGCTTGACGTCGGCCCGAGGATCCAGCTGGTTGCCCAGGCTGTCGGCCTCCAGTGTGATCCGCACGACGGGCGTGAACGCCTGCTGGTACACCGCGACCGACAGCCCCAGCAGCAGCGCGAGTACGGCGATGAAGACGACTCCGTACATCCGCAGTCTCAGCACTCTCATCCGGCGGCTCACCCCGCGATCCGTACGGTCGTGTTGGCGCCCCAGATCGCGAGCGACAGGAAGAAGTCGAGGACGTTGATCGCCACGATCGAGGTCCGCACCGCACGGCCCACCGCCACGCCGACGCCCGCCGGGCCACCGCTCGCGTAGTAGCCGTAGAAGCAGTGGACCAGGATGATCAGGACGGCGAAGACGAGCACCTTGCCGAAGGACCACAGCACGTCGACCGGTGGCAGGTACTGGTGGAAGTAGTGGTCGTAGGTGCCGGCCGACTGGCCGTAGTAGACGGTGGTGATCGTTCGCGCGGCGAGGTACGAGGACAGCAGCCCGATCACGTACAGCGGGATCACCGCGACGAACCCGGCGATCATCCGGGTCGTGACCAGGAACGGCAGCGAGGGCACGCCCATCACTTCGAGCGCGTCGGTCTCCTCGCTGATCCGCATCGCGCCCAGCTGTGCGGTGAATCCGGCGCCGACGGTCGCGGACAGGGCGAGCCCGGCCACCAGGGGGGCGATCTCGCGGGTGTTGAAGTACGCCGAGAGGAACGCCACGAAGTTGGAGGTGCCGAGCTGGTTGAGGGCCGCGTAGCCCTGGAGGCCGACCTCCGTGCCGGTGAAGAAGGACAGGAAGGCGATCACGCCGACCGTGCCGCCCACCACCGCCAGCGCGCCCCGGCCGAAGCTCACCTCGGCGAGCAAGCGCAGGATCTCCTTCTTGTAGCGGCGCAGGGTGCGGCCCGTCCAGGCCAATGAGCGTCCGTAGAAGGCAAGTTGGACGCCGAGCGCTTCGAGTGAGCGCAGGGGTCTGTCGAGAAGTCTCATCGGCTAACCCCTCTGCGGGACGACCTGGAAGTACACCGCGGTCATCACGAAGTTGGTCACGAACAGCAACATGAAGGTGATCACCACCGACTGGTTCACCGCGTCACCCACACCCTTCGGACCGCCCTTCGCGGTCAGCCCCTTGTAGGAGGCGACGATCGCGGCGACCGCCCCGAAGACGAGCGCCTTGATCTCGGCCGCCCACAGGTCGGAGAGCTGGGCGAGGGTGGTGAAGGAGGCGAGGTAGGCGCCGGGGGTGCCGTTCTGCAGGACGACGTTGAAGAAGTAGCCGCCCGCGACGCCGACGACCGACACCAGGCCGTTGAGCAGCACCGCCACCAGCATCGACGCCAGCACACGCGGCACGACGAGGCGATGGATTGGGTCGATGCCGAGCACCTGCATGGCGTCGATCTCGTCGCGGATCTTCCGCGCCCCGAGGTCCGCGCAGATCGCCGTGCCGCCGGCGCCCGCGATCAGCAGCGCGGTGACGATCGGCGAGGCCTCGCGCAGTACGGCGAGGACGGAGGCGGCCCCGGAGAAGGACTGGGCGCCGAGCTGCCGCGTGAGGCTGCCGATCTGCAGGGCGATGACCGCGCCGAAGGGGATGGAGACGAGGGCCGTCGGAAGGATCGTCACGCTCGCGATGAACCAGGCTTGCTGGATGAACTCCCTGGCCTGGAACGGCCGCCGGGGGATCGTCCGGGCGACGTCCAGCGCCATCGCGAACAGGCTCCCCGAGTGCCGCAGCGCTCCGATGGGTGAAAGGCTCATGCGCCGACCACCGTCTTCTGGTGCAGCGCGGCCTCGCGTCGGGCGATCGCTTCCCAGCGGGGAGACCGCGGGATACCCGGCCCCGGCAGTAGGCGGGGGGTCGGAGTCCGGCTGCCGGGAGGCTCTGTGCCCTTGGCGTCGTCGCCGAGGGCGGCCAGCTCCTGCTCGACCTGGGCGGCGTCCTTCTCCTCCGCCATGCCGATCGGGCCCTGCATGCGGCCGTTCAGGAACTGCCGTACGACGGGCTCATCGCTGGTCAACAGTGCCTCGCGCGGCCCGAACGTCACCAGCTCGCGGCGGAACAGCAATCCGATGTTGTCCGGCACCTGGCGGGCGGAGGAGATGTCGTGCGTGACGATCAGGAAGGTCGCGTCGATCTGGGCGTTGAGGTCGACGATGAGCTGGTTGAGGTAGGCGACGCGGACCGGGTCGAGGCCCGAGTCGGGCTCGTCGAAAAGGATGATCTCGGGGTCGAGCACCAAGGCCCGGGCCAGTCCCGCCCTCTTCCGCATCCCGCCGGAGATCTCGCCGGGCAGCTTTCCCTCGGCGCCGATCAGCCCGACCATGTCCATCTTCTCCAGCACGATGCGCCGGATCTCGCTCTCGGACTTACGGGTGTGCTCGCGCAGGGGGAAGGCGATGTTGTCGTACAGGTTCATCGAGCCGAACAGCGCGCCGTCCTGGAACAGCACGCCGAAGAGCTTCCGTACCTCGTACAGATCATGCTCACGGAGCCTGGTGATGTCGCGGCCCTGGATCGTGATCGATCCTCGCTCCGGCTTCAGCAGTCCGACAAGCGTCTTGAGGAACACCGACTTGCCCGTGCCCGAGGGGCCGAGCATGACCGAGACCTCCCCGGCGGGCAGCGTCAGTGAGACGTCCTGCCAGATGACCTGGTGGCCGAAGGACTTGGTCAGCCCTTCCACACAGATCTCGACACCCATCCGGTCCACCCTTCGGCCCCTGGAGCAGCTCTGACATCTGCTCTACGGGGAGGGGCGGAGCGTCCGTCGCTCGGGTGGCGACTTTTTTTCGAGCGGGACTCGGGGCGGGGATTTCGGGTGGATCTACGACTGCCCGACCGGAGTTACGGCTGAGGGGGCGCCGTGGGGAGCGGGAGGGACGCGGACGGCACGGCGGAGGGCTCGACCGGCGGCTCGGGAGTCCCGGCCAGTTCCGGGATCTCGGGCAGTTCCGGCACGCCGGGGACACGTGGCACCTCCGGCGCGGACAGCTCTGGCAGCGGGGACACCGAGACCTTCGGCACCGCCACTTCCGGCAGCGACGGCACGGACAGCGGCCGGAACGATTCTCCTGACGGCGACCGGGCCGCCTTCGGTTCGGCCGCCGAGGCCGCGGGGCGGTTCCCCTGAGGAGCCCTGCCGCCAGCGCCGCTGTCCGGCCGCAACGCCTCCGCACCCGGCGGAGCAACCGTGGGCCGCGGAGCCGTACCGCCTCCGCCTCCGCCCCCGTCGAGCGTGTACGGCAGCACGAACCCCGCCACCGCCAGCGTCGCCGCCGTCGAAGCCACGGCCACGGCCTGCACCTTGCCACCGCCGCGCGGCCGCCCCCACCCGATCAGGAACAGCGCGCACCCGAGCGTCGCGGCCAGCGACTGCCGCAGCGTCCGCCGCGCCCGGGCCAGCAGCGACTCGACGGTCCGATAGCTCAGCCCCATCCGGACGGCGACCTGGCCGACGTCGAGGTCCTCCGACTTCAGCCGCAGCGCCTCGGCCTGCCGGGCGGGCAGCTCACCGCTGCGCACCGCCAGCCACTTCGCCTCGGCCCGGTCACACACCGCTTCCTCGACGGGCACCGGGCCGGGGGCAACGAGGGTCGGGCTGGTGCGCACCTCGGCCTCCCGGTTCACCTGCCGGTAGCGGTCGACGCACAGGCGCATCGTGACCGTCGTCAGCCAAGCGGCGAGCCTCTCGTCGTCCAGGTCGGGACGCTCGGCGGCCCGCAGCATCGCCTCGTGCACCGCGTCTTCGGCGTCCTCAGCACTCATCGACCTGCGCCGGGCCACCCTGAGCAGTTGCTCACGGTGGTTCCACATGCGCTGCCAACGGTCGTCGGCGGCGTCCATCTCCGCAGGTGTTCCTGCGGGTATGTCCGCAGGCGTGTCCGTCGCCATGAGGGCCCCTTCGCTCTCACCCACCGGTCTCGTGCCGTCCGGCGGGGGGCGACATTACCGCCGAGTATCGGCGGTTGTGGAGGGGCTGGCGGTCATCGAGTCCGCGCTGTTACTGGTCAGGGGGCCGCCGCCGGACAGCAGGTCGCCGCCGGGGAGCTCGATGTCCGGGGCGGGAAGGGGGAGTTGCGGCACCCGGCCGCGGGGCCACTGTGTCCCCTCCCGCCCTCCTGGCCTGCGGGCGCCGCACCGACCTCGGCTGTACCCCAGCGGGCCGCCGACGACCGCCGACCGACCGTGCAGGGCCCGCTACCACGATGAACACCAAGTCAGCACCCGAGTCATCACCGGGCTGCCAAATCATCCCGAACTACGCATCCCTGGCATTGCTCGTTCCAGTGCCTGGCGAGCCCCTAGTTCGTAGCCCGAGAGGCTGACGTAGAGGCCACACTTACACTCTGGCCCCGAACTATGTTGTCCCACCACATGTGCGCCTGACCTGCAGATTCCTACGGTGTGCGAACACGTACCCGTCCCCACCGCACACGAGGAAGTGGCGCTCATGGCCTCCGCAGCATCCGCTCCCCCAACGCCCGGCACCCCCGGCAACCTGAAGCGCATCGTCGCCGCCAGCCTCATCGGCACTACCATCGAGTGGTACGACTTCTTCCTCTACGGCTCCGCCGCCGCCCTCGTCTTCAACAAGCTGTTCTTCCCGGGCTCCGATCCGCTCGTCGGCACACTGCTGTCCTTCCTGACGTACGCCGTCGGGTTCGCCGCGCGTCCGCTGGGGGCGCTGGTGTTCGGGCACTACGGTGACCGGCTCGGCCGCAAGAAGCTGCTGGTGTTGAGTCTGCTGCTGATGGGTGGGGCGACCTTCGCGATCGGGCTGCTGCCGACGCACGCGACCATCGGCACCGCGGCGCCCGTGCTGCTGACCGTGTTGCGCCTGCTGCAGGGCTTCGCGCTCGGTGGTGAGTGGGGCGGGGCCGTGCTGCTGGTGTCCGAGCACGGGGACGCGCGGCGGCGTGGCTTCTGGGCCTCGTGGCCGCAGACCGGCGCGCCCGCGGGCCAGTTGCTGGCCACCGGCGTGCTGTCGCTCCTGACGGCCTTGCTGTCGGACAGCGCCTTCGTCAGCTGGGGCTGGCGGATACCCTTCCTGCTCTCCGGTGTACTGGTGATCGTCGGTTTGTGGATTCGTCTGTCTGTCGATGAATCGCCTGTCTTCAAGCAGGCGTTGGCCCAGGCGGAAGCACGCAAGGTCACGCATGCGGCCCCGGCCGAGAAGCTGCCGCTGGTCTCCGTACTGCGGCACCACTGGCGTGATGTGCTGGTGGCGATGGGCGCGCGGATGGCGGAGAACATCAGCTACTACGTCATCACCGCCTTCATCCTCGTCTACGCCACCACCTCGGCCGGCGTCTCCAAGCAGACCGCCCTCAATGCGGTACTGATCGCCTCCGCCGTGCACTTCGCCGTCATTCCGGCCTGGGGTGCGCTGTCGGACCGGATCGGCCGCCGCCCCGTCTACCTGCTGGGCGCCGTCGGCGTCGGGCTGTGGATGTTCCCGTTCTTCTCGCTCATCGACACCGGCGGCTTCGGCAACCTGATCCTCGCCGTGACCGTGGGACTGGTACTGCACGGCGCCATGTACGCACCCCAGGCCGCCTTCTTCTCCGAGATGTTCGCGACCCGGATGCGCTACTCCGGTGCCTCGATCGGCGCGCAGTTCGCCTCGGTCGCGGCGGGCGCACCCGCGCCGCTGATCGCCACCGCCCTGCTGGCCGACTACGGCAACTCCACCCCGATCTCCCTGTACGTGATCGCCGCAGCCGTCCTCACGGTGATCGCGGTCGGCCTGGCCAAGGAGACCCGCCACCGCGACCTGGCCGACATCGAGCCCGCGGACGACGCGGAGCCTGTGCCGGCCCGGCCGGCGGACGCGCACACCGTCTGAAGCCCCACGGACCTCGGTCCGGGAACCGGCCCCCGTACGCCCAGCGCGTGCGGGGGTCAGCGCTGTGCCGGTGTGGACAACCGGTGCAGCCGCAGGGCCAGCTGTATCTCCAGGGCGCGGGCGGGGCTCTGCCAGTCGTCGCCGAGGAGGCGGCCGACGCGTTCCAGTCGCTGGGCGACCGTGTTCACGTGGACGTGCAGTTCGTCCTTGGTGCGGGCCGGGCTCATCCCGCAGGCGAAGTATGCGTCGAGGGTGCGCAGCAGGTCGGTGCCGCGGCGGTCGTCGTAGGAGACGACCTTTCCGATCGTACGGTCCACGAAGCCCGCGATGTCACGGTCGCCGGCCAGCAGCAGGCCCACGAATCCGAAGTCCTCGGCGGCGGCGCCCTCCCCGGAGCGGCCGAGCAGCCGCAGGGCGTCGAGGCAGCGCCGGCCTTCCTCGTAGGCGGCGGCCACGGCGTCCGGGTGGGCGGCCAGGTTCTCGACCGGGGCGGAGGCACCGACCGTGACCGCCTCGTGGACGGCCGTGCCGAGATGGCGGGCGGCGCGGCGGGCCAGGTCGGTCGCCGTGTCCGACGCTTCGAGGGGGAGCAGCAGAACCGTGCCGCCGTCGCGGGCGGCGGCCAGACCGTGCCGGGTGGCGGCGAGGTGGGACGCGGCGGACCACAGGCGTCTGCGGGCGGCGGCCTCCTGGTCCGCGTCGGCCGCGGTGGCTTCGAGGCGGGCGGCGAGGACGACGTGGGTGGCGTCGAGGTCGGCGGCCAGCCGCGCCGCTCGCTCGCGCAGCAGACGCGGGTCGCGGTCGCGGGCGTCGAGCAGGTCGTCCAACAGCTCGCCCCGGACGCGCTGTTCGGCCTCGGCGGCGGAGCGCCGGGCGAGCAGCAGGAGCGAGGTGACCATCCCGGCCCGTTCCAGCGTGCGCTGGTCGACGGGGTCGAGGCCCGGGTGGCCGCGCAGGACCAGTGCGCCGAGGAGTTCGCCGCCCGCGGCCACGGCTGCGATCCAGTCGTCTTCGTGCCGCACCGCGTGGCCTTCTACGCGGGAGATCTCCAGGGCCCCGGCCGGAACGGCGATGGCCTCCTTGAACTCGACCGTGCCGTCGAGGACTTCGGAGACGGCAGCGGCCACGTCGTGGACACCGCCGCCGCGCAGCACGAGTTCGGCGAGCCGGTCGTGCACGTCCGAGGCCCGTTCGATGACTCCGCTGCGGTCACGGATGATCTCGTTGGCCCGCTCCAGGTCTGCGAGGGCCGAGCGCGTCTCGGTGAGCAGGTTCGCGGTGTCGATGGCCGCCGCGGCGAGGGCGGCGAAGGAGCCGAGCAGCGCGATCTGCTCCCGCTCGAAGACCCGGGCGCGCCGGTCCGCCGCGAAGAGGACGCCGATCACATGGTGTCCGAGCATCAGCGGGACCCCGAGAATGGCGACCAGCCCCTCGTCGCGCACGCCGGAGTCGATGGCGAGGGTGTGCTGGAAGCGCTCGTCCTTGAAGTAGTCGTCGGTGACATACGGGCGGGCGGTCTGGGCGACCAGCCCGCCGAGGCCCTCCCCCATGCCGAGCCGCAGCTGCTGGAAGCGGGCGGCGACCGAACCCTCGGTCACCCGCATATAGGTGTCGCCCCTGGCCGGGTCGTTCAGGCTGAGGTAGGCGACGTCGGTGCCGAGCAGCGACCTGGCACGCTGCACGATCGCCTGCAGTACGGCGTCCAGGTCCCGGAGCCCGGCCAGGTCGTGGGCCGTCTCGAAGAGGGCCGACAGTTCGGCCTCGCGCCTGCGGCGCCCCTCCAGCTCGGAGCGCACACGCAGCGCGAGCAGCTTGGCCTGCTCGAGCGCGACGATCCGCTCGGTGGCTGTGCCCTCGGCGCGGGCGAGCAGCACCGGCTGCTCGTAGGCGTCGGCGGACGCGCCCCGGGCCAGCAGCTCGAGGAACGGCGCCTCGGCGCCGCCCGGGGTCGCATCGGCGCTGCTCAGGGGCGCTCCGGCATCGGCGGCGGAGCGCTCGGCGGGCTGCATGTGATCGCGGGACATGCCGACAGGATTACTCATCGCACCGCCACCTCGTCAGCCCTGTGGATAACTCGGCACTCCACCGGCACCGGCCGGCCGGTACGACCGACCGGTACAGCCGATCTGCGAGCCAGAACAGCACGCCCGATCTGCGAGCCGGCACAGCGCGCCCAGTCAGCCCGCCCGATCAGCCGGCCCGACCTGCGAGCCCGATCAGTGCGCCGTCCACCCACCATCGAGCACGAGTGACGTACCGGTCACGAAAGACGCCGACGGGCTGCACAGATACGCCACGGCCTCTGCGACCTCCTCCGGTTCGATGAGCCGCTTGACCGCGCTGTCCTGCAGCAGCACCTCGGTCAGCACCCGCTCCTCGGGAATGCCGTGCGCCTCGGCCTGGTCGGCGAGTTGCTTCTCGACCAGTGGGGTGCGCACATAGGCGGGGTTCACACAGTTGGAGGTGACGCCATGGGGGGCGCCCTCCAGGGCAGCGGTCTTGGAGAGTCCCTCCAGACCATGTTTGGCGGCCACATAGGCCGACTTGAAGGCCGAGGCGCGCAGCCCATGGACGGAGGACACATTGACGATGCGGCCCCAGCCCTGCCCGTACATATGGGGCAGGGCACCACGGATGAGCCGGAACGGCGCCTCCAGCATCACGGTGAGCACCGTGTGGAAGACGTCCGGCGGGAACTCCTCGATGGGGCGCACGAGTTGCAACCCGGCGTTGTTGACGAGGATGTCGGTGCCGGCGGCGGCGAGCTCGGCGGCGTCCAGGTCGGTGAGGTCCAGGACGTGCGGCTCGACGGCGCCCGCGAGCCCCGTGCTCCGCTCCGCGAGCTCTTCCAGCCCCGCGGCGTCCCGGTCGACCGCTCTCACCTTGGCTCCCGCGCCCGCGAGCAGTAGCGCGCAGGCGCGGCCGATGCCGCCCGCGGCGCCGGTGACAAGGGCGGTGCGGCCGCCGAGGTCGAGCGGAGAAGGCGCCGACGAGCCTTGAGCAGGAAGAGTGCTGGGCGGGGTCATGGCTCGACCCTAGGCAGCGCCCTCGCCCGACCACATATGGCCACAGCCCATACTTCAGTCCGAGGTCATAGGCTCGAACCACGTGGGTTCATCGCACTGCGCCTGCTTGATCCGGAACAGCTGACGTTCGTCCATCGCGGGCAACGCGTCCACCTCGAACCATCCCACCTCCAGGGACTCGTCGTCGTTCACGCGCGCCTCGCCACCGACGGCCCGGCAGCGGAAGGTGACGTCCATGAACTGGCACATGTCACCGTTGGGATAGGTGACCTCGCCTCCGGACCTGATGAGGACGACCCGCTCGGCGACGCATCGGACACCCGTCTCCTCGTACACCTCCCGCACGGCGGCAGCGGCGGGCTGCTCGCCCGGGTCCGGGATGCCGTTGACCACCGTCCACTTGCCGTTGTCGGCGCGCTGCCCCAGCAGGACCCGTCCCTGGTCGTCGAAGACGACGGCGCTGACGCCCGGAAGCCACAACAGCTGATGGCCGGCCGAGGCCCGGACCGTACGAATGAAGTCAGGAGTAGCCATGGACCCGACCCTAACGGGCCGATGGCGGTGCCCCCGGCGGGATTCCGGGGGCGTCCGAGCGGCGTACCGCTAGACCTCTCCAGCGCGTCGTGCGCGCATCCCGGCACCGATCGCCCAGCCGACACCGCCCGCGGCGACCAGCAGCAACGCGATCTCCGGGAGGATGCCGAGCCGCGTGGCGGGCGTCTCGGTGGAGCGCAGGGGCACCTCCTGGACCAGCGAGTCGGGCACGAACATGCCCGTCCGCTGTGTGATCGTCCCGTCCGGCATGATGATCGCGCTGACACCGCTGGTCACCGGCACGGTGACGGTCCGGCTGTGCTCGACCGCACGGACACGGGACATGGCGAGCTGCTGGTAGGTCATCTCGCTGCGGTCGAAGGTCGCGTTGTTGCTCGGTACGGAGATCATCTGGGCGCCGTCGACGACCTCGGAGCGCACGGCCCAGTCGAAGGCGGCCTCGTAGCAGGTGACGAGGCCGACCTTGGCGCCGTCCATGGTGAACACACCCGGCTCGCTGCCCCGGCTGAAGTCCTTGCGGACCATGGAGGTCCAGTTCTCGTTGATCGCCCCGACGAGCGAGCGCAGCGGCAGGTACTCGCCGAACGGCTGGATCTGCCGCTTGTCGTACGTGTCGATGGGCCCCTTGACCGGGTCCCACAGGATCTGCTCGTTGAGCAGCTTGCCGTCCCGCTCCACGACACCGCCGACGGAGATGGGCGCGCCGATCGCCTTGGCGGCCCTGTCGATGACGGCACGGGCGTCGGCGTTGGCGAACGGGTCGATGTCCGAGGAGTTCTCGGGCCACAGCACGAAGTCGGGCCGGGCGACCTTGCCCGCCTTGACCTCGGCGGCCAGGCGCTCGGTCTCACGCGCGTGGTAGTCCAGTACGGCCCGCCGCTGGGCGTTGAAGTCCAGGCCGGCGCGCGGCACATTGCCCTGGATCACGGCGACGGTCGCGGTGCCGTCCTCCGCCTTGTCGCTGACCAGGGGCCGGGCGGCCACCGCGCCCACCACCGGTACGGCCACGCTCAGCAGGGCGACCGCAGCAGTGGACCGCTGCACGGCCCGTGTGCGCCGCGCCTCGACAGCCAGGCGTACTACTTCGTACAGGCCGAATCCGCACAGTACGACCGCGAAGCCGAGCACCGGTGTGCCACCCACCGCGGCGAGCGGCAGGAAGACGCCCTCGGCCTGACCGAACGCGATCTTGCCCCAGGGGAAGCCGTTGAAGGGCGCACGCGCGCGTGCCGCTTCTCCGGCGATCCACAGCGCCGCCGCCCACAGCGGCCAGCCCGGCAGCTTCGACACCGCGGCGACGCCCACGCCCACCAGCGCGACGAAGATCGCCTCGATCACGACCAGTGCGAGCCAGGGACCGGGTCCGACCTCCACGCCGGTCCACACCAGCAGCGGCAGCAGGAAGCCGAGCCCGAAGAGATAGCCGAGGCCGAAGGCCGCCTTCCAGCTGCGGCCGCGCAGCACCCAGCCGAAGACGGCGAAGGCCGGCAGGGCCAGCCACCACAGGGTGCGGGGCGGGAAGCTGACGTAGAGCAGCACTCCGGAGAGCGCCGCGGCGAGGGCCGGAACCAGGCGGCGCGCCAGCCGTGCCGCGCGCGAGGCGGTCGCGATCTGCGGCTCCAACTGGTCCGACTCGCCCACGGAAGTTGCGGTGACGGTCACTCCGGGAGTGTACGGCGGCCGACCTTGGCTCCGACAGCGCGGTCCGGTGCCGGCGAGGCCCGCGCACACGCGTGGTCGCAGGGTCTCCGGCCCCCACGCCCGGTCCGGTCCGTCCGCCTCGGGCCGACTCGCACGGTGCATCCCCCGATTCCCCGGGATTTCGTGTGACGCATCGTTCCTGCACGACACGTCCACAAATCGCCCATCACCCGTTACGGTATGGCGGAGCCTCAGTCGTACCGGCCGGTCAGGTCCGGGCGGCCGGGGCCCGTCACAGGTCGGGGGACCGGTTCGGGGGGCGGGGTGGATGTCACGGGGATGACGTCTGCGGCAGGTCCGGATGAGGACTACGACAGACGAAACGTTTCTGACGCGACAGGCGTAGTGGTTCTGGGAGCCTGCGCCGCCTGGTCGCTGATCTCGGCTGCCGTGCACGACGGCCGCCCCGAAGGTGTCCTGCTCGCGATCCTCGCCGTGTCCGCCGGCTATGCCGCGGGCCGGATCAGCGGGGCGCTCCTGCCCGTCGCCGCGCCCTGCGCCGGAGCGCTGGCCGGAGTGAGCCTGACCCTGGCCGTTCCGCACCTCTCCCCCGGGCCACGGATCGACGTCCCGCTGGGTCACGCCGGGGCCACCGCAGCCGTACTGACTCTCTCCGCCGGCGCCGCGTGCTGCGCAGCCTGGACCGCCTCCGCCGCCGCCCTGCGACTCGGCCTGCGGGCGCTGGCCGTCGCCATCGCGGTGACCGCGGCAGTGCTGGGCTCGACCAGCGGCTTCGTCGCCTGTTCCGCCGTAGTACTGTGCTCGCTCGCCGCCGGCCACCTCCGTCATCGCGGCGTGGGCATCGCCGGGCTGGCCCTGGGAGCGACGGCGGTCACCGGACTGACCTGGACGGTCGCGAGCAACGCGGCGCCCGACGGGCTCGCCGCCTGGCTGGAAGGTCAGCTCACCCGGCACCGGATCGAGCTGTGGCACGACGCCGCGCACCTGGCCGGCCGGGAGCCGGTCCTGGGGGCGGGCCCAGGGCGCTTCGGGGAGCTCAGTACGACTGCGAGCGAGACGCTGTCGTCCGACGGAAAGCCGCACTCGGCGCTGTTGCAGCAGGCGGCGGAGCAGGGAGTCATCGGCGTGCTGCTACTGGCGGCGGCGTTCTGCTGGATGCTGTTCGCGCTGTGGCGCACCGCGCGCCCCACCCCGGTCGCGCTCACCGCAGGCGCGGCCCTGACGGCACTGGCCGCGATCGCAGCGGTCGGCAATGCGCTCAGCTTCACCACCGTGTCGGTGGGCGCCGGCCTGCTGGCGGGACTGGCCACAGCACGTCCGATCACCGACGTGCCGTCGCCGCGCGAGCTGGACGCACACGCGCGTGGTGAGAGGCCGACCTCATGACGCGGGGCGAGATTCAGGGGTCCGCCGACACACGGGCCGCCGGGGGACCCGCTCACGGGGAGGTGCTCAGAGCGCCGTGTCGGGCTCCCGGGTCCGCAGCCGGTCCCTGATGACTCGTACGGCTGCCTCCGCGTCGTCCACGGTGACCGTGAACGTGTGCCCGTCCCACAGCTGCAGCACCAGGCCCTCACCACGCCGTACGACGACCGCGGTGCCCTTCTCGGGCCGCCAGCGGTAGCCCCAGCCGCCCCAGTGGCGCGGCGTGACGTTCGGGACGAAGTCCGCGCCCACCACCTCGGACAGGGGGATGCGGCGGCGCGGCACACCGATGTGGCCGCAGCGCACCTCGAGGCACTCCTGGTCGACCCTCAGGGCGACGTGCACGAACGCCAGAGTGCCGAAGAGGACCAGCAGCCCGGCCGCGATGCAGCCGACGACGGCCATGACGAGCGGGAGGATGCCGTCCGTCCACGGCGAGTCGATGGCCAGCTCGATCCCGAGCGCCATGCAAGCGCCGCCGACGAGCGCCAGCAGCCATTGGACCCGGTTGGTCGCCCGCCCGGTCCAGACATCGGGGTGCGGCTTCCTGCCGTGGGGGTGGTCCCTCATGCCTATGAGGTTACTCAGGTTTCGCTCTGCTGGTACCACGCTGCAGAGGGTGAATACGCCGACCGGGCCACACCCGGACCGCGAGCGTCCGCCTGGTGACCGCCGGTTATCGGGCGGGGCTGATCGCCTGCAGGAGACGGCCTTCGTCGTAGGCGAGGGCGGGCTCGGGGAGCGTTCCCTCGCGGCCGCTCAGCAGCACCGTAAGGGTGCCGTTCGCTTCAGCCGTGGCGGCGGGCTGTTCGCCCAGTCGGCGCAGCGCCTGCGCGGCGACCGCTCCGGCGGAACCGTGCAGGACGAGCGGCGGAAAGCCGGGGCGCTGGACGGCTGCGCGGATGCGGTCGGAGACGAGCTCGTAGTGCGTGCAGCCCAGGACGACGGTCGTCACGTCCTCGGGTGTCAGCGCGGCGGCCGCGGCGACTGCGGCCTCGATCGCCGTCTGGTCCGCATGCTCGACCGCCTCGGCCAGCCCGAAGCACGGCACCTCGGTGACGGTGACGCCGTCGGCGAAGTCCTCGATGAGCCCGCGCTGGTAGGGGCTGCCGGTGGTGGCGGGCGTGGCCCAGATCGCGACGGGTCCACCGCCGGCCGCGGCCGGCTTGATCGCCGGGACCGTGCCGATGACCGGAATGGCCGGTTCGAGGCGGGCGCGCAGGGCGGGCAGCGCGTGCACGGACGCGGTGTTGCAGCCGACGATCAGCACGTCGGGCCGGTGCGCGGCGGCGGCGTCGGCGACAGCCACGGCACGCCGGGTGAGATCCTCGGGAGTCCGGGGACCCCAGGGCATGCCGTCCGGGTCGAGTGAAAGCACAAGATCGGCGTCAGGTCGCAGACGCCGTACCGCGGCGGTGGCCGCGAGCAAGCCGATTCCGGAGTCCATCAGCGCGATCTTCACCCGGCCACGATAGTCGATGGCCCCTTGCGGGCCCCCGGGGTGGGGCAGACTTCGCGCGTGAGCGCCATCGCGTGGACCGCCGCCGGATCACTCGCCGCCTGGCTGTGGCTACTGCTCTGCCAGGGCTTCTTCTGGCGTACGGACGTCAGGCTTCCACGTCGGACGACACCGGACGGATGGCCGTCGGTCTGTGTCGTCGTCCCCGCGCGCGACGAGGCTGCGGTCCTTCCGTCCGCTCTGCCGTCGCTGCTCGCCCAGGACTATCCGGGGCGCGCGGAGATCTTCCTGATCGACGACGGCAGTACGGACGGCACGGGGGAGCTGGCGCGCGCGCTCGCACGGCGGCACGGGGGACTGCCGCTGACCGTGGACTCCCCCGGCGAACCACCGGCCGGCTGGACCGGCAAGCTCTGGGCGGTGCGCCACGGCATCGGCCTGGCACGCGCGCGTGCCCCCGAGTACCTGCTGCTGACGGACGCCGACATCGCGCATGCACCCGACAGCCTGCGGGAGCTGGTCGCGGCGGCGCGCACCGGAAGCTTTGACGCCGTATCCCAGATGGCCCGGCTACGGGTGGAGAGTCTGTGGGAACGGCTGGTCGTGCCGGCCTTCGTCTACTTCTTCGCGCAGCTGTATCCGTTCCGCCGGATCGGTGGGAAGGGGGCACGTACGGCGGCAGCGGCGGGCGGCTGCGTCCTCTTGCGTGCCGAGACAGCCGAGCAGGCGCGGATTCCGGACGCCATCCGGCACGCCGTCATCGACGACGTGGCGCTCGCGCGGGCCGTCAAGGGCGGCGGCGGCCACATCTGGCTGGGGCTGGCGGAGCGGGTGGACAGCGTGCGCCCGTATCCGCGGCTGCGCGACCTGTGGCGCATGGTCTCGCGCAGTGCGTACGCGCAGTTGCGGCACAACCCGCTGCTGCTGGCCGGGACGGTCGCCGGGCTCGCGCTGGTCTACCTGGTGCCCCCTGTGGCCGTGGCCGCGGGGCCAGCCGGCGGGGACACGGTGACGGCGGTCGTCGGCGGCCTCGCATGGCTGGTGATGACGGGGACGTATGTGCCGATGCTCCGCTACTACCGCCAGCCGCTGTGGCTCGCTCCCCTGCTGCCGTTCACCGCGTTCCTCTATCTTCTGATGACGGTCGATTCCGCGGTGCAGCACTACCGGGGGCGCGGCGCGGCCTGGAAGGGCCGCACCTACGCACGTCCGGACGCGGTGCCCGACGAGGGCTGACTGCTTACTTGCGGCCGGGCGTCCAGTTCATGCCCCACGCGTACGCGTGGTCGACCGTGCGCTGCGGGCTCACCCCGCGCTCGGGCACCAGGTAGCGGGCCTCGCGCTGGACGACCAGGTCGCTGCCGGTGTTGGTGATCAGCGCGAGCGCGCACACGGTCGAGGGGACCGTGCACTCGTCGAGCGAGAAGTCGATCGGGGCGCCGTGCTGCGGTGTGAGGGTGACCGTGGCGTGCAGGTCGGCGAAGGAACGTGCGCCTTGGTAGATGGTCACGAAGATCAGGATGCGGCGGAAGGCCCGCAGGTGGTCGAGGTTAACGGTGAGGTTCTCCCCGGCGGCACCGGTGCGGTCGTCGCCGTCGAGGTGGATGTACGGCGGCTGGTACAGGGCGCCGTAGGCGTTGCCGAGGGACTGGATGACTCCCTTGCTGCCGTCGGTCAGCTCGTACAGGGCGCACAGGTCGAGGTCGAGGTCGTTGTGCATGGCGACCGGGCGGCCCAGCTTGCTCGCCCAGCCCGAGAACTGCTTGCGCACCTCCCAGTTGAGGTTGACGCGCATGGCGCCCGAGGTGCCGCCCTGCTTGGTCAGGGACACCGAGGGCGCCGCCTTGGTCAGCGTCACCTTGCTCAGGCTGACCGGCGGCGCCTGGGGTGCGGGCGGGGGCACAGGCGGTATGGCGGGCGGCTGCATCGCCGGCGGCGGGGGTGCGGGCGTGGTCATCGGGGGCGCGACCGGCGGGGCTGCGGGCGCGGAAGCGGGTGCCGCGCTCTGGGGTTCGTCGACCGCGATGCCGTAGTCGGTGGCCAGGCCCTCGAGGCCACTGCTGTAGCCCTGGCCGACGGCGCGGAACTTCCAGGCGCCCTGACGGCGGTAGAACTCACCGAGGACGAAGGCGGTTTCGACGGTGGCGCCCGTACTGTCGAAGCGGGCGACGGCGGTGCCCTGGGCGGCATCCTTGACCTCGATGTAGAGGTCCGGGACCTGGCCAAACGATCCGCCGTCCGCGGAGGCGGCGAGGATGACGGTCTCGATCGCGGGCTCCACACGCGCAAGATCGACGAGCACGCTGTCGGTCACCCGGCCGCCGGCGTCCCGCTTGCCCTCGTGCCGGACGGCGCCGGAGGAGTGCTCGGGCTGGTTGTAGAAGACGAAGTCCCCGTCGGAGCGGACTTTTCCGCCGACCAGCAACAGCGCCGAGGCGTCCGCGTCGGGCACGCCCGGTCCGGAACGCCAGCCCAATTCGACCCGCAGTGCCGTCGTCGGCACCGGAACATTCGATCCTTTCGGCATTGACATGTCCGCCCCCATCACGGGTCACCGTGCCAGGCATGTCCTGGCAGCTCATCGGCTTCTTACAGGGTCAACCTATTCCCCGCGACATCGAACTCCCATGAGGGGCGGATGAACACCGCCGGTCAACCGCCGGTAACCCACCCGGAACTCGGCATTTACACGATCCGAACGCGGATTGGCGTCCCTTTTTGCCAAGTTCGCTCGCATTGGGGATCCAGCGTCACTGCGGACACATAAAACAACCCTCTTATCGGTCTCCCCAACCAGCACATCGTGGGCTTACCTTATGTGCCATGACCTCCCCCCGCTCCACCTATGGCGGCGGCTACTACTCCGCCTCCTTCCCGGACACCCCGATCTACGACTCGCTCGTGGCCGAGCGGGGCACCCCGCAGATCGCCCCGATCCGGGTCCCCGCCGCGTACGACGCCCCGGGCAGCCACCTGCCCGCGCTCCCGTCGGCACTGCCCGCCCTCCCGGCGGCCCCGTCCCAGCCCTCCTACGGCTATCCGCATGCGCAGCAGCCCGCTCCGCTGCAGCAGGCGCCTGCCGCCTACATCCCGCAGCAGGCAGCGCCGCGCGGCTATCCGGGTCCGCAGGCGCAGCAGCCTCGCCCGGTGGCCCCCGGCGGCATGGGCTACGAGGCGATGCGCCCCGCGGCTCCCCGGCCCGCGGCTCCTTACCAGGACCCGTACAACAACCAGCAGTACCGCGGCTACTGATCCCTTCCCCTCGGGGTTGTCGTCGCCACCTGGCACGATGGCTCCATGGGGCAAGCGCAGCTGCAGTCGATCCTCGTTCATCCGGTCAAGGCGTTCCGGGGCACCGCGCCCCGGACAGCCGTCGTGGAGCCCTGGGGGCTGGCCGGAGATCGACGCTGGGCGCTGATCGACGCAGGGGGAAAGGTCGTGACGCAGCGCCAGCAACCGCACCTCGCCCTGGCCGCCGCCGAGCTGTTGCCCGGCGGCGGTGTCCGCCTGTCCGCGCCCGGCATGGACCCGCTGAACGTGCCCGTGCCGCACGCGTCCGGCACGGTGCCCATGGAGATCTTCCGCGACAAGGTCGAAGCAGCCCCCGCCGAGGACGAGGCCGCGCACGACTGGTGCAGCACGTTTCTCGGCATCGGGGCACGTCTCGTGCACATGGCCGATCCCGGCACGTCCCGGCCCGTCGACCCGGAGTACGCCCTGCCGGGCGAGACGGTCAGCTTCGCCGACGGCTACCCGCTGCTGGTCACCACGACCGCCTCCCTCGACGCCCTCAACTCCCTCCTGGCCCGAGGTGATCACCCGGCCGAGGGCCCGCTGCCCATGAACCGCTTCCGGCCGAACGTCGTCGTGTCGGGCACCGCCGCCTGGGCCGAGGACGACTGGTCGCGCATCGCCATCGGTGAGGTGGCCTTCCGTGTCGCCAAGAAGTGCGGCCGCTGCGTGGTGACCACGACCGACCAGGCCACCGCCGAGCGTGGCAGGGAGCCCCTGCACACCCTGGGCAGGCACCGCCGGCTGGGCGGCAAACTGGTGTTCGGCCAGAACCTGGTGCCCCTCTCCCGGGGCACGATCCGGGTCGGCGACCCGGTCACGGTCCTCGACTGAGAGAGTCGACCGGGAAAGTTCTCCCGTGGGCGACGACATGCGGGAACCGAGGCCGGGGGCCCGCGCGTTGGGCATTTCGTGAGAAGTTCATGAGAAGCCCTGGCGGCAGGTGATTTCGCTCTCTCTTCGCCGGGCTCGCGGGTGAGCGGCTCCGGCAGGGGCTATCACGGAGCGGGGAAGGGGGTGACCGGACATGCGGGCGATCAGCGGACTCTGGCGCTGGCGGCACAATCCGCTGTGCCGTGCGACCGATCTGGCCGAGGCCTGGGTCGCCCTCGCGGCCCTGTTGCTGATCCTGGTCCTCACACCCGTGGTCGGCTCCCTGGTCGGCAGCCTCGCGCAGGACACCCTTCAGGACTCCGTGCGCGACCAGCGCGCGTCCCGGCACCTGGTGACGGCGACCGTGGTACGCGAACTGGAGGGCTCCCCGCTGGACGCCGACCCCGAGGCCACCACCGGACGGGAGCGTCGCACCCGCGTCGTGGCCGACTGGACCGCGCCGGACGGCAGCGTGCACCAGGGGCAGGTCATGGCGGGCCTCGACACCCCGCAGCCCGGCGACCAGTTCAGGATATGGACCGACCAACAGGGCCGCACAGTGGCCCGCCCCCTGGACTCCGCGACCGCGGCGACGCACGCCGTGCTCGCCGGGGTCGGTGCGGCCCTGCTGGCCATCGGCCTTGTCGAGGGCGGCAGACGGCTGCTCGTCTGGCACATGGTCCGTCGCCGGTACGCGCGTTGGGACCAGGCCTGGGACAAGGCCGGTCCGGACTGGGGCCGGACCGGCACCGGCAGCTGACGGCCTTACCGCTCTGGTCAACCCACCACCCGCGCGCACGCTACGGTGGAGCGGCCGAACTCTCCGGGAGCAAAACCCGCGTACTACGAGGTGGGGGCACATCAACGCCATGGCACAGGGCACGGTCCAGGTGACGCACACCGGCACATCGCGGTGGCGGCGCCGCACGGGTGAGTACGCATCGCTCGCCGCAGCCCTGGAGGCCGCGACCGACGGCGACGTCCTCACCGTCGCGCCGGGCACCTACCGGGAGAACCTCGTCGTCCAGCGGGCGGTGACCCTGCGCGGCCCCGAGGGCTCCCCGGGCTCGGTGCGCATCGCTCCCCTGGACGGTGTGCCGTTGACCGTGCGCGCCTCGGCGGTGGTTCAGGACCTGCATGTCGAGGGCCAGGACGCTGCGGCACCCGCGCTGCTCGTCGAGGAGGGCACCCCGGAGCTGTCGGACGTCCGCATCGTCACGCGGTCCGCTGCCGGGATCGAGGTGCGGGGCGGCGCGCGGCCGACCGTGCGCCGCTGCACCGTCGACAACCCCGCGGGCATCGGCATCGCCGTACTCGACGGCGGGGGCGGCGTGTTCGAGGAGTGCGAGGTCGTCGCGGCCGGCCAGGCCGGCATCGCCGTACGCGGTGGCGCGCACCCCCGCCTGGACCGCTGCCGGGTGCACCACGCCTCCGGCTCGGGGCTGACGGCGACCGGTGAGAACTCCGCTCTGGAAGCGGTGGGTTGCGAGATCTACGAGGTCCGGGGCTCCGGCGTCCAGGTCACCGGACGGGCCACCGCCCACCTCACCGACTGCGATGTGCACCGCACCACCGCCGACGGCGTCACGCTCGACACGGACGCCGTGCTGACCCTGGCCGACTGCCGTATCCACGACATCCCGGAGAACGCGGTCGATCTGCGCTCCCGTTCCGTACTCACCCTGACCCGCACGACGGTGCGTCAGTTCGGTCGCAACGGCCTTTCGGTGTGGGACCCGGGCACGCGCGTGGACGCCAACCAGTGCGAGATCTTCGACAGCACAGGCGACTACCCGGCGGTGTGGGTCAGCGACGGCGCCACCGCCGTGCTGGACTCCTGCCGGGTGCACGACGTGCCGGACGCGCTGTTCGTCCTGGACCGCGGCTCGCGCGCGGACGTCGTGGACAGCGACCTGTCGCAGGTGCGCAACACGGCCGTGTCGGTCAGCGACGGCGCCACCGCGCAGCTCGACGACTGCCGGATCCGGGACGCGGCGACGGGCGCCTGGTTCCGGGACCACGGCAGTGGCGGCACCCTCAACAACTGCACCCTGGACGGCACCCAGACCGGCGTGATCGTCACCAAGGGCGCCGACCCCACCATCGAGCGCTGCACGGTCGAGTCCCCGGCGGAGGCCGGGTTCTACGTGTCGGCGGGCGGCCGGGGCACGTTCCTGAACTGCCGGGTGAGGGGCAGCGCCGGCTATGGCTTCCATGTGATCGACGGCTCCCGTACGACGCTGCGGAAGTGCCGCACGGAGCGGTGCGCGCGGGGCGGGTACGAGTTCGCCGAGGGCGGCCCGGGCATGGCCGGGGCGGGCCCCGACGTGGAGGACTGCACCAGCGACGAGAGCGCGGGCCTCAGGCAGCCGCCCTCGGCGCCGGAACCCGCCGTTCAGACGGCGCATCAGTCCCCCGGGCTGCTCGGCGCGATCCCCGGGCAGCGCAGCACCGAGCAGGAGCCGCTCATCGCCGCCGCGGAGCCCGAGAAGTCGTCTCGGACGTCCAAGGCCGTCCTGGGTGAACTGGACGCGCTGGTGGGCCTGGAGAGCGTCAAGCGCGAGGTACGCGCCCTCACCGACATGATCGAGGTGGGCCGGCGCCGCCAGCAGGCGGGCCTCAAGGCGGCGTCCGTCAAGCGCCACCTGGTCTTCACCGGCTCCCCGGGCACCGGCAAGACGACGGTCGCCCGCCTCTACGGCGAGATCCTCGCCTCCCTGGGTGTCCTGGAGAAGGGGCATCTGGTCGAGGTGTCCCGCGTCGACCTGGTCGGTGAGCACATCGGCTCCACCGCGATCCGCACCCAGGAGGCCTTCGACAAGGCGCGCGGCGGTGTGCTGTTCATCGACGAGGCGTACGCGCTGTCGCCGGAGGACTCGGGCCGGGACTTCGGCAAGGAGGCCATCGACACCCTGGTGAAGCTGATGGAGGACCACCGGGACGCGGTCGTCGTCATCGTGGCGGGCTACACGGCCGAGATGGAGCGCTTCCTCTCGATCAACCCCGGGGTGGCGTCCCGCTTCTCACGGACCATCACCTTCAGCGACTACGGCCCCGAGGAACTGCTGCGGATCGTGGAGCAGCAGGCCGAGGAACACGAGTACCGGCTCGGCCCCGGACTCGCCGAGGCCCTCCTGAAGTACTTCACGGCCCTCCCCAAGGGTCCGGCGTTCGGCAACGGCCGTACGGCACGCCAGACCTTCGAGGCGATGGTGGAGCGGCACGCGAGCCGGGTCGCCCAGCTCGACGAGCCGAGCACGGACGAGCTCACGCTGCTGTACGACGAGGACCTGCCCGAGCTGGGCTGACCTCGGCACCTGCATCGGACCCGGTCGGATCAGCCCTCGGCACCGACCTCCCGCCGCTGTGCGGGCACCTCCGGTTTCAGTCGCGCCAGCAGCCGCTCCCGCTCCTCGGCGAACGCCGGGTCCGCCTGGTAGTCGCCGTGGCCCAGAATCGGGGCGGGCAGGGGGTGTTCGGGGGTACGGCCGTACGCCAAGGGGTCCCTGAGAGCCGCGCGGTCCACTTCGGGGGTGCAGCTGCCGGGCAGCCGGACCGGGCCGCCGATGGGGTCGGTGACGCGGTACAGGTTGCGCCAGCAGTCCAGCTCGGCATGCAGGGACGCGAGGGCGGCCGAGCCGAAGTGGGCCGGGAACCATCGGCCGTAGAGGCGTTCCAGCGGGGAGCCGTAGGTCAGCAGCGCGACCCGCTTGCGGTCGGCCGGCGTCAGCTGCCAGACCGCCGCGGCCGCGAGCACACTGCCCTGGGAGTGCCCGGAGATCACGAGGCGGCGGCCGTCCTCGGCGCGCGTCCAGGTCGCCATCCGCCAGGTCAGGTCGGGCACCGCGCGCTCGGCGTAGCAGGGCGGGGCGAAGGGGTGGGCGGCACGGGGCCAGAAGGTGCCGACGTCCCACAAAATGCCGATGGTGCGCCGTGCGGAGGCGTCCTTGTAGGCGCGCCGACCCCAGGTGACGAAGAGTATGAAGCCGAGGCCGATCAGCCAGGAGCCCAGCGCCTGCGCGGTCTCGGCGGCGCCGTGCACGAAGGCGTACGTCCCGTCGGCGGCCTCGCTGGGTGTCTCGTCGGTCGTCAGCGCGCCGACCAGGGCTCCGGCGCCCAGGAGCAGGGTCGCGGTGGAGGTGACGGCGACGAGGAGCGGGGCGCGGTCGGTGAGCGTGGCCATCGCGCGCGTGCTCGCGATCCGGCGGGTGCGTGCGGTGTCACGGGGCTCCCCGGCGTAGTCGAGCTCCACCGTGCCCAGCTCGGTGCGGCGCAGCAGCCAGGCGCGCCATGCCAGCCCGCCGCAGAGCAGCAGCAGGAGGACCAGCAGCGGCGGGATCACGGACGCCTGCCAGGTCAGCAGGACCGGCGGGCCTGCGATGGACGCGTGCGTGCCGTCCAGCCAGTCGGCGACCCGCTGGGCGACGCCGCCCGACATCACGCCGCCGAGGGCGCAGGCCAGCATGACCACGGCCGGCCCGCCGAGGCCACGCATCGCGGCGCGCGGGTCGGGCCGGGTGCGGTGAAGGACGTGGGCGACCACGGCGAGCACGATCACGAGCAGGCCCTGGAGGAAGGCGATCGCGCCGAAGGTGGGGTCGCCCGGGAGGCGGCCCGCCGACTGCCAGCCCGGGCGTTCCCACCCGGCGTACACCAGGGCGAGCAGCAGCAGGACGAGGGCGGCGAGCGGCAGGCGCCGTACGAGATGCTCGTCGAGTTCCCGGTCGAGACGGTTCTCGCTGCGGCCCCGGCGGCAGACCACCCACACCACGACGGCCGCGCCGGTGAGGATCGCCGCTTCCAGGAGCCATCCCAGGGCGTCCAGGAGCGCGGGTCCACCGGCCCTGCGGTCGAAGCGGGCAGCTGCCGCGCCCACCGCCGCGGCGACGGTCAGCAGGCCGGCGGCGGTGTGCGCGGCGCGCAGCCGTGCGACCAGGCGACGGCCGTACCAGAAGCCGGGGCGGCCCAGGGAGGTGCCGCCGGACTCCTCGTCGGGCTCGGGATCGCGGGACATCGGCTGCTGGGACTCGTACGCGCTCCAGGTGCGGCGGGAGAGGTACCAGAGCAGGCCGGTCAGCGCGGCGGGCACCAGGGCCGCGAGGGCGAGCCTGCGGCCGGGCCGGCTCCACCAGCCGCCGTCCGAGGCGAGCGGCGACAGGAAGCCCAGCCAGCTGTGCCGGTCGGCGCACGCGCGTGTGCCCGCGCACTGCCAGGCCGTGAGGTCGAGGGCGACCTCGCACGCGGCCGCGACGAGCAGCACCGTCAGCGTCAGCCCGGCGAGCCGTACGAGCAGGCCGTACAGCCGCACCGTCCGCGTGCGGTCCTGTGCGGTGGGGCGCATCCAGTGGGCGAGGTTGACCACCATGAACGGCAGTAACAGCAGCCACAGGGCGCGTGCGCTGTTTCCCGAGGTGAGGTTGCACCAGACGTAGGCCTCGGGCACCGGGCCGTCCCGGTGGTCGTCCGGCCGGTCCTCGGCATCGACGTCGTCGGCGCGGCGGAACACGGCGGCCGTGTCGTCGCCGGTGATCCGCACCGTGCGCGGATCGTCGAGCATCTCCTGCGGTGTGGTGCCGCCGACCCCATGGACCAGGAGTTCCAGGGCTGCGGCGCGCTCCTGCGCACGATTCACTTTTCGCACTTCCCCCGTGACGAGCCTTCGGCTTCTGTCCGTGCGGGCACAAGGATCTCCCCGTGGGAGGTCCCGTACACCTCTCGTCACGGAATCTCCCCGATCCGTGTGAAGAACAGGGGAACGGCAGATGCGGAAGTGACATGCGCGCGTCGGTACGGTCAGTGGCGCGACCGGTACCGACCCGTGCGAGGATGGGACGTCCCGCGCACCGGGAGGGGCGAGAATGTCCTTATCAGAGCAGGTGCGCAGGGCGTGTCGGACGGCTTGAGGCGAAAGGACCGGAGCGTACGTGAGTGAGAATCAGAACCTCCTCGCGGAGCAGCGGCGCGCCCTGATCCTGGACGAGGTACGGCGCCGAGGCGGGGTGCGTGTCAACGAGCTGACCCGCAAGCTCGGCGTGTCGGACATGACGGTGCGCCGCGATCTCGACGCGCTCGCCCGACAGGGCGTGCTGGAGAAGGTGCACGGCGGCGCGGTCCCGGTGGTCGAGGCCAGCACCCATGAGCCGGGCTTCGAGGCCAAGTCGGGTCTGGAGCTGACGGCCAAGGAGGACATCGCCCGCTCGGCGGCCGAGCTGGTCGCGCCGGGCACGGCGATCGCGCTGTCGGGCGGTACGACCACGTACGCGCTGGCGCACCAGCTGGTGGACGTGCCCGACCTGACGGTGGTCACGAACTCGGTGCGGGTGGCCGACGTCTTCCACGCCGCGCAGCGCACGTCAGGCCCCCGGCAGGGCGCGGCCACGGTCGTGCTGACCGGCGGGGTTCGCACTCCCTCCGATTCGCTGGTGGGCCCGGTGGCCGACCAGGCGATCGCGGCGCTCCACTTCGACATGCTGTTCCTCGGAGTGCACGGCATATCGGTCGAGGCCGGTCTGTCCACGCCGAATCTCGCGGAGGCCGAGACCAACCGGCGTCTGGTGCAGTCGGCGCGCCGGGTCGTGGTGGTCGCCGACCACACCAAGTGGGGTGTGGTGGGGCTGAGTTCGTTCGCGGCGTTGGAGCAGATCGACACGCTGGTGACGGACTCCGGTCTGGAGAGCGAGGCGCGCTCGGAGATCGCGGAGCATCTGCGGCTGGTGGTGGCGGGCGAGCCCGACATGGATGCGGACCTCTGAGACCGGTGACGTCTCGCGGTGCAGACAGCTGACGGAGCGCCAGCTAGGGTGGCGTGCCCGGTCCAGCGTCGGCACAGGGGGTTTCGTCCATGGCTCATCTGCTGCGTGAGGTGGGTCTCGACTTCGTCGGGACCGCGCCCGTACGGCACGTCTTCGCGCGGGAGATCACCGCTCCCCCGGAGACGGTCCACCGCGCGCTGGCCGAGGACGTGTCCGGCTGGACGGAGTGGTTCTCGGCGGTGACGCTGGCCCGCCCGCTCGACGACGGTGCCCGGCGCGAGATCAGGCTCAAGGGCGGGACACGCTTCGAGGAGACGATCCTCGCCGCGAAGAGCCCCGAGCTGTACGCCTACCGCGTCGACATCACCAACGCGCCGGGGGCCCGTGCCATGGTCGAGGAGTGGCGGCTCGCCCCGGCGGGGACGGGCACGCGGGTGCAGTGGACGTTCGCGGTGGACGGCACGGCGCCGTTCCGCTTCACCTTCGGCCTCGCGCGGCCAGGGCTCGCACGGGCGTTCCGGGGCGCGGTGACCGCGCTGGACCGACGGCTGACGCACTAGGCGGTTTCTCAGCGCCGCGGGGATCGTGCAGCATCCCGTGCCTCGCCCGTCACTCCGGCCAGACGCCCGTCTCCAGCAGTTGCCCGATGACCGCGGAGTACGGCGCGATGTCCAGGCCCTGCTCGGCGAGCCAGGTGTCCGAGTAGTACTTGTCGAGGTACCGGTCCCCCGGGTCGCACAGCAGCGTCACCACGCTCCCCTGCCGGCCCTCGGCGACCATCTCGGCGACGATCTTCAGCGCGCTCCACAGCCCGGTGCCGGTGGAGCCGCCCGCCTTGCGGCCGATGCCCTGCTCCAGGGCGCGTACGGCGGCCACGCTCGCGGCGTCCGGCACCTTCATCATCCGGTCGATCGCACCGGGCACGAAGCTCGGCTCCATGCGTGGCCGGCCGATGCCCTCGATGCGGGAGCCGCAGTCGTAGGTGACGTCCGGATCGCCGGTGGTCCAGCCCTCGAAGAAACACGAGTTCTCCGGGTCGGCCACACAGATGCGGGTGTCGTGCTGCATGTAGTGGACGTACCGGGCGATGGTCGCCGACGTGCCGCCGGTGCCGGCCGTGGCGACGATCCAGGCGGGCTCGGGGAACCGCTCCAACTCCAGCTGGCGGAAGATGGATTCGGCGATGTTGTTGTTGCCGCGCCAGTCCGTGGCCCGTTCGGCGTAGGTGAACTGGTCCATGTAGTGGCCGCCGGTGTCCACCGCGAGGCGGGCTGACTCCTCGTACATCTTCCGCGAGTCGTCCACGAAGTGGCACTGCCCGCCGTGGAACTCGATCAGACGGCACTTCTCGGCGCTCGTCGTGCGCGGCATGACCGCGATGAAGGGCACCCCGATCAGCTTCGCGAAGTACGCCTCGGAGACGGCCGTCGAGCCGCTGGACGCCTCGATCACCGGGCGACCCGGCCGGATCCAGCCATTGCACAGGCCATACAGGAACAGCGAGCGGGCGAGCCGGTGCTTGAGGCTCCCGGTCGGGTGGGTCGACTCGTCCTTGAGGTACAGGTCGATGCCCCAGTGCTCCGGCAACGGAAAGCGCAGCAAGTGGGTGTCGGCCGAACGGTTGGCGTCGGCCTGGACCTTGCGCACGGCTTCTTTCAGCCAGACGCGATAGCCGGCGTCGCTCCGGTCGACGTCGAGGGTCACGCCGGACGGGGTCTGCTGAACGGTGCTCACGGCGGTGCTCCTCATGCTCGGCCACAACGGCGACTCGCGCGGCCGTCACTTCGAGCATAGACACCTTCCGCACGCTTCTCACCTGCATAAACACACCTTTGAGAGCCTCAAAGGCACCCCTGGGCCGTGCCTTCACCAAGGCTGCGGGGGCGCATTCGCGCGAGTGCTCCGAGCACTGCGAACAGGGGTGACATGCGTACTGGTGCTCGGCGCGGGACGCGGGCACACTGCTCCGGACGGGACGACGGTCCCGAACGGGGTGCACACTGGATCAAGACCAGGGCCGGCACCCGCGCAGGACCAGCCGGCACACCGAGGCGCAAGGGGGCGGGGCATGGCGGAGCCTGAGTTCAGGGCCACGGGCGTGCGGATCGGGAAGCGGCTGCGCTCGCTGACCCGGGCCGGGCAGGTGCGGATCAGCGACGGCAGGGTGCAGTTGCTCACCAGCTACGGCAGCGAGATCGACAGCGCGCCGGTGCAGGCCGTACGGGCGTCCAAGCCCTGGTTCTCGCCGGACGACAAGGCGCTGGCCGACATCAACGGCAAGCGCTACTCGCTGACCCTGGGCGATCACGACCCCGCCCCCGGGGAGGCGGGTCCTCCTGCGGCGCGCCGGTTCATAGAGGCCGTGCGGAAGGCTGCTGGACGTAAGGGCTGAGTCACTGCGAGTTGCGGTACCGCATCCCCTGCGTCACGCTTGTCTCACGTCACTCTGGGTTTACCGGCGATAACGCTGCGAACCAGCCCGCCGGCCACGACAGCAGGCGGCCGTTTTCCTTCACGCCCCTGCTGGATCCGTACTCCGTGTTCTTCCGGACCTCTTCAGTCGGGGAGTCGCAGCCGTGATCAGTTACCCAAGCAGGCACTGCACGGTGGAGCTCCAAGCCCTGCCGTCGCGGATCGGACAGGTCCGCAGAATCGTATCGGCGCAGTTGCGCTACTGGCATCTGGACGCGTTGATAGACCGCGCCGCGCTCGGTGTGACCGAGCTGTTGACCAACGTCCACCAGCACGCCCGGCCGGACAAGATGTGCACCGTGGAGATCGAGGTGCTGCTCGACCGGCTGATGGTCTCGGTGCGCGACCACGACCCACGGCTGCCGGTCGTTGCGGACGTCAGGACCGCCGACATGCTCGCCACGTGCGGTCGCGGGCTCGCGATGGTGGCCGCCGTCAGTGAGAGCTGGGGTGTGCGGCCGGACGGCGAGGCCGGGAAGGTCGTGTGGTTCACGCTCCCGACGGCCGTGACGCCGCGGGCCACGGCCGCTCGCCCGCCGCAGCGCACGGCGGTGGACAAGCCTGTGCGTCAGTTCGCGGAGGTCGGGGCGCCGGTCGACCTGCGTCGGCCCGAGCATGCTCCCGCCCGGTCCGCCGTTGTCGGCTGACCGGGCGGTGAGGGGACCTTTTAAGGTGCCGTCACCTGTGTCATTCGGTGGCGATCGCCCGTAGTACGTCCAGGCGGGCCGCACGGCGTGCCGGGCGCAGGCCTGCCAGGGCTCCGGCTGTGATGCCGACCAGGGCCACCAGGGCGAGTTGGAGCGGCGCCATCGCGAAGGCGAAGGCGCTGTCGCTCGCCCCGTCGGAGGCCTTGACCAGGACCCAGCCCAGGAAGGCGCCGAGGGCGAGGCCGCCGACCGTGCCGAAGGCGGCCACCAGGACCGACTCCCATCGGACCATGGCGCGCAGTTGGGAGCGGGTCTGGCCCACGGCCCGCAGCAGGCCCAGTTCACGGGTGCGCTCGTGGATCGCCAGGGTGAGGGTGTTGGCGATGCCGAGGAGTGCGATGAGCACGGCGAGGGCGAGCAGGGCGTAGACCAGGGTGAGCATCATGTCGATGCCGCCGGCCGAGGACTGCGCGTACTCGTCGCGGGTCTGCACGTCGGGGTTGCCGTACCGGTCCGCAACCCTCTCGACTGCCGCCTTGCCCTCGTCCGTGCTCACGCCGTCCTTGAACGAGACGGCGATCAGGGTGTCGGCGTCCTGGGTGCGGTGCGGGGCCCAGGCGTCGCGGGTGACGACGTAGTCGCCGGCGAGTTCGGACCGGCCGTAGACCGCTCGGACCGTGAAGGTCTCCTGGCGGCCGTCGGTGAAGGTGAGGCGGGTCTTGTCGCCGGTCGTCAGGTTCCGCTTGTCGGCCTCCTGCCCGGTGATGGCGATGCCGTCGGTGCCGAGGTCGCGCAGGGAGCCGTTGACGGTGCCGAGGTCGAAGGTGCGCTCCAGGGCGACGGGGTCGGTGACCGTCAACGCCCTTCCCTTGCCGTCGACTTCCGCGACACCCCGTCCGAGTCCGACGGCCGTGTCCACCTCGGGCAGCCGCTGGACGGCGTCGGCGAGGCGGGGGCTCAGCCCGCTGCCGCCCGCGCCGAACGACGGGGTGCTGACGGCCACGTCACCCGCGAAGGACCGGGACACGGTCTGGTCCATGGTCGCCTTCAGCGAGGCCCCGAACACGGTGAACAGCGACACGACGGCCACGCCTATCATCAGGGCGCTCGCGGTGGCGGCCGTGCGCTTCGGGCTGCGCAGGGCGTTGCGCCGAGCGAGCCCGCCGGTGACGCCGCGCAGCCGGCCGAGGGGGCCGCCGAGGATCCGTACGGCCGTCGAGGAGGCGACCGGGCCGAGGACCACGAAGGCGGCCAGGGCGAGGACGGCGCCGGCTGCGGCCGGCCACAGGGACGGGGACACCAGGACGCCGGTGAGCGTCACGCCGAGCGCGAGGGCGAGGAGACCCAGGCCGGTGACGGCGCGGGCGCGGGAGGCGCCGGAGGTGTCGACGGCCGTTTCGCGCAGGGCGGCCAGCGGTGCGGTGCGGCCGGCTCGTGCGGCGGGCAGCAGCGCGGAGCCGAGGCAGACCACGATGCCGACCGCGAGGGGCAGCGCCATGGAGATCGCGCTGATCACCAAGTCGCCCTCGGGGAACGGGAATCCGATCGCCGGGAACAGCGCCTGGAGGCCTGCCGCGATGCCGATGCCGCCCGCGAGGCCGGCCACCGACGCGGTGACGGCCACGGCGGTCGCCTCGACGAGGGTCGACGCGGTGACCTGGCGACGGGAGGCACCGAGGGCGCGCAACAGGGCGTTCTCGCGGGTGCGTTGGGCCACGACGATGGCGAAGGTGTTGTGGATGGAGAAGGTCGCGACGAGGAGGGCCACTCCGGAGAAGACCAGCAGGAAGGTGGTGAAGATGGTCAGGAACTGGCTGGAGATCATGTCCGTGTTCTCCTCGGCCGATTCCTGACCGGTGATGGCCTCGACGCCGCTGGGCAGCACGGATGCCAGTTCGTCGACCAACTGCTGCGGGCTGACGTCCGGTCCGGCCCGCACCTGGATGGTCGCCGCCTCGCCGGGACGGGCGGTGAGGTACTTCTCGGCGTCGGCCTGGGTCATGCCGGTGAAGGTCACCTGGGCCATGCCGTCCTCGCCACCGAAGGTCGCGAGGCCGACGATGGTCACCTCGACGGGGTCGGGCGTGCGCAGGGTCGTGGTGTCGCCGACCTTCAGGTCGCCGCGGTCGGCGGCACCGCGGTTGACGACGACCTCGCCGGACTTCTGCGGGGCACGGCCTTCGGCCAGGCGGTACGGGTTGAGCTCGGGGTCGTCGATCCAGTTCCCGGCGAGGGTGGGCGGGCCCTGGCCGCCGATGGGGTCGCCGTTCCTGCCGATGAGCTGACCGGCGCCCTGGATGCTGGGCGCGACGGCCTCGACGCCGGGGGCCTGCTCGATCCTGCGCACCAGGTCCGTGTCGACCGGTTCGCGCACGCCCTCGCTCTCACCGGGCGTGGTGATGGCGTCGGCGCTGCGGACGACGGCGTCCGTGCCGCCGGTCGCGTTGCCGAACATCGTGTCGAAGCCGGCCCGCAGGGTGTCGCCCATGACGAGGGTGCCGGCGAGGAACGCGACGCCGAGGAACACCGCGAGGAACGTGCCGGCGAAGCGGCGCTTGTGGGCGCGCAGGGAGGACACGCTGAGGCGGACGGAGGCGTTCATGACGGCACCTCGAAGGCTTTCATGCGGTCCAGGACCTTGTCGGCGGTCGGGGATTCGATGCGGTCGACCAGGTGGCCGTCCGCGAGGAAGACGACCGCGTCGGCGTGGGCGGCGGCCACGGGGTCGTGGGTGACCATGACGACCGTGCGGGCCGTCTGGCGCGCCGCGCGGCCGAGCAGTCCGAGGACCTCTTCGCCGGAGCGGGAGTCGAGGTTGCCGGTCGGCTCGTCGGCGAAGACGACGTCGGGCCGGCCGGCGAACGCCCGGGCCACCGCGACGCGTTGCTGCTGGCCGCCGGAGAGCTCGGCGGGCCGGTGGTGGAGCCGGCCGCGCAGGCCGACGACGTCGATCAGCGCGTCGATCCACTCCGGGTCGCCCTTGCCGCCCGCGAGGTCCAGCGGCAGCGTGATGTTCTCCGCGACGGTCAGGGTCGGGACCAGGTTGTAGGCCTGGAAGACGAAGCCGACGCGGTCGCGGCGCAGGAGGGTGAGGCGGCGGTCGTCGAGACTGCTCAGGTCGGTGTCGCCGATGTGGGCGGTGCCCGAGGTGAGCGTGTCGAGGCCGGCCGCACAGTGCATCAGGGTGGACTTGCCGGAGCCCGAGGGCCCCATGATCGCGGTGAAGCGGCCGGCCGGGAAGTCGACGCTCACCCCGTCCAGGGCCCTCACGGCGGTGTCGCCGGTGCCGTACACCTTCACGGCGTCCACGACGCGGGCGGCCGTCGGCGTGCCTGTCGTGGTGGTCGTGACGGTCATGCCGCACCGCCCTTGCCCGTGCGGCCGAACTGCTCGTCCAGGACGGACAGCCGGCGCCAGTACTCGTCCTCGTCGATCTCGCCGGAGGCGAAGCGGTGGCCGAGCACGGTGATGGGCGAGTTGTCGTCGGGGGTGGGCCGCCCGGGGCCGCGGCGTCCGCGCCACACCGTCCGGCGCAGCAGCGTGATGCCACCGATCACGACGGCCGCCCAGATCAGCGGGAAGAGGAGGATCCACGGGCCGGGGCCGCCGTCGGCGAAGTGTGCCAGCGTCTGCATCTCGAGTCATCTCCCGGGTCGGTTCGGTCGGGTCTTTCGGTGATGTCTCGAGACTCGCGCCGCGAGGGGGTCCGGGTCGTCGTACGGCCAGCGGCAGTGTGCGTACCTCGCGGGGAGTAGGCGGGGCCGGTTCCGCTGCTCCGATGGGCTCGACTTCTGTAACTACTAGTATGTACAGTGACGGCATGAGCACCTCGGACCGACTGATCGAGTCCACCCGCGAACTGCTGTGGGAGCGCGGCTACGTGGCCACCAGCCCCAAGGCGATCCTGGAGCGTGCGGGGGCCGGGCAGGGCAGCATGTACCACCACTTCAAGGGGAAGCCCGATCTCGCGCTGGCCGCGATCCGGCGGACCGCCGAGGAGATGCGGGCTACCGCCGCGGGAGTACTCGACTGTCCGGGCACGCCGTACGAGCGCATCGAGGCGTATCTGCGGCGCGAGCGCGAGGTGCTGCGCGGCTGTCCGATCGGGCGGCTGACGATGGACCCGGACGTGGTCGCCAGCGACGAACTGCGGGCGCCCGTCGACGAAACGCTCGACTGGCTGCGCGAACGGCTCGCCGCGATCGTCGAGGAGGGCCAGGAACAGGGCCAGTTCGCGGCCGCACTCGACGGCGAGGCGATCGCGGCGACGATCGTCGCGACCGTCCAGGGCGGCTATGTCCTCGCCCGCGCGTCCGGCTCGCCCGCCGCGTTCGACGTGGGCGTCCGGGGCCTGCTGTCCCTTCTCGCACCGCACTAGGAACCGCACCGCACCGCACCAGGAACCACACCGGACGCGCCAGGAAGGCGGCACGATGCACGCGATGCAGTACCGGATCACCCTGCCCGCCGACTACGACATGGAGATCATCCGGCGTCGTGTGGCGAGCAAGGGGCACCTGCTCGACGACTGGCAAGGGCTGGGCCTCAAGGCGTACCTGATTCGCGAGCGCGGCGTGCACGGGTCACCGGTCAACGAGTACGCGCCGTTCTATCTGTGGAACACCGTCGCGGGCATGAACGCCTTCCTCTGGGGCGGCCCGTTCCAAGGCATCGCCGACGACTTCGGACGGCCGCCGGTGCGGCAGTGGACCGTGCTGGCACGGGAGGGCGCCGCCGATCCGCGTGTGCGGGTGGCGGTGCTGCGGCGTCAACAGGTGCCGGACGGCGTGCGGTTGAAGGACCTGGCGGCGGACGTGACACGGGAGACCGAGAGGTCGGCCGGCGAGGACGGTGCGGTGCTCGCGGCGGCGGCCGTGGACACGAGCCGTTGGGAGCTGATCCGTTTCTCGCTCTGGGAGAACGACACGCCCAAGGCCGACGGCGAGGTGTACGAGGTGCTGCACATGTCCGTGCCGGGGCCGCTCACCGCACGTTCCTGAAGCCGCTGACAAGGAGAACCGACCCATGCCCTTCGTTCGCATCGACGCCCTGGGAGCCGACCCCGAGCGGCTCGACGCGCTCGGTCGTGCCGTGCACGACGCCCTGGTGGAGGCCATCGGGATTCCGCCCGACGACCGGTTCCAGGTGCTGGTCGGGCACGACGGCACGCGCAGCACCCTGCGCTACGACGCCGGCTATCTCGGCATCCGCCGGGACGACGGCATCGTGTACGTGACGATCACCCTGCGCTCAGGGCGGACTCCCGCGCAGAAGCAGGCGCTGTACCGGCGGATCGCCGAACTCGCCCATGCCTACGCGGGGACCGAGCCGCGCAATGTGTTCGTCAACCTCATCGAGAACGAGCCCATCAACTGGTCGTTCGGCGAGGGAGTCGCGCAGTACGCCGATGCCCCCGCCCCCGTCGACTCCCCCGCCTCGAAGAGCATCACGGCTCCCTGAGGTCCAGGCGGCCGATGCGGGCCACGTTCTCGCGGTCCTCGGCGTCCTCGCTCGCCTCGCCGGCGAACCAGGCGTCGAGGATCTCCTTGAGCAGCGGCTCGGACGTCAGTCGCAGGCTGAGCGCGAGGACGTTGGCGTCGTTCCAGCGGCGGGCGCCGTCCGCCGTGTAGCCGTCCGTGCACAGGGCGGCTCGTACGCCCGGCACCTTGTTCGCGGCGATCGACGCGCCCGTGCCGGTCCAGCAGCAGACGACCGCCTGGTCCGCCGTCCCGTCGGCGACCTCGCGGGCGGCCGCTTCCGAGCACGCGGCCCACTGGGGGTCGGACCCGGGACGCAGGGCCCCGTGCGTGACCACCGCGTGGCCACGGGCACGCAGCTCGGCGACGAGACCGCGGGCCACGGGTTCGTCCATGTCGGAGGAGACGGAGATCCGCATGTCAGGAAGGGTACCCAGGTCCGCGGGCGGGTGTGCGGCCGTGGGCCGTGAGGTGCGGTCGTCCCGGCTGCGGCAGAGCATGGAGGTGACCGCGAGGAGACCCGGGGCAAGGAGGTCGGGATGGACGCCGTGGATGTCGTCCAGCGCTTCAACGCCGCGATCAACGACCATGACCTCACCGAGATGGCCTCGCTGATGTCCGACGACCACACACTCGTCGACACCGAGGGCGGCACCGTCAGCGGAAAACAGGCCTGCATCGAGGCGTGGCGCGGGTTCTTCGCGGCGTTCACGGACTACCGGAACGTGTTCACCGACCTGACCGTGGAGGACGAGGTCGTCTCGGTGTCCGGATACTCCCTCAGCTCGCGGCCCGAGCTTGCCGGTCCGGCGCTGTGGAGCGCCCGCGTCACCGGTGAGCTGGTCGGCGAGTGGCGGGTGTACCCGGACTCGCCGGAGACGCGCCGCGAGCTCGGGCTGCCGCCGGGCGGGCTCGTCTAGGGCCTGTGGATTGGACGCCGGCACGATCCAAGCGACAGCCCCTAGGCCAGCGCCCCCAGCGGATCGTCCAGCACCGGCTGCCAGGCCAACTCGGCGGCGCCGACCAGGCTGTTGTGGTCGAGGGTGCACGCGAGGATCGGGACACTGCCGCTCTGCCCCCAGAGGCTGCGGTCGGCGACGACGGCGCGCAGACGGCCGGGGTCGGCGTCGAGGAGGGTGGCGTGCAGGCCGCCGAGGATGATGCGGTCCGGGTTGAGGATGTTGACCAGGCCGGCGAGGCCCAGGCCGAGGCGGTCGATGAGGGCCTCGGTGGCGACACGGATCGTGGGGTCGTCGTACCGGGTGCGGATCAGGTCCTTGGCCTGCTGGAGCAGGGAGACCTCAGGGCCGGGCTCGCGGCCGGCGGCCGTGAGGAACGCCAGCGGGTCGGCCTCGACGTCGAGACAGCCGCGGCTGCCGCAGTGGCAGGGCCTGCCCTCGGGGTTCACGGTGAGGTGACCGACCTCCAGGGCCAGGCCCGAACTGCCGGTGTGCAGACGGCCGTCCAGCACGAGCGCACCGCCGACGCCCCGGTGCCCGGTGGCCACGCACAGCAGGTCGCGGGCGCCGCGCCCCGCTCCGTGCCGGTGCTCGGCGAGCGCGACAAGGTTGACGTCGTTGCCGGTGAACGCCGGTCCGGTGATCCCGGCGGCGCGCACGCACTCCGTGAAGATACGGCGGACAGGGGCTCCCACGGGCCACGCCAGGTGCAGGGGGTTCAGGGCCAGGCCGTCGGGCTCGGCGACGGCGGACGGTACGGCGAGCCCGGCACCGACGCAGCGCCGTCCGGTGGTGCGCAGCAGGTCGGCGCCCGCCTCGACGACGGACCCGAGCACCTTCGCCGGGTCGGCTTCCACGGTCTCGCAGCCGGGTGCGGTGGCGACGATACGGCCGCCCAGGCCGACCAGCGCCGCCCGGAACCCGTCGGCGTGCACCTGCGCGGCAAGGACGACCGGGCCGTCCTCGGCGACCGCCAGCCGGTGCGAGGGCCGCCCCTGCGATCCCGCCGCCGCGCCGGGCCGTGCGTCGACCCGGATCAGCCCGAGCGCCTCCAGCTCGGCGGCGACCGCGCCCGCCGTCGCCCGGGTCACGCCGAGCTCGGCGGTGAGGACCGCGCGTGTGGGTGCGCGTCCGGTGTGCACGAGCTCCAACGCGGGTCCGAGCGCGCCGCGCCCCCGGTCCAACCGCGCCCTCGAGGTGGTCCCTTCCCCCGCCGTCCGGGGGTCCGCCTTGCCGCTCATGAGGGCGAGTCTCCCATGATCCGCAGGTCCGGCGGCCTACAGGCCGCTCACTCTGAGCGTGATGTTCAGCCGGCCGGTCAGCCCCAACTCCGGCGGTGCGGTGCCCGGCTGCACCTTCGGCACACCGTGGTGGGCCAGTCGCGACGGGCCGCCGAACACGAACAGGTCGCCGCTGCGCAGCTCGACGTCCGTGTACGGGCGGCTCCGGGTCTCGGTGTTGCCGAAGCGGAAGACGCAGGTGTCGCCGAGGCTCAGGGACACCACCGGGGCGTCCGACTTCTCGTCGCTGTCGCGGTGCATGCCCATGCGTGCGTCGGCGCCGTAGAAGTTGATCAGGGCGATGTCGTACGCGGCCTCCGGTCCGCCGGGCAGGTCCGCACCCACCGTGTCCCGCACCGCGCGCCGGCCCAGGTCGCCCAGCCACCCGGGGAACGGCTTCACCGGGGCTCCGTCGCCGTCGACGACCGTCCGGGCGTAGGCGTACGGGTACCAGTGCCGGCCCAGGCAGACCTGGCGAGCGGTCATAGTGCCGCCGCCGGGGGTGCGCACCATGCGCAGGCCGGCCGGTGGGCGCGCCCACCCGCGGCAGGCCTCCAGCAGCTCGCGCTGGGCCGACGCGTCCAGCCAGCCGGGCACGTGCACCGCGCCCGGCGCGACCTCCGTACGCTCACGGGGGAACAGCTCGGCGTCCATGCCTCCCATCCTCCCCCACCGGCCTGAGCTGCGGCCCGGCAAGCGGTGCCGCCGGGGTCGCTTAGCCTTGACGCACGATGAACGACCGTATGACGACGCCCTGGGGCGAGCTCGCGCTGTCCCGTTTCCCCGCGGACCCGCGTGACAGGCTGCGCGCCTGGGACGCCTCCGACGAGTACCTTCTCAGGCATCTGGCCGAGCAGAACGTCCCGCTGTCCGGCACGGTCGTGGTCGTGGGTGACCGCTGGGGCGCCCTGGTCACGGCGCTCGCGGCGCACCGGCCGGTGCAGGTCACGGACTCCTACCTGGCCCAGGAGGCGACCCGAGCGAACCTCGCCCGCCATGGCGTCGAGCCCGGCGACGTCCGGCTGCTCACGACGCAGGACCCGCCGCCGGACCGCGTCGACGTCCTCCTGGTCAGGGTGCCCAAGAGCCTCGCGCTGCTGGAGGACCAGCTGCTGCGGCTCGCGCCCGCGGTGCACGAGGGCACGGTGGTGGTCGGCACGGGCATGGTGAAGGAGATCCACACCTCGACGCTCCAGCTGTTCGAGCGGATCCTCGGCCCGACCCGCACCTCGCTCGCCGAGCGGAAGGCCCGGCTGATCTTCTGCACGCCTCAGCCGGCGGCCGAACGGCCCGCCAACCCGTGGCCGTACACGTACACGCTCCCCGACGGCATCGGCGCGGTCTCGGGACGCACGGTCGTCAATCACGCGGGTGTCTTCTGTGCCGATCGGCTCGACATCGGCACGCGCTTCCTCCTGGGGCACCTGCCCGACGTCAGGGGCGGCCGGCGGGTGGTCGACCTCGGGTGCGGCAACGGTGTCGTCGGTACGGCGATGGCGCTGGCCAGCCCTGAGGCCGAGGTGCTGTTCGTCGACGAGTCCTTCCAGGCGGTGGCCTCGGCGGAGGCGACGTACAAGGCGAACGGGGTGCCGGGGCACGCCGAGTTCCGGGTCGGGGACGGGCTGGCGGGCGTGCCGGCCGGGAGCGTCGACCTCGTGCTCAACAATCCGCCGTTCCACTCCCACCAGGCCACGACCGACTCGACGGCCTGGCGGATGTTCACGGGGGCGCGGCGCGCGTTGCGGCCGGGCGGTGAGCTGTGGGTCATCGGCAACCGGCACCTCGGCTACCACGTGAAGCTGCGGCGGCTGTTCGGCAACAGTCGACTCGTCGCCAGTGACGCGAAGTTCGTGGTGCTTCGGGCCGTCAAGAAGTGACGGTGCGTTCGGGGTCCCCGACGCGGTAGCGGTTCAGGCGGTACGCGTCGATGTCACGGCGCCGGATCACCGTCATGGCCCGCAGCAGCAGCCGTACGGGGAGCGGGACGGCGCTGCGGACGGCGCCGCTGAAGTCCGCGAAGGTGCGGGACTCCGCGAGCTCGATGCCGGCGCGCCACGTCTCGACCTCCTTCGGGTCGTCGCAGCGCCAGCGCATGCGGGCGGCCATCCTGCCGAGGACGTCGTGGTTGTCCTGCCGGTCGATCGCGCGGCTGCCGGCCGTCTCCAGAGCCAGCTCGGCGCCGGGGAACCGGTCGGCGACGAGGTCGAACACCGAGCGGACGCCGTCCTGGTCGAGGTAGATCAGGACGGCCTCGGCGACCATGAAGTACGGCCCCGGGCTCGCGCGCACCGCCTCGGTCCAGGTCGGGTCGGTGACCGAGGCGGCGATGGTGTGTCTGCGGTCGGTGTCCTGGAAGAACGTGCGGCGCAGCGCCATCACGTCGGGCAGGTCGAGGTCGAACCAGTGGACCGTGCCGTTGTCCAGGCGCTCGAACCGGGTGTTGAGGCCGGTGCCGATCTCCACGACCGTTCCGGACGGATGGCGGCGCAGGAAGCCGGCCACCCAGGCGTCGAACTGGAGCGTGCGCAGGGTGGCGCCGATCAGGCTCTTCGCCCCGTGGAAGCGCGAGAAGTCGTAGTCGAGGGAGTCGACCATCTCCACGGCCTTGGGGTCGTGGATCAGGCCGTTGCGTTTGCGTGTCTGCACCGCCCGCCCGTAGAGCGGGATGAGCAACGTCTCCTGGGTCTCGCCCAGTTGGGGCCGCCGCTTCGACTTAGGCATACCTAAGTATGCATTCGGAGCGCCCGGCCTGGGAGTGGTCGGTCAGGGTGTCGTCAGTACCCCGATGATGTCCGCCACCGCTCGCACCATCGCCTCCCGTCCCACGCTCAGGTATTTGCGTGAGTCGACCGCCTCGGGATGGGCCGCGAGGAATTCGCGGATCGCTGCCGTCATGGCGATGTTGAGGGCCGTGCCGACGTTGACCTTGGCGATGCCGCCCGCGACCCCCGCGGTGAGTTCGTCGTCGGGGACGCCGGAGGAGCCGTGCAGGACGAGGGGGACGTCCAGGGTGGCGGCGAGGCGTTTGAGGAGATCGTGGTCGAGGGTGGCGGTGCGGGTGGTCATGGCGTGGGAGCTGCCGACGGCGACCGCGAGGGCGTCGACGCCGGAGTCGGTGACGAAGGCGTGGGCCTCGGCGGGGTCGGTGCGGGCGCCGGGGGCGTGGGCGTCGAGGGGCGGCTCGCCGTTCTTGCCGCCGAGGCGCCCCAACTCGGCCTCGATCCAGAGGCCTTGGGCGTGCGCCCAGTCGGCGGCGGCCTTCGTAGCGGCGAGGTTGTCGGCGTACGGCAGGCGGGCCGCGTCGTACATCACGGAGCTGAACCCGGCGTCCGGTGCCTGGCGCAGCAGGTCGTCGCTCTGGATGTGGTCGAGGTGCAACGCGACGGGGACGGCGGCGCGTTCGGCGGCGGCGACGGCGGCGCGGGCGAGCGGAAGGAGCCGTCCGTAGCGGAACTTGACGGCGTTCTCGCTGACTTGGAGCACGACTGGCGAACCCACCGACTCGGCACCGGCGATGACCGCCTCGACGTGCTCCAGGGTGATGACGTTGAAGGCGGCGACGGCGGAGCGGGCTGCGGCGGCACGGGTGACGAGCTCGCCGGTGGTCACGAGGGGCACGGCCTTGTCCTTTCTCGGCGCGGGAGAGGACGCGTCGGACACGTCCGGGGGCGTGTCGTGGTGCGCGTCAGGGGGCGAGGATCACCGAACGGGTGAGGTGACGGGGCTGGTCCGGGTCGAGGCCGCGCGCTGCGGCGACGGCTACGGCGAGTCGCTGGGCGCGGACCAGTTCGGCGAGGGGGTCCAGGCGGCCCTCGATCCACAGCCCACCGGTGGAGCGCACCTGTTCGGCCAGCCCCTCGGGCGCCTCGCCGAACATCCAGGTCGCGGTGCCGCCGGTGGTGATGCTGATCGGGCCGTGCCGGTACTCCATGGCCGGGTAGGCCTCCGTCCAGGACAGCGCCGCCTCGCGCATCTTCAGCCCGGCCTCGTTGGCCAGGCCCACGGTCCAGCCACGGCCGAGGAAGGTGAACTGCCCGCACTCCACCAGCCCTTCGGGCAGTTCGACGGCGAGCGCGGTGCGGGCGTCGGCCACAACCGCTTCGGTGTGCAGGCCGAGGTGGGCGCGGAGCAGGGTGAGGGCGGTGGTCGCGAACCTGGTCTGCACGACGGACCGTTCGTCCGCGTAGTCCAGGACCACCACCTCGTCGGCGACACCCATGACGGGCGTGTCCGGGTCGGCGGTGATCGCGACGGTCGGCGTGCGCCCCTTCAACCGCCCCAGCAGGTCCAGCACTTCGGTGGTCGTACCGGAGCGGGTCAGGGCGAGGACGCGGTCGTAGGAGCGCCCGTGCGGGAACTCCGACGCGGCGAAGGCGTCCGTCTCGCCGCGGCCCGACCCCTCACGCAGTACGGCGAACGCCTGCGCCATGAAATACGACGTCCCGCAGCCGACGACCGCGACCCGCTCCCCCGGCCCCGGCAGCACCCCGCCGAGGCGGGCCGCCTCGGTCGCGGCGCGGGTCCAGCGCTCGGGCTGGCTGTTGAGCTCGTCCTCGACATGCGTCATGCCGCCGTCCTCCGGGCCTCTGATGGAGCCTTGCGATGGTCATCTGATTGTTCTTGCAAGATAGCTCCCACTTTCGAGCATAATCAAGCAAACACAGGAAGAAGCGTGCGCTAAGGTCGCGGGAGATCGAGGAATGGAGGGTGGATGTCGCGCGACGCCCGCTGGAAGGCGCTGCTGGAGCTGCTCGTTGAGCGGGGCCGGCTGGACGTCGAGGAGGCGGCCGCCGAGCTGGAGGTCTCGGCCGCGACGATCCGCCGCGACTTCGACCAGCTCGCCGAGCAGCAGATGCTCGTCCGCACACGGGGCGGCGCGGTCGTACACGGAGTGTCGTACGAGCTGCCGCTGCGCTACAAGACGGCCCGGCACGCCTCCGAGAAGCAGCGCATCGCCAAGGCGGTGGCCGATCTCGTCGCCCCCGGCGAGGCCGTCGGGCTGACCGGCGGTACGACGACCACCGAGGTGGCGCGTGCCCTGGCCGTGCGCAGCGACCTCGCGTCCGGCTCGCCCGCGCTGACCGTCGTCACCAACGCGCTCAACATCGCCAATGAACTGGCCGTGCGCCCCCAGTTCAAGATCGTGGTCACCGGCGGGGTGGCGCGCCCGCAGTCGTACGAGCTCATCGGGCCGCTCGCGGACGGGGTGCTGTCCCAGATCACGATCGACGTGGCGGTTCTCGGCGTCGTCGGCTTCGACGTCACACACGGTGCCGCCGCGCACGACGAGGCGGAGGCGGCGATCAACCGGCTGCTGTGCGAGCGCGCCGAGCGCGTGGTCGTGGCCGCGGACTCCAGCAAGCTGGGCCAGCGGGCGTTCGCCCGGATCTGCGCGGCCGACGCCGTGAACACGCTGGTCACGGACACGGCGGCCGACCCGGAGACCCTGCGCCGCTTCGAGGAGGCGGGCCTGCGGGTCCTCGCGGTCTGAGACCCCGAGCCCCCCGATCCCGCCACCCCGGCCCCTCCGGCCGACCTCACCTACGCTGGGAGCGAGGCGCATGGCGGGCCGAGGAGGCTGCGATGAGCACTACTCCGATCGAGACGGGCACACCGGGGGCGTCGCGGTACGTGCCGATCGCCGATCACGGCCTGATCGGCGATCTGCGCAGCGTGGCCCTAGTGGGCATCGACGGCACGATCGACTGGTACTGCTGCCCGGCTTTCGACGCGCCCAGCATCTTCGCGGCGATCCTGGACGCCGAGCGGGGCGGCTGCTTCGAGCTGGCGGCGTCCGTGCCGGCGCGGACCAAGCAGTTCTACTTCCCCGACACCAACGTCCTGATCACCAGGTTCTTCACCGAGGACGGCGTCGGCGAGGTGCAGGACTTCATGCCGGTCGACGGCGATACGGCCGAGGCCGAGCGGCACCGGCTGATCCGGCGTGTGGTCTGCGTACGCGGCTCGATCCCGTTCCATACGCGCGTCGCACCGCGCTTCGACTACGGCACCCGGACACACACCGTCCGCATGGAGGACGAGGTGGCGGTCTTCGAGTCGGAGGAGCTGTCGATCGGGCTGACCTCCACCGTGCCGCTGGAGATCGACGGGCCGGACGTGCACGCCGACTTCAAGCTCTCCCAGGGCGAGTCGGCGGTGCTGGCCCTGGACCAGATCAGCGGGGCGCTCGCGCTGAAGCGGTGCGCGCGAGCCGAGGCCGAGAGGCAGTTCAACAGCACGGTGGCCTACTGGCGGAGCTGGCTGACCGCCTCCCAGTACCGGGGCCGCTGGCGGGAGATGGTGCACCGCTCCGCACTGACCCTGAAGCTGCTCACCTACGCGCCCACCGGCGCCATCGTGGCCGCGCCCACGACGAGCCTGCCCGAGCAGCTCGGCGGCGAACGCAACTGGGACTACCGGTACATGTGGGTGCGCGATGCCGCGTTCTGCGTGTACGCGATGCTGCGGCTGGGCTTCACGACCGAGGCCGAGGCCTTCATGAAGTTCCTCACCGAACACGTCAGCCGGGGCGACGGCTCGCCCACCGGTCCGTTGCAGATCATGTACGGCATCGACGGCCGCACCGAATTGCCCGAACGGGTACTCGACCACCTGGAGGGCCATCTCGGCTCCGCTCCGGTGCGGGTCGGCAACGCCGCCTCCGACCAGCTCCAGCTCGACATCTACGGCGCGCTGGTCGACTCGATCTACCTCTACGACAAGTGGGCGCAGCCCATCTCCAGCGACCAGTGGGACGACGTGTGCGCCCTGGTGGAGTGGGTGTGCGAGAACTGGGACCAGCCCGACGAGGGCATCTGGGAGACCCGCGGCGGCCGCAAGAACTTCCTGTACTCGCGGCTGATGTGCTGGGTGGCCATCGAGCGGGGCATCCGCATGGCCAACCGCCGCGGACTGCCCGCCGATCTGCCGCGCTGGCAGGAGTGCCGGGACAGGATCTACCGGCGGATCATGACCCGGGGCTGGTCCGAGACGCGCAAGGCCTTCGTCCAGTGCGAGGACAGTGACGTCCTGGACGCGGCCGTGCTGATGATGCCGATGGCCAAGTTCATCGCGCCGACCGACCCGAAGTGGCTGTCCACGCTCGACGCCCTCACCGAGGATCTGGTGTCCGACTCGCTGGTCTACCGCTACGACCCGGAGGCGAGCCCCGACGGACTGCGCGGTGACGAGGGCACGTTCTCGATCTGCTCGTTCTGGTACGTGGAGGCCATGGTCCGGGCCGGCCGGGTCGACGAGGCGCAGCTGGCCTTCGAGAAGATGCTGACGTACGCCAACCATCTGGGCCTGTACGCCGAGGAGATCAGCCACACGGGTGAGCAACAGGGCAATTTCCCTCAGGCGTTCACCCATCTCGCCCTGATCAGCGCGGCGTTCAACCTGGATCGCGCCCTGGGCTGAGGCAAGAACCCCTCAGTGACCGTGCTCCGCAGTCCCGTCCTCGTGCCCGGGCACCTCCGAGGCGGTCGCCGTCGCACCTGCCCGCACGGTGAACTCCGCCGTGTGCACCTCCCCTTCGTGCTTGAAGTCGAGGAACAGCCGGTACGTACCACTGCTCGGCGCCGTCGCCGTGAACGAGATCTCCGGGCCGGGCTTCGTCCTGCCGTCGCCGGGCTCCCCGTTGGGGTGGACGTGGAGGTACGCGAGGTCGCCGGCGCGCAGGGCCACCAGGTGGCCGTAGGCGCCGAGGTAGGGCTGGAGGTTGGTGACGGGGCGGCCGCCCCGCGAGACCTTGAGCTTCAGCTCGCGCTCCTTGCCCGGGCGCAGGACGCCGTCCAGCCGGACTTCGTAGCCGTGGACCTTGGCGGTCGTGTTCGGCGTCGGCAGCTGCCGCGGCTCATAGGGACCGGCGGCCGCCAGGTCCGCGCCGAGGGTGAGGTTCTCGGCGCCCTTCTTCGCCGGGGTGAAGTCGGCGAAGACGCGGTAGCCGCCCGCGCGGGGCAGTTCCACGGGGATGCCCCAGGTGCCGTCGGCGGCGCGGGTGGGGTGCAGATGACGGTAGGTACCCAGGTCGCGTGAGGCCAAGATGAGGTGGAGTTCCTTGTCGTGCTCGCGCCGATAGGCGGTGACGGCACGTCCGTCGTCGTCGCGGATGACGAAACTCAGGTCGGAGCGCTTCCCGGCCGTGACGCCCGGGGTCCGCAGGTCGAGGGTGTAGCCGCCCTCGGAGATCTGCAACCCGCCGGCCGGCTTCGTCTCGTGCCCGCCGTGTCCGTCACCTTCCGGTGCCGCTGACTCCTCGCTGTGGCTCTCGTGGCGGGCGGGTGCCGGGTCGTCGACGACGGGGTCGACGCCTTTGCCCACGCCGTAGGCGGTGCCGAAGGTCGCGGCCAGTGCGGCCGCGAACGCGGTGATCCTCAGTCCGGCATGCATGGCGGTCTCCTGCGAGTCGGTCCTTCGATACGATCCTTCACTGCACCTCACGATACCCCTGGGGGGTATGAAGTCAACCTGCTTCCCCGCTTGCCTCGACTACCCCCTAGGGGTATACATGGACATCGGCCAGGATACCCCTACCCCGTACCCGGGCCAACCGCGACAGAGCCCCTCGGGAGGAACACATGACCACCACCACCTACGCCGTGTCCGGGATGAGCTGCGCCCACTGCAAGGCCACGCTCACCAAGGTCATCGGCGAGCTGGACGGCGTCACCGAGGTCGGTGTCGATCTCGCGACCGGCCAGGTCACCGTCACCAGCGCCGGCGAGCCCGACGACGCGCTGATCACGGAGGTCGTGGACGAGGCCGGCTACGAGCTGACCGGCCGCGCCGCCTGACCCGCACCCCGAATCGCCGGGGCCCGGCCGCACCGGGCTCCGCCCGCACCCCGCACGAGGAGCTGGGATGACCACCACCGCGTCCGACCCCACGACCGAGGTAGAGCTCGCCATCGGCGGCATGACCTGTGCCTCGTGCGCGGCGCGCATCGAGAAGAAGCTGAACCGCATGGACGGCGTCACCGCGACCGTCAACTACGCCACCGAGAAGGCGAAGGTCAGCTACGGCGGTGACGTGTCCGTCCAGGACCTGATCGCCACGGTGGAGAAGACCGGGTACACCGCGCAGGAGCCGGCGCCGCCCGTGCGGGACGCCTCCGAGGACACGGACGAGCCCGATGAACTGCGGCCCCTGCGGGAGCGGTTGATCACGGCCGTGACCCTCGCCGTGCCCGTCGTGGCGATGGCCATGATTCCGGCGCTGCAGTTCGAGTACTGGCAGTGGCTGTCACTCACGCTGGCGGCGCCTGTCGTGACCTATGCCGGGTGGCCCTTCCACAAGGCGGCGTTCACCAATCTGCGGCACGGCGCGGCCACCATGGACACGCTGATCTCGGTCGGTACGTCGGCCGCGTTCCTGTGGTCGCTGTGGGCGCTGTTCTTCGGCACGGCGGGCGAGCCGGGCATGACGCACCCCTTCGAACTGACCATCGCCCGCAGCGACGGCTCCGGGAACATCTATCTGGAGGCGGCCGCCGGTGTCATCGCCTTCATCCTGGCCGGGCGCTACTTCGAGGCCCGTTCCAAGCGCAAGGCGGGCGCGGCACTCAAGGCACTGCTGGAGCTGGGCGCCAAGGACGTGACCGTCCTGGGTGGGAACGGCATCGAACGGACCATATCCGTCCCGGAGTTGAAGGTCGGTGACCGCTTCCTCGTGCGGCCCGGCGAGAAGATCGCCACCGACGGGACCGTCGTCGAGGGCTCGTCGGCGGTGGACGCCTCGATGCTCACCGGCGAGTCCGTGCCGGTCGAGGTGACCGTGGGCGACGCGGTCACCGGCGCCACGATCAACGCGGGAGGCCGACTCGTCGTCGAGGCCACGCGCGTGGGCGCCGACACCCAACTCGCCCGGATGGCACGGCTGGTGGAGGACGCACAGAACGGCAAGGCCGCGGCGCAGCGGCTGGCGGACCGGATCTCCGCCGTCTTCGTGCCGGTCGTGATCGCGCTCGCGCTGGGCACCCTCGGCTTCTGGCTGGGCAACGGGGTCGGGCCCGCCGCCGCCTTCACCGCCGCGGTCGCCGTACTGATCATCGCCTGCCCGTGCGCCCTGGGTCTGGCCACGCCGACCGCGTTGATGGTGGGCACCGGACGTGGCGCGCAGCTCGGAATACTGATCAAGGGCCCGGAGGTGCTGGAGTCCACACGCAAGGTCGACACGATCGTCCTCGACAAGACGGGCACCGTGACCACCGGCCGGATGACCCTGCTGGCCGTGCACACCGCGGACAACGCCGACGAGGCCGAAGTCCTCCGTCTCGCGGGCGCGTTGGAGCACTACTCGGAGCACCCGATCGCCCGTGCGGTGGCCGAGGGGGCGCTGCAGAAGCTGGGTTCGCTGCCCACGCCGGAGGACTTCGCGAACGTACCCGGCCTCGGGGTGCAGGGCATCGTCGGCGGGCATGCGGTCCTCGTGGGGCGCGAGCGCCTGCTGGCCGACTGGGCGATGGAACTGCCTCAGGAGCTGCGGCAGGCCAAGTCCGAGGCCGAGGCGGCCGGTCGTACCGCCATCGCGGTCGCCTGGGACGGCGAGGCGCGGGCGGTCCTCGAGGTCGCCGACGCGGTGAAGGAGACCAGCGCGGAGGCGATCCGGCGACTGCGCGCCCTCGGTCTCACCCCGATCCTGCTGACGGGCGACAACAAGGCCGTCGCACATGCCGTCGCCCGCGAGGTCGGGATCGCCCCTGAGGACGTCATCGCCGAGGTACTGCCGCAGGACAAGGCCGATGTCGTCAAGCGCCTTCAGGGCGAGGGCCGTTCGGTGGCGATGGTCGGCGACGGCGTCAACGACGCGGCCGCGCTCGCCCAGGCCGACCTGGGTCTGGCGATGGGCACCGGCACGGACGCGGCGATCGAGGCGGGCGACCTGACCCTGATGCGGGGTGACCTGCGTGCCGCCGCCGACGCCATCCGGCTGTCCCGCCGGACGCTCGGGACCATCCGCTCGAACCTGTTCTGGGCCTTCGCCTACAACGTCGGCGCCCTGCCGCTCGCCGCCGCCGGTCTGCTCAACCCGATGATCGCCGGAGCGGCCATGGCCTTCTCGTCGGTCTTCGTTGTCGGCAACTCGCTGCGCCTGCGCTCGTTCCGGGCCGCGAGCTGAATCCTCACGCAAAGGGGGCGCCGCTCAAGCGGCGCCCCCTTTTCCGTACGGTCGCTCAGCGGCTGCTCAGCCGAAGGCCTTCACAGCCTGGTAGTAGGTCCAGGCCGTGCTGTTGCAGGCGGCCTTGGAAGCACCGCTGTAGCCGGCGCACACGCGCTTGAGGTCCTCGTAGAAGGCACTGTCGACGCGCGACTTGTTGGCACTGAACGTGCCCAGCGCCTTGTAGTTGCGGTAGCCGAAGTCGTGCCGGGCGCAGGACGTGGAGAAGGGGAAGCCGAACGGGTTGTCCGGCGAGGAGGAGCAGTAGTCCGTGGACCAGTCGAACCCGTAGGCGGACCAGGCGGACTGGTTGGAGCGGGCGGCGACCCAGGAGTTGTAGCTCGACGCGCTGGTCTGGGTCCAGTTGGCCAGGACCTGGGGCTTGTCGGCGGGGGCGGCTTCGGCGGCCGTGGCGGTGGCGACGACGGCCATGAGTGAGAGGGCTGATGCGGCAAGACCGGTGGTGAGTGTGCGGTGCATTCCACACCTCCATGAGGCTGCGACCCGCCCGTCGGGTCGCAGGTTCATGACAAGATGATTGACACCCCAACAGTCCTTTTACACCGCATGCGACCTAATGCGCCGTTAACTCTGGGACATGCGAGGAGATCAGGGGATGAATTCGTGCTCCGTACTACGTGCCCCCGCCCGCCTGCGCCTACCCTCCCTGCGCAGGTCCACGGCCGTGACCGCCAGCGCCAGCGGCCCCGGGGCGAGGAACGCCAGCGGCACCAGCATCCAGGCGCACAGGATCGCGGTCACCACCGCGAGCAGCACCAGGCCACTGCCGCCCACGTCCTGAACGGAGTCCCGGGCGGCCCCGCGTACGGCCGCGTGCCAGTCGGAGAGCGACTCGCGGCGGGCGCAGGCCCTGAGGCCGACCACGACGGCGCACGCACCGATCGCGGCGGCCGGCACGGCGAACAGCGGCGCACCCGGCAGCCCCGCCCCGGCCAGTGCCAGGTCGCAGGCGAGCAGCAGCACTCCCGCCAGCGCGAGGGCGCCCGCCGCCAGGTCGCCGGCCCGCAGCCGTCGCCGTAGCAGCGCGAAGTACCGTCCGGCGGTGGCGGGCCGTTCCTCCCGGGCGCCGCGCAGCACCGCGCAGGCCGTCGACAGCGCCGCGGGCGCGGTCAGCAGCGGCAGACCGGCCACGGCCGTGGCGAGGCCGATGCTCAGCACGTCGGCGAACAGGGTCATGCGCGGGCCGAACACCTCGCCCGCCTCACGCGAGCGCGTCCCGCTCGGTCCACTCATGCCGCTCACCCCTTGAGTCCGGAGCTGGCCATGCCCTCCACCAGCAGGCGCTGGAAGGCGAGGAAGAACAGCACGATCGGCAGCAGCGCGATCACGGACAGCGCGAACATCGGGCCGAACGCCGAGGTGCTGGAGGCGTCCACGAACGACCTCAGGGCGAGCGTGAGCGTGAACTTCTCGGGGTCGAAGAGATAGATGAGCTGGGTGAAGAAGTCGTTCCACGTCCAGATGAAGGTGAAGATCGCGGTGGTGATCAACGCGGGACGGGTGAGCGGCAGCACGATCCTGAAGAAGCTGCGGAACGGGCCGCAGCCGTCGATACGGGCCGCCTCCTCCAGCTCGCGCGGCAGTCCGCGCATGAACTGCACGATGAGGAACACGAAGAACGCCTCGGTGGCGAGGAACTTCGGCAGGATCAACGGCCAGTAGGTGTTCACCAGACCGAGCTGGTTGAAGATGATGTACTGCGGGATCAGCACCGCGTGATGCGGCAGCATGATCGTCGCGATCATGAACGCGAACAGCGGCCCGCGGAAGCGGAATCGCAGCCGCGCGAAGGCGTACGCGGCGAGCGAGCAGCTGATCACGTTGCCGAGGACCGCGCCACCCGCGATCAGCAGCGAGTTGGTCAGCAGCCGCCAGATGGAGACGTCGTTCACGCCGTCCAGCGCGGTCTCGTAGTTGGACCACTCCAGGTGGCTGGGCAGCAGGTCGAGGCTGGCGATGACCTCGTCGGCGGGCTTGAGCGAGGTGGCCAGCAGCCACGCCAGCGGGTACAGCATGACCAGCAGCGCGGCCAGGCAGCCGACGTGCAGGGCGATCCGCCCCCGGGCAACGGGCTTGCGGACGACCGGAGTCGTGGTGGTGGTCATCGGTCCCCCTCGGAGGCGTAGAAGACCCAGGAGCGCGAGGTGCGGAACAGCACCGCGGTGACGGCGCCGATGGCGATCAGCAGCACCCAGGCCATGGCGGAGGCGTAGCCCATGTGGGAGGCGACGAAGCCGCGGTCGTAGAGGTACAGGGTGTAGACGAGCGTCGAGTCGGCGGGGCCACCCTTGCCGGCGCCGATCGCGAAGGCGGGCGTGAAGACCTGGAAGGCCTGGATGGTCTGCAGGACGAGGTTGAAGAACAGGACCGGGGACAGCATGGGCACCGTGACGGACACGAACTGCCGCCACCTCCCGGCGCCGTCCACGGCCGCCGCCTCGTACAGCTCACCCGGGATCTGCTGGAGTCCCGCGAGGAAGATGACCATGGGCGCCCCGAACTGCCACACCGTCAGCAGCGCCACGGCGAGCAGCGCCCAGCCCGGCTTGTTGACCCAGCCGCCGGTGCCGAGCAGGTTGTCCACCGTGCCGCCGTCGCTGAAGATCGCGCGCCAGACGAGGGCGATCGACATCGATGCGCCGAGCAGCGAGGGGGCGTAGAACGCGGAACGGTAGAAGCCCTTGCCGCGTTTCATGGACTTCAGGGCGAGTGCCACGCCCAGCGCGAGGGCGAGTTGCAGGGGCACGGCGATGACGACGTACGTCAGCGTGGTCAGCACCGAGCGCCAGTAGCGCGGGTCCTCGGTGAACATCTGGACGTAGTTGCGCAGGCCCACCCAGCGCGGCGGGTTGAACAGGTCGTAGTCGGTGAAGGACAGGTACAGCGACACGGCCATCGGCAGCAGGGTCAGGGCGATCGCGCCGAGCACCCATGGGGAGAGGAACACCCAGGCAGGGCCCTGGGGTTCGCGCTTGGGCCGGCGCTCGGGGGCCGGGGTGGCCCGCGTCTTCCCGGCGGCGGGCGCGGAGATGTCGGTGGTGGTCATGACCTCAGCTCCGCCTTCGCCTCGGTGACGTAGTTCTCGGCCGCCTCCCGCGGCGACATGCGCTCGTACGACACCTGGTCGTAGTCGCGCTGGAAGGTGGTCTGCAGGGCGTTGTCGCCCGAGGGCGGGGCCTGCGGCGGGTCCTTGAGGGAGCCTTCCAGGGACGCCTGGTAGTCGGCGATCGTCCGGTCGAAGTCCTTGAGCTGCGGCTCGATCGCCTTGCGGATGGACTCGTTGACGGGGATGCCGCGGGTGGCACCGAGGATCTGCGCCGCCTTGTCGTCGTTGACGAGGAAGTCGACGAGCTGTGCCGCCTCCTTCGAGTGAGCGGTGTTGGCGCCGACCCCGAGGAACATCGACGGCTTGAAGTACTGGCCGGGGGTACCGTCCTCACCGGACGGCATCGGCGCGAGCGCGACGCCGCCCGGTATGAGGGCGAGGTAACCGCTCGCCGGTGCGTCCCAGTTGGAGTCGGACATGGCCTCACCGCGCCCCAGCGGGGTGTTCTCCACCGAGCCGTCGAGCTGGGTGGTCTGCTCGGCGGGCGAGACGACGCCCTCGCGGCGGAGCTCGTCGGTGAAGGTCCACCAGCGGGTCAGGTCGCCGGCCGTGAAGCCGAGCCCGCCGTCCTTGGTGTAGAGGGACTTGCCCTGGCCGCGCAGCCAGACCTCGAAGCAGTCCTCGCTCTGCCCGGGGTCGGTGGCGCCGGGCTTGCCGGCCTTCTCCGTCAGGGCCCGCATGGCGTCGGCCCATTCGCTCCAGGACCAGCTCCCGCCCGGGAGCGGAACGCCGGACTCCTTCCACGCCTTGACGTCGTAGGCGACGGTCTCGGTGCCGCGGCCCTGCGGAATCGCGTACTGCGTCCCGTCCAGCCGGCCGGTCGCGAGCAGGCCCGCGTCGATCTCGCCGGTGCGCAGTACGGCCTTCTGCTGCGCGAGGTCGAGCAGGACGTCACCGGAGGCGTACTGGTCGATCTGCCGGTAGTCGAGCTGCATCACATCGGGGGCGTCGCCACCCGCCGCCTGGGTGGCGAGCTTCTGCTTGTAGGCGTCGTAGGCCGAGAACGACGTCTGCACCTGGATGTTCGGGTGCCGTTTCTCGAACAGGGCGACGGCCTGCTCGGTGCGCTCCGCACGGTCGGGGTTGCCCCACCACGTGTAGCGCAGCACGACCTTGCCGCCGCCGACCGATTCTCCGGATTCCCCGCAGCCGGCCGCCATCGCGCAGAGCACGAGTGCGGCGGCCGCCGCGCAGAACCCCTTTGTCCTGTGTCCGGGCATGCCGAGGTCACCTCTCCTTTCCTCGGGCTTTCTGTTGGCCCCCCTCGGCCCCCTGGCCTGCTCCCTCGTCGGCCTGAGACTCACCGACTGAGACTCGTCGGCCTGTTACTCGCCGCCGTAAGGCAGCGTCGTCCCGGGCAGGTTGTACTCGTCGCGGCGCCCGCACATGCCGAACCCACCGCGTCTGGTGGGCCCGGCCTCGTACGCGGTCGCGTCGGCGAGATACGCCGGCTCGCCCGCCTCCAGCGCTGCGAGCTGCTCGCCCGTGCGCTCGGCCGTGGCCAGCGCGCCGGCCCGCCACAGCTCCCGCCAGTTCGGCACCTTGGCGCGCACGAGCCGGGCGGCGGCGCGCTGGAACTCTGCGTACGGGCCGTTGTCCCCGGCGACGAGCGCCTGGCGCAGCGCGAGATACCCCTCGACGGCGAGGTCCCGGCGGCGACGCGCGGCAGCCGCCGCCTCCGGTCCGGTACCGGGCGGAAGCGACGCCGCGGCGGCGTACTTCTCGGGGTCGGCGAGCACCTCGGCCGGGAAGGTGAACACCGCGTCCCCGGCCTCGGGCAGCCCGCTGTTCTGCATCAGCACCGTGATGCGCAGGTCACCGCCCTGGACCATACGGTGCACGGTCCCCGGCGTGAACCAGGCGACCGAGCCCGCCTCCAGGGGGATGTCCCGGTAGCCGTCCGGGCTCAGCGTCTGAACGGCCCCTCGGCCGCCGGTGACGACGTACGCCTCCGTGCACACCAGGTGCAGGTGCGGGCTGCCGCCGCACTCACCGTCGGCGGCCTCCCAGTCATAGGCGCTGAGGTGGGACAGGCCGACGGCGGCGGGCAGCGGATGCGGAAGGTTCGGCTTCACCACGGCAACCCCTCCAGGTGAGCGCCCACCCGCTCCCGGTCCCAGGCCCCGTCGGCGACGACCACCCGGTAGCGGTAGGCGAAGGACTGGCCCGGCGGCAGCTCGAACTCCTCGAAGAACGCCCAGGAGAACGCCACCGTCGGGATCGGCTCGGAGCGCACGAACCAGTGGGACTCGTGGATCGCGGCCCGCTCGTCGAGGTTCTCGGGAGCGTGCGCGAAGACGAGCGTGGACTGTCCGTCGATGTCGTCGTGCTCGGTGGTGAAGGCGAGCCACGGGCCCTGTGTGCCCATCAGCTTGCCCGCGTCCGCGCCCGCTCCCCCGTCGAGGTCGGGGCCGAAGGCGGTGCCTCCGGTGAAGTCCCGGGGTCCGCGCCACTGGAGTCCGGTGTAGCCGGCCATCTCACGGCCTGCGGTGGTGGGCGAGCCGAAGGACAGGGGCTCGGCACGGACGTTGGTGAGCCGGATCGACCAGTCCAGGGTCCAGGCCCCGGACTCCTCGTCCACCGAGTGGACGGTCAGCCCGCGCACCTCGCGCGCCCACTCCTCGCCGCCGTTCTCGACCCAGGTGAGCTCCTCGCTGAAGGCGAGCCGGTCGTCCTCGACCGTGAACGCGGTGAAGCCGTCGTGCCGCATGGAGCCGATCCGCTCGGGCAGCGGCAGGTAACCCTCGCCATGGACGTAGCAGTTGCCGCCCCAGAAGTTCTGCCCCGACAGATGGCTCGCCGTCATCTGCAGGCCCTTGTGCCAGCGGTGGTCGTTGGGCCGGTAGCCGGTCACGGTGTGCCCGGCCAGGGTGCGCACGGGGTGGGCGTACGGCTTGCGGGACTCGAACGCCTCCGGGTCGGGCCGGTAGACGTACCGCAGGATCTCGGTGCCGTTCGCGGCCGTGACGGCGATGTGGTCGCCGTGCGCGTGGGTGACGCGGATGCTCATGCGCGCTCCTTCGGGGCCCAGTGGGGGTGATCGCCGTGCATGGCCGGGTAGAAGGGGTCGCCGGGCCGGATCTCGCCCGCGTGCACCGGGCGTCCCGTGAACGCAGCCTTGTAGAGGGCGGCCGCGAAGTCGAGGGTGGCCCGGGCGTCGGGGCCGCTGCCGGGCGGCCGGACACCGTTGTCGTAGGCGTCGAGGAGGGCGCCGAGCTGCGCCGTGTGGGAGCTGGGGAGATCCGCCGCGGGGGTGCGCCAGGCGGTGGCGCGCTCGGCGGGGACGTGCGGGGCCGGGGTGTAGACCCAGTCCTCGTTGCGGTGGCCGTACAGGTGGGTGAGCTCGACCGTGCCGTCGGCGCAGTCGACGCGGATACGGCTCACCTCCTGCGGGGACAGCACGCTGTTGACGACGGTGGCGAGAGCGCCGCTCTCGAAGCGCACAAGGGCCGTCGAGACGTCCTCGCTCTCGGTGTCGTGCACCAGGCGTGCGGCCATGGCGCGTATCTCCGCCCACGGGCCGAGCAGGTGCAGCAGCAGGTCGAACTGGTGGATGCCGTGCCCCATAGTCGGTCCGCCGCCCTCGGTGGCCCACCGTCCGCGCCACGGCACCGCGTAGTAGGCGGCGTCGCGGTGCCAGGTCGTCTGGCAGTGCGCGACCAGCGGGGTGCCCAGCTCACCGCTCGTGATCAGCTCACGGGCGTGCACGGCGCCGGAGCCGTAGCGGTGCTGGAAGACCACCGACGCATACGCGCCCGACGCCTCCTCGGCCGCCGCGATGTCGTCGTACTCGGCGAGCGACAGACACAGCGGCTTCTCGCACAGCACCCAGGCGCCCGCCTTGAGTGCGGCGACCGTCTGCTCCCGGTGCAGGGACGGCGGTGTGCCGATCAGGACCAGGTCGGGGCGTACGGCGTCCAGCATCTCGCCGGTCGAGGTGTACCCGGCGACGTCCTCGCCCGCGAGCTCCCGGAAGGCGTTCAGCCGGGCCTGGTCCACGTCGACGGCGGCGACCAGCTCCACCCGGTCGGGGTGGGATCTCAGCGCGGGGAGATGACTGCCGCTGACGATGGCGCCGGTGCCGATCACCGCGACGCGGCGGCGGGCGGGGCTTGGGGACATGCAGTTCTCCTCGGACGGCGGACAGCCCGCTCAGAAAGCGCTTGCACTTCGAGGGCGACCCTAGGCAGGGACGGAATGTAAGGACAACCCCTCTGCGGCGAGATGAGCAAAGCCCGACCCGTTCGGCTCGCCCACCTCCCGCACGCTCCCCTTTTCGACCACCGCTGAAACGAACGGAGATCACCGGACTGCAGGGGCTTTGGCGCGCTTCAACTCCCCTCTCCAGACGGCCCGTTGACAGTGCCGGACATCCGCGTCACGGTGATGACTCGTCGTGCTCGGGAGGTCACCGATGACAGCAGCCGGCACCGATACCGATTTGGTCAACCGCGTCCGGGCACTACGCCCACTGGTCCGCGAACACGCGCTGCGCGCCGAGCAGGAGCGGCGAGTCACCCCCGAGGTCGCGACGGCGCTTTCGGACGCCGGCATCCACCGGATGAACGTCCCCCGGCGATACGGCGGCTACCAGAGCCGGCTGCACACCCAGGTCGACGCGGTGGCCGAGATCGCCTCGGCGTGCGGCTCGACGGCGTTCAAGACGGTGATCCAGGCCGGCTGCTCCTACATCGCGGCGCTCTTCCCCGACGAGGCGCAGGACGAGATCTTCACCGACCCGGACGCGAGGGTCGGCGGCACCCTGATCCCGGACGCGACGGCGGTCCGCTCGGACGGCGGGTACCTGGTCAACGGCACCTCGGGCTTCGCCACCGGCTGCCACGACGCCGACTGGCACCTGCTGACGGTCCGGGTCGAGTCCGAGTCGGGTGAGGGGCCGCCGGAGCTGCTGTGGACGGCCGTACCGATGGCCGCACTGGAGATTCTCGACGACTGGTACGTGTCCGGGCTGGCCGGGACCGGCAGTGACAGCGTCGTGGCGCGGGACGTGTTCGTTCCGGCCCATCGGGTCCTGCCGGTCGGGCCGCTGCTGGCGGGCAGGATCGGGTCGAAGAGCAACGCCGACGACCCGTTCTACCGGATGCCCGTGCTGCTGCTGTTCTGCGTGTGGACGGCGCCCAACGCGCTCGGCCTGGCCCGGTCCGCCCTGGCGGAGTTCACCGAGCGCAGCCGGCGGCGGGGCATCACGTACACCCTGCACCAGCGCCAGAACGAGGCCACGGTCACCCATCTCCAGGCGGCCGAGGCGGCCATGAAGATCTCCTGCGCAGAGCTGCTGACCGCCGAGTTCGTCGCCCTGATCGAGTCGCGGGCCGAGTCGGGCGAGCCGTACACGCCCGAGGAGCGGGCCAGGATCCGGGCGCAGAGCGGCTATGTGGCGCGGCTGTGCAAGGAGGCCGTCGATCTGCTCGGCTCCGCGGCGGGGGCGTCGTCGCTGCACCGGGACGTGCCGATCCAGCGGGCGGTGCGCGATCTGCACGCACTGAGTCTTCACTCGTTCGTGAATCCCGCGACCAATCTGGAGATCTACGGCAGGGTCCTGTCCGGAGTGGACCCGGGCACACCCTTCCTGTAGGCCCCTGGGGCGGGGTCACCCCTTGTTCAGGAAGCGCCGCAGCCGGGTCAGCGGCCAGGTGTTGATCACGTCGTCCCTGGTGAGCCAGCCGCGCTGGGCCGTGCCCACGCCGTAGCGCAGGTTGGCCAGATGGGTGACGGCGTGGGCGTCGCTGTCGACGGCGAACTTCACGCCGTGCCGCCTGGCCCGCAGGATGTCCTCGTCGCGCAGGTCGAGCCGGTCGGGATGGGAGTTGATCTCCAGGGCCGTGCCGGTGCGCGCGCACGCGGCGAACACGGCGTCGAGGTCCACGTCGATGCCGGGGCGCTTGCCGATCAGTCGGGTGGTGGGGTGGCCGATGATGTGGACGTGCGGGTTCTCGCAGGCCCGGACGATCCGCCGGGTCAGTGCCTCGCGTCCCTGGTTGAAGTGCGAGTGCACCGAGGCCACGCACAGGTCGAAGCCGGCGAGGAACTCCGCGGGCCAGTCCACGTCGCCGACCGGGCCGATGTTCAGCTCGGCACCGTGCAGCACCCGCATGCCGGCCCGTTTGCCCCTCTTGCCGTGCTCCCCGTCGAGTTCGCGGACGCGTTCACGCTGGGCCAGGATCCGTTCGTCGGTCATCCGCTGCATGGCCATGTCCGGGCCGTGGTCGGTGACCGCGTAGTAGGCGTAGCCGCGCTCGGCGGCCGCGGCGACCATCTCCTCCAGTGGCGCGAGCCCGTCGGTGAGGTCGGTGTGGGTGTGCAGATCGCCCCGGATGTCCTTCTCCTGGATCAGGTCGGGCAGCTCGCCGCGCAGTCCGGCCTCGATCTCGCCCCGGTCCTCACGCAGGGTGGGCGGGATCCAGGGCAGGCCGAGCCGGGCGTACACGTCCTCCTCGGTCTCGGAGACGATCTTCTTGCCGGACTCGGTGTCGAAGAGCCCGTACTCGGAGAGCTTGAGCTTCTTGTGGACGGCCATCTCCCGGGTGCGGATGTTGTGCGCCTTCGAGCCGGTGAAGTACTGCATCGCCGCGCCCCAGGAGTCCGGCGGTACGACGCGCAGGTCGACCTGGAGGCCCTTGATGGTACGGATCGATGTCTTCTTCGTGCCGTGCGCGATGACCTCCGAGACGTAACGCAGCTCGGTGAAGGCCCGCATGATCGGCTCCGCCTTCCCCGCCGCGACGAGGATGTCGATGTCGCCGATCGTCTCGCGGACGCGGCGCAGCGAGCCGGCGTAGGAGCAGCGCTTGCAGCCGGTCGCCTGGGACATCTCCGCGACGATGTCCTCGGCGAGGCTCATGGCGGCGTCGATCAGGACGCGGTCGCCGGCGGACTGCAGCAGGGAGATGCCGTGCAGGATGTTCTCCTCGGTCTTCGGCCCGAAGCCCTTCAAATCGCGCAGCCGCTCCTCGTGGATGGCGTCGGCGAGCTCCTCGGTCGTGGAGATGCCCAGTTCCTGGTAGATGACCAGTGCTTTCTTCGGGCCGAGGGTGGGGATGGCGGTCAGCTGCCGGACGCCGGCGGGGATCTTCGCCCGCATTTCCTCGACAGCGGAGACGCTGCCGATGGAGAAGTACTCGACGACCTTCTCGGCGATCGACTTGCCGACGTTCGGGATCTCCTTGAGGGCCTTGACGTCGAGCGTGGACACGTCGGCGTGGTGGCCGCCGATCGCCCGGGCGGCCTTCTCGTAGACACGTGCCCTGAACGCGTCTCCTCCGGTGATGGAGATCAGATCCGCGTACTCCTGGAACAGCGCGGCGACCTCGTCGTTGGACCGAGCCACACCTCCAGGGTAGGCAAGGTGGGTCCGGGCGGCGCGGTGCCGGACGAGCCGCCCGTTTCCCCCGGCCCGGTACCGGCCTCTTCACTGGCCCAGAGGTGTGGGGGGAGTCGTCGTGGTGGTGTCGGCTTCAGGTGTCCGGGTCGGGATCGGAGGGTGGGCCGGAGTCGCCAGCTCCGTGGTCAGGGCGTCGGTGATCCTGCGGGCCAGGAGGGGGTCGGCCGGCAGGGTGTGCGCGGCGAACCAGCGGGCGGCCGAGGGGTCGGGGGACGGTTCGACGAACTCGGCGCCCGCGTAGTCGTCGAGCGGCGGGTCGTAGACGTATCCCGCGACCACGCCGTGGTCGACCAGACGTGCCACGAGGGCGTTGCGGTCGTGGACCAGAAGCGGCACCCGGAACAGTCCCGGAGAGCCGTCGTGTGCCGCACGGTCGCGCAGGGCCGGGGTGGCCCAGGTGGTGCCCGCGAGCAGTGAGACACCGGCCCGGCGCCGGGCGAGGTCGCCGTCGAGCAGGGCCATCCGCAGCTCCAACTGCCCCCGGACCAGGGCCCCGTGGCGGGAGCGGAAGCCGTGCAGGTCGACCCGGACCCAGGGCTCGTAGGCGGCCAGGCTCGGCGCGTGGCGGGCGCTGCCGGCGAGGCGCGGCGCGTGCAGGGCCATGCGGAAGTCGTCGCGTTCGAGCAGCCCCAGACGCTGCATCGTGCGCCAGACCGGGCGCACCAGGTGCAGCGAGCGTACGGCTGACCGTGCCAGTGGACGCAGTGTGGTGGTCAGGTCGTGGCGGAGGCGGCGCGGGGTCAGCAGGTCGTCGCGCAGCAGTTCCAGTTCCCGTCGGGTGCGTACGTCGTCGACGGCGAGGAAACCGCCGGCCATCCCCGCCACATGCTTGGAAAGGCTGAACGCCGCCGCCTGCCCGAAGGTGCCGATCGGCTGCCCGTCCACATGCGTGCCGATCGCGTGCGCCGCGTCCTCGATCAGGGGGATCCCCAACTCGTCGCAGCGACGGCGCAGTTCGACGACCCGGTCCGGCATGCCGTACAGGTTGGTGGTCAGGACGGCGTCCACGTTGCGCCACGTGGTCTCCGGTACGGCGGCCGGGTCGATGTTGCCGTCCCACTGGGACACGGGGGCTTGTACGGGGCGCAGTCCGGCGGCGAGGACGACGAAGAGGATCACGTCGTCGTTCACCGGGGACATCAGCACCCGCCCACCGGGCCGGCACCAGCGCCGCAGCGCCAGGTACAGGGCCAGTCGGGCCGAGGGCGTGTAGACGCATTCGCGTCCGATGCGCCGTGTCATCATCGCGGCGAGCCGCGATCCGTACGGCATGGTCACCTCTTCCGTGGAAGGGTCCGACGAAGGGCCGCCCGAGTCAGGCGGTGTGCGCTCGCGGGCATCGTGAGGGCCCCGAGCTGGGGTTCCGAGGCAGCGCGGGCCAGGGCTGCGACGCCGAGGCGGCGAAGGGACGAAAACGAGGCCCCGCTCAGCGGGCGCGGGCTCCCGCCCCCGGCGAGTGGGTCAGGACCGAGGTGCGCAGCGAGCCGACGGTCTTCAGCAGCCGGTCGGCGGGCTCCCGCAGCCCGGGGTGGGCCAGGACCGTGTTTCTGAGGCCGCGCACCGGTCTGCGCCACATCCTGTGTGCCGCCGCCACCGGGTGCGGGCGCACCGCGAACCCTTCGGCCACCCGCAGCTCACGCGACTTGAGCCAGTCCTTGTACTCCTTCTCGCCGCGCCCCATGTCCATGACCGTCACACCGTCCCGGCCCGCGGCGTCGGCCATCCGCAGATGCATCATCAGTCCGGGCGAGTAATAGCCGAACTCCGGGTCGTAGGCGGTGAACCAGGCCGCGAACACCGTGCGCGACCTCGGCCCGAAGTGCGCGGCGACCGGCCGGTCACCGGCGTACACCACGGACAGGATGCCGGTGAAGTGCTCCTCACGGACCTGGAAGAGGTGGTCCACCAGGTCGACGATCCACGGCTTGGAGAAGCGGTCCATCCGCCCCGTTCTGCGGTACTGGGCGGACTTCCACCGCATGAGGGTGCGCAGCACGCGCGGGTCGCGCTCGTCGTACACGAAACGCACCTCGCCCACGTTCCGGCCCAGGCGCCGCTCCTTCTTCAGGGTCGTCTTGGCGAGCCCCGGGTACGCGCGACGCAACCAGTCGGCGTAACTGCCCTCGCCGGGCTTGAGGTCGAGCACGGGTGAGGCGAACGTCCCCGTGACGTAGGGGCCGAAGGGCTGCTGCTCCTCGACGAGGTGGTCGAACTCGAAGACGGACAGATTGCAGGCCCGCAGCAGTTCCCGGGTGTCCCAGGTGACGCCCGGCCGGTGGACCAAGGCCTGGCAGTCGGAGAGACCCAGGCCGATGGCCTTGCCGACGCCGTACGCGTTGCGCTCGTAGGGCAGGAAGCCGACGGCTTCCCCGTCCTCGTGCAGGACCGCCACCCGCGCTCCCCCGCGGGACCTGCCGACCCCGATCGCGAACTCCGGCGCCAGGAACGGGTTGGCGTAGTCGGGCGACTCGTCCATCGCCCGGTGCCACGCCCGGCGCAGCGACTCGTTCAGTTCCTCGGGTCTGTGAATCGTGATGGCGCTAGTGGACCGCATGGCGACCGCTCCCCCCAGAATCCCCCAAAGAAGCGCCTAATGGCGCCGCGCCGCATTTCCCCCAAGTCGAACCTTGCGGCGAGGCTCAAACGTCGCGAAACAGCACGCACGCTGTCAAGATGCCCGATGAATCCTTTAGCTGTGCTTGGTAAGCAGGGCGCGACGGCGGCCCGGGTCAGCGGATCGCGACGATGACGTGACTGTCGCCGTACTGCCAGACGGCACCGGCATGGCCGAACCCCGCCTGCCGCAGCAGCCGTTCGTGCGCGGTCACGGACAGGTGCGCCGCGCTGTCGGTTCCGGCGGCCGGTTGCCGTCGGTATCGGCGCCGGCGTTCGGCGAGGAGGTCGGCCAGCTCGGGATCGGCCGCGACGGACGTCCACCAGGCGTCCCAGTCCTCGTGCGCGAGAGCGTGCCCCCGCTCGGCGTGGCGGCGCCCGACGCACCCCGCGAGTCCGGCGAGCGCGGTGTCGTCGTGCGGGAAGTGGTCGCCGTTGACCAGGACGCCGCCGGGCCGCAGCAGCGCGGCGAGCTGCCGGTAGGTGCGGTGCAGGGCGTCCGGGCTGAGGTAGTGCAGTGCCGTCGTCGAAACGGCCGCGTCGAGCGGGCGGTCGAGGCACAGGGCGTGGGTCCAGCCCTCCTCGCCGATCACCGCGTCGACGTAGCGGGCAGCGTCCGCGTGATGGGTGCGGGCCAGCTCCAGCAGCAGCGGGTCCATGTCCACACCCACGATGTCCGCGCACGGCAGCCGCCGGGCCAGCCGGGCCGCCAGGGACCCGGGACCGCAGCCGAGGTCGACGACCAGCGGCCGGTCCGGGCGGCCGGTCACAGCCTGCTCCACGACATCGGCGATCACCGTGAAACGCTCCTCGCGGTCGACGGCGTACCGCTGCTGCTGGCACTCCCAGCGCTCCACCCACCGCTCCGCCGTCGCCAGGCTCAGCCCCATCCCGTCGTGCACCTCGCCGTTCCGCACCCGTCCGCACCGTCTGCGCAGACCCTACAGGTGGAAACGGTTCCCATTCCCTCTGATGGCGGTACGTCACCCGAGCGTGGCAAGGACGGTCAACAACCGGTCCACCTCCTCGGCGGTGTTGTAGACGTGCAGACTCACCCGCACCGAGCCGGTGCGCTCCCCCGCGCTGCCCTGGCAGTGCTGGTCGGAGCGGATCATGAAGCCGTGGCTGAAGAGGATGAAGCCGAGATCTCCGGAGTCGATGGCGTGGTGGCGGAAGGTGACGATGCCCTGGCGCCGCTGCACGGACGAGTCGGCGGCCAGGCTGCTCCGGCAGCCGAGGATCTCGTAGGCGTCGAGGTGGCGCAGACCTTCGGTGAGGCGGGCCGCCAGGGCGACCGTCCACTGCTCGATCCGTGCGGCGCCGGCTTCGTCCAGCCAGTCCAGGGCACTGGTGAGGGACGCGATACCGACGGTGTTGGGAGTGCCCGACCAGCCTCCCGGCGTGAACTTCGGCCCGCGGGCCTGGCGGGCCCAGACGGCCCCCGTGCCGGGCAGGGCCATGGCCTTGTGCCCGGAGAAGACGATGAAGTCGACGTCCAGCTCGGCCACGGACACCGGCAGATGGCCGACGCTCTGGGCCGCGTCCAGGCAGATGACCGCGTCCGGGCCGACCGCCTGCCGGATGCGATGGATGTTCATGTTGCCGCCGTACACGTGGTGGACGTGGCTCGCGGCGACGAACCGGGTCCGCGGGCCCGCCAGCCGGGTGAGCGCGGTGTGGTCGTAGTCGCCGGACGCCCCTTGGTACGGCATCGGCCGCACGCCGATACGGACGCCCTGCCGGGCCAGTTCCCGCTGGACCTCCAGCCAGGGTGCGATGTTGGCCTCGTGGTCGGCCACGGGGACCACGATCTCGTCGCCGTCGGTCAGGAATTGGGGCAGCCAGTCACGGGCGATCGCGCGCAGGCCCTCGGTGGTGCCGCTCGTGAAATGCACGGCCGAGCGTTCCGGCACGGGGTCGTCGAGGAACCGTTTCACCCGGTCGCGGGCCTGCTCGACCAGGGCCGTGGTCCGGTTGGCCCAGGGGTAGGTGCCGCGTCCGGCGTTGGCGTTGGTCGTGGTGAGGTAGGTGCGGACGGTGTCGAGCACGTCCTGCGGTTTCTGGGCGGTGGCCGCGCTGTCGAGGTAGGTCAGTTCCGGGTGCGCGGTGATGATCGGGAACCGGGAGCGCAGCGCACGCTGCCACGCCCCCAACTCCTCGATGAGGGCGGCCTCTTGGGTGTCGGTCCTGGGCAGGGTCATGGGCGTCAGTCCCGTACGAGAGGTGCGCCCGCGTCACGCCAGGCGATGATGCCGCCGGTCAGGCTGCGCACGTCCGGATGCCCCATCCGGGTCAGCAGGGCGGCATGGCGGGCGGACTTCTCGCCGACCGGACAGGCCAGCAGGACGGGGCGGCTGCGGCTGAACGGCAGTCCGCCGTGGAGGAGTTCCTCGAAGAGCTCGTCGACGATGTTGACCGAACCGTCGATGTGCAGGGCGGCGTACGCGTAGGGACTGCGCAGGTCGACGACGAGCGGTTCACCGGTGGCGATCCACTTCTGGGCGTCGGCGACGCCGATGGCCGGTGCCGTGCGCACCTCGGCGTCGGTGAGGTCGGCCGGGGAGTTCCTGCGGCGCGGGCGGCCGAAGAGGTCAGGGCGCCGCTGCCGGACGTAGCTCAGATAGCTCTCGACTCGGTCGCAGACGATGAAGACCGCCGACTGCCGCTCCACGGCTTCCTCGTCGTGCCGCTCTTCCAACTCGTCGTCGATGTCGCACAGTTGGCGTATGGCTCCGAAGTAGGCGGCGCCTCCGGTGGGTCCGGCGAGGATGCCGCAGCGGCGGTTGAGGGTCAGCATCCCCTCGATCGCCTCGTCGGCGCCGACCGCCTCGATCGTGTCGTAGGTGCCGGGGTCGAACAGGCCCACCTCGTGCGCCTCGTCGATGGTGCGGATGCCGGGGATGAAGTCCGACTTGGCCGCGACCAGGCCGGCGACCCGTACGGCGGGGTCGTGCTCGCGCAGGGCGCGGGCGACGCCCGTGGAGGAACCGGCGGTGCCCACGCAGGCGATGAACCAGTCCGGGGCCCGGCCGTCGAGGTCCTTGACGATCTCCGGGCCGGTGCCGGTGAAGTGGGCCTCGGTGTTGCGCGGGTTGAAGTACTGGTCGGTGTGCAGATATGCGCTGTCCGGCTCGGAGAGGGTGCGGTGGAACAGGGTGAGCGGGTCGTCGGTCGCGGTCGGGTCCAGGCACTCGCTCTGGCCGGGCAGTTCCTCGATCTCCGCGCCCAGCAGCAGGAGCAGGTCCTTGATCTCGGGGATGCGCATCCGGTTGGTGACGCTCTTGAAGGTCAGGCCGTGCATGCCCGCGAGAACGGCCAAGGCCTTGGCGGTGTTGCCGCTGGACAGCTCGACGACCTGGCCGCCCTCCCCGGCCGCGGCGGCCAGGTGTGGACGCGCCATGTTCCAGGCGGCCCGGTCCTTCACCGATCCGAAGGGGTTGAGCAACTCCAGCTTGGCGTACAGGTCGATGTGCCTCAGGCCGTGCACGGCCGGGTCGATGCGCACCAGCGGTGTGTTGCCGATGGCCTCGGTGATGCTGTCGTACCTCACTGCGCTCCCCCCACGGGTGTGGTCGGCCAGTACTGGTCGTCCAGGCACCAGCGCCACGCGTCGCCCTCCTGCCAGGCGGCGACCTTGCGCGCGACGGGCTGGTGCTGGGCGCGGGTGGCGTGGAAGTCCATGCAGTAGCCGGCCGTGTTGGCGAAGGCCAGCAGGTCGCCCGGTTCGGGACGGCGGGGCAGGAAGACCGTGCGGCGGGTGATCAGATCGGACTCCAGACACAGGTTGCCGAAGAGGTGAACGGCGACGGATTCGGTACGGGTGCCGGCACCGGCGGCGCCGCTCGTCCCGTCCCGTGGCAGGACGACTGGGTCCATGAGCACCCCGTGCTCCTCCAGGGCCACGTCGTCGGCCTTCGCCGCCACCCGTACGGCAAGGGGGCCGCCGGTCTCCTGGTCGCGCACCTCCAGCACCCTGGTCAGGGTCAGTCCGCACTGGTCGAGCAGTGCTCGGCCGGGTTCGGTGTGCAGGTCGTAAAGGTGCTCGAGGAGCTGAGCGGCCAGGGGGCGGCCGCCGAGCGACGCGGCCGGGTGCGCGAGCAGTTCGTCGAGGTAGCGGGCGCCGGCGACCGGCCGGTGAGCGGGGTACAGACCCAGCGTGCCGCGCAGGGTGCCCGCTTCGTTGCGGAGGCCGTAGCCGTGGCCGCCGTACGTCAGCGGTGGGCGGGTGCCCAGGACGGCTTCGGTGAGTTCGGTGGTGTACCGGTCCCATTGGCCGCCGTCGGCGAGGTAGTTGGTGCCGAAGCCGCCGCCGAGGTCCACGGCCCGGGGCCGGAGCCCGCGGCTCCGGCATTCCTCCAGCACCCGCAGACAGCCCTCCAGCGCCGTGGCCTTCTCGGTGAGGCTCGTCGTGTCCAGGTGGTAGGCCACGCCGACCAGGTCGACGACATCGCCGTGCCGCTCGACTGCCTCCAGCAGCGGCTCCAACTCGCCCACGTCGGTACCGAATCGGCTCCGACGGCTCAACACCCTTACGCCGGACGCCTCGAATCCCGACAGCCGGAGCAGGACACGGGCCCTGGGCAGCGCGTGTTTGCGTACCAGGGTGGCGAGTTGCTCGAGCTCGCCTCGGGTGTCGAGGCTGACGGTGACCGACGTACGGGCCGCCAGCCACAGGAGTTCCGGGTTCTTCGGCCCCGTCGCCGTGATCCGGTCGGGGGTGAAGCCGGCGCCGAGGGCGTGCTGCAGTTCCCCGAGGGAAGCGACGTCCACACCGGCGTCCGTGGCGGCAAGCCGGCGCAGCAGGGCGCTGGACCGGTTGGCCTTGTGGGCGAAGTACACCTGGCCGGAGAGATGGTGGCTGCCGTACACCGAGCGGAACTGCTGGAGATTGTCGGCGAGTTGGTCGGGCACGACGACGTTCAACGGTGACCCGAGGCCCTCTGTGAGCGCGTGCAACAGGCCCGGTTCGTTCAGCAACGAGCGCAGCCGCGACTCCAGCCGCGGTTCGAGAAACAAGGGCTGCCCGCCCATGCCTGGCCCCTCCTCAGCGCTGCGGGCCCGACACTCCGGGCGCTGACGGACACTCCCCGCGGTTTGCCGTATAGCTCCTTTCCCTGGCCGCGCGTGGTCTACGCCCTGTACCTGCCCTGCTGGGCGTTACGTCAACAGGTGGGCTGAAAATCACCGTGCCCCTGACTGACCACGGGCCGGTCCCGGAGCCGCCCATTCCGTGGTAAGGACACTCCAGTTGACGTGACGGACGGGTGGGGGCGCTGTGTTCGGTGGACGTGTGGCAGTCGTCCTGGTCGTGGCGGGTGTACTGGGACTGGTCGGCTGCGACGCCTCGTCCGCACCGCCGCGGTCGGCATCAACCTCGCCGTCGCAGGCGCAGACCTCTCCCCCGCCCTCGCCTTCGGTGTCCCGGAGCCCTGCTCCGGTCCCCGTCACCGGACCGGATCAGGTGCTGGTGACCATGGTGGTCACCGGCGGCTACGCGGGCGTGCACAAGGAGGTGACCCTGCGGGGGGACGGCACCGTGCACACCGACGACAAGGGGGAACGCGCGGTCCGTCGCACCGGCGCTGCGGAGTTCACCGAGCTGCGGACGCTGCTCGGCGATCCGGCGCTGGACGAAGTCTCCGACTTCACGCGGGACATGGAGGGGGCGGACATGTTCCAGTACACGCTCCGCTTCGACGGCCGGACCGTCATGACGGATCGCTCCGTCGATGAACCGGCCCTCGACCGGCTCGTCGACGCGCTGAGCGAGTGGCTGCCGGAACGGTGACCCCGGCAGCCGCGCCGGAGCTGCCCCGGACGCTCGCGCTCAGCCGGCCTGCCCGGCGATGTTGACCATCCACGTGATGCCGAAGCGGTCGGTACACATACCGAAGACGTCGCCCCACATCTGCTTGTCCAGCGGCACGGTCACCGTGGCGCCGTCCGACAGCTTCTCCCAGTAGCCACGCAGTTCGGCGTCGTCGTCGCCGCTGAGGCTGACCGAGATGTTGTTGCCGGGCCGGTGGTCATCCGTCGGGGTGTCGGCGCCCATCAGGGTGAAGCCGTTGGGGGCCTCCAGCATGCCGTGCATGATCTTGTCGGCCATCGGGGTGTCCTTCTGACCGAACTCGCCGTAGCTGTTGAGCACGAGGGTGCCGCCGAAGACGTCCTTGTAGAACTCCATCGCCTGCCGGGCGTCGCCGGCGAAGGTGATGTAGGGGTTGAGACGAGAGGCCATGGATCCTCCAGGAATAGGGCCGGAAGCCGACTGCAAGGAAGGTAGCGCGGGCCACTGACAACGGCCCGCGCACACGACCACATGGCCTACGGCGCACCGCCTACAGGGTGCGCTCCAGCCGGTCCGCCACCAGCTTCACGAACCGCGCGGGGTCCTTCGGCTGACCGCCCTCGGCGAGCACCGCCAGCGTGTGGAGCAGGTCGGCGGACTCGGCGAGCTCGGTGCGGTCCTCGCGCTCCTTGTACGCCTGGTTCAGGCCCTTCACCAGCGGGTGGCCGGGGTTGAGCTCCAGGATCCGCTTGGTGCGCGGCACCTCCTGGCCCATCGCCCGGTACATGTTCTCCAGGGCCGGCGTCAGATCGTGCGCGTCCGAGACGACACAGGCCGCGGAGACGGTGAGCCGCGCGGACAGGCGCACCTCCTTGATGTCCTCGTCCAGTTGCTCCCGCATCCATCCGAGCAGAGCGGCGTAGTCCTCGGCCTGCTTCTCGCGCTCCTCGCCGGCCTTCTCGTCGCCCTCGGCCGCCAGGTCGATCTCGCCCTTGGTGACGGAGCGCAGCGGCTTGCCCTCGTACTCGCCCACGGCGTCGACCCACACCTCGTCGACGGGGTCGGTGAGCAGCAGGACCTCGATGCCCTTGTCGCGGAACGCCTCCATGTGCGGGGAGTTCTCGATGCTCTGCCGCGACTCGCCGGTGATGTAGTAGATGTCGTCCTGGCCGTCCTTCATCCGCTCGACGTACTGCGCCAGCGTGGTCGGCTCGTCGTCGGCGTGGGTGGTGGCGAAGGACGACACGGCGAGGATGGCGTCGCGGTTCTCGGTGTCGGTGAGCAGGCCCTCCTTCACGACGGTGCCGAACTCCCGCCAGAAGGTGGCGTAGCGGTCGGCGTCCTTGGTCATGAACTCCTTGACCGTGGACAGGACCTTCTTCGTCAGCCGGCGCTGCATCATCCGGATGTGCCGGTCCTGCTGGAGGATCTCGCGGGAGACGTTCAGCGAGAGGTCGGCCGCGTCGACGACGCCCTTGACGAAGCGGAGGTACGGCGGCAGCAGCGCCTCGCAGTCGTCCATGATGAAGACGCGCTTCACATAGAGCTGCACGCCGCGCTTGAAGTCACGCGTGAACAGGTCGTGCGGGGCGTGGGTGGGGACGAACAGCAGGGCCTGGTACTCGAAGGTGCCCTCCGCCTGCAGCCGGATCGTCTCCAGCGGCTCGCGCCAGTCGTGGCTGATGTGCTTGTACAGCTCGTGGTACTCGTCGTCGGAGACCTCGTTGCGTGAACGCGCCCACAGGGCCTTCATCGAGTTCAGCGTCTCGGGCTCGGGCGCGGTGTCCCCGTCACCTTCACCGTCGCCGTCGCCCGGGGCGGCAGCGTCCGGGACCATCCGGATCGGCCAGGTGATGAAGTCCGAGTACCGCTTGACGATCTCCCTGATCTTCCAGGGCGAGGTGTAGTCGTGGAGCTGGTTCTCGGGGTCGGCGGGCTTGAGGTGGAGCGTGACCGACGTGCCCTGCGGAGCGTCGGCGACCGTCTCCAGCGTGTACGTGGCCTCGCCGCGCGACGTCCAGCGGGTGCCCTGGCTCTCGCCGGCCCGCCGCGTCACCAGCGTCACTTCGTCCGCCGCCATGAAGCCGGAGTAGAAGCCGACGCCGAACTGGCCGATCAGCCCCTCCGCCCCGGCCGCGTCCTTGGCCTCCTTCAGCTCCTGGAGGAAAGTGGCCGTGCCCGAGTTGGCGATGGTGCCGATGAGCTTGCCCACCTCGTCGTACGACATCCCGATGCCGTTGTCCCGCACCGTGAGGGTGCGGTCCTCCTTGTCGACGTCGATCTCGATGTGCAGATCTGACACGTCGGCGTCGAGGGCGTCGTCCCGCAGTTTCTCCAGGCGCAGCTTGTCGAGCGCGTCGGATGCGTTGGAGACGAGCTCCCGCAGGAAGACATCCTTGTTCGAGTAGACCGAGTGGATCATCAGCTGGAGCAGCTGACGGGCCTCTACCTGGAACTCAAACGTCTCGGTCGGCATGGTTAGCGAGTACCTCACAGGATCTGTCACCGGAACTGGTCGCAGTCACTGTAAGACACGAGGTCAGCGCGGAGGGGCGTGATACGGAACGTGGTGGTTCAGACGAGGTGGGCGAAGACGACCAGGTTGGCGGTGTAGTCCTTGACCTGACGGTCGTAGTCCCCGGCGCAGGTGATGAGCCGGACCTGGGCCCGGGCGGTGTCGCGGTACACGCGCTCGCTGGGGAAGGTGTCCTTGTCGAAGGTCTCCGCGCTGTCGACCACGAAGGACGCCTTGCGGCCGTCGGCCCGCAGCACCTGGAAGCGGTCCCCCTTGCGCAGCTCGCTCAGGCTCGCGAAGACCGCGGGGGACGTGGCCGTGTCCACGTGGCCGGCGATGATCGACGTGCCCGTCTCACCCGGGGTCGCCCCCTTGGCGTACCAGCCGACGAGGTTGGTGTTGTGGGCCGGCGGGGGGTTGAGCCGGCCGGCACTGCCGACGGTGAGGTCGGTGAAGGGCGCGTCGACCGAGATCTTGGGGATGAGCAGCCGCACCGGCCGGGACCGCGCCAGGTGCTTGCCCACGGGGCGCCGCGCCGGTGAGTCGGACCGCGGCCGCGGTGAGGCATGGGATCCGGCTTCCCCCGGAGCGTGCGATCCGACCGCCGGCAGTGCCTTCTGTGCACGGCCGCCGTCGGAAGCGCCGTCCTGGGCTCCGGGAAGGGTCACCACCACAACCAAGGCGGCGACCACGGTCCAGAACGTCACCGCGGCCACGCGCCTTATCCGCCGCGAGGTCGCGGAACCGGTGTCGGAACGGGCCGGGTCGTTCTCGGGGGACGAGGGACAGCCGGCGGCCATGGGGCACCACCTCACTCGGGCACAGCAGCGGACACAGCAGGACGGAGGAATGCGGGGAGGACTTTGGGACGACCCGCGGGACCGCCGCGACGCACGGCGCACGTGCGGCGGCCACAGCGGTTATGTCATCGGGCATCGGTCACGCCACGGATCCGGCGGCCTTCTTGCGACGGAGCACGTACATGCCGGCGCCGGCGGCACCGAGGACGGCCAGACCACCCGCGGTGACACCCGGCGAGGCGAGACCGCCACCGCCCGTGTGCATACCGCCGCGCGGCCCGTCGTCGTCGCCACCACCCCACGACTCCTTGTCGTGGTCGCCGCCGTACGAGTCCTTCTCGTGGTCGCCCTTCCACGAGTCGTCGCCGTGGTCCTCTTCCTTCCACGAGCCCTTGTCGTGGTCGCCGTGTCCCTCGTCCTTGCTGCGGTAGCTGTCAGGGTCGTGCTTCGGGTCCTTGTCGCCGCCCCAGTCGTCACCGTTGGTCACGGCCGCAAGCGCTCCGCCACCGGTGTGCACCCCACCGTGCGGCTTGTCGTGCTTGCTCTCCTCGTCGTACTTGCCCTCCTCGTCGTGCTTGCTTCCCTCGTCGTGCTTCCCCTCCTTGTCGTGCTTGCCCTCCTCGTCCTTCTCCTTGTAGCCGTCCGACTCGTCCTTCTCCTTGTAGCCGTCCGACTCGTCCTTCTCCTTGTAGCCGTCGGAGTTCTCCTTCTCCTTGTCCCCGCCCCAGTCATCGCCCTTGAACAGGGCCGCAAGCGCTCCACCACCCGTGTGGACCCCGCCACGCGGCTCGTCGTGCTTGCTCTCCTTGTCGTGCTCCTTGCTGTAGGAGTTGTCCTCGTGCTTCTTTCCGGAGGACTCCTCCTCGTGGTCCTTGCTGTGGGAGTCGCTGTCGTGGTCCTTGCTGTGGGAGGTTTCTTCCTGGTCCCAGTCCCCCGTCGTGATGGCGTAGGCGGTGGGCGCGATCGCCAGAGCGGCCGTGGCCGTCGCGGTGGCGAGCAGCATGCGGACAGAGCGCATAGTGAGTCCTTCCGTCACGGCCTGGGCGGCTGACGCTTCATCACCACTGGAGCCAGGCCTGACGTGATCCACCGTCAGCCAATCCCTCGGGTCGCACCATTCGGAGCGATCACACGGGTTACGACCACACCCCTTACGGCCCTATGCGCCGTCCCCCCGGGGCCTCGGAGCCTGTGGCCGCCTGCGGAGGTTTGCCGGGGCCATAAGTGGTGAGACGCGTGGGATGCCGAATCACACCGTCACGGCTCCCGCGCCTGCCACAGCCCCGTCACCTGCGCCTTCGAAACAGCGGGACGCCTTCTTCGACAACGCCAAGTACGCGGCGATCGTCCTGGTGGCGGTCGGCCATGCGTGGGAACCGCTGCGGGACGGCAGCCGGACGGTCAGCGCGGTGTACATGCTGGTGTACGCCTTCCACATGCCGGCGTTCATCGTGATCTCCGGATACTTCTCCCGCAGCTTCGACGGCCGCCCGCAGCAGCTCAGACGGCTGGTGACCGGTCTCGTCGTCCCGTACGTCGTCTTCGAGACGGCGTACACCCTGTTCACCAGGTGGACGGACCAGGAACCGGACCGCCCGATCAGCCTGCTGGACCCGCTGTATCTGACGTGGTTCCTCGCGTCCCTGTTCCTGTGGCGGCTGAGCGCACCGCTGTGGCGGCGGGTGCGCATGCCGCTGCCGCTGGCGCTCGCCGTGGCGATGCTGGCCACCCTCTCGCCGTCCATCGGCAACGACCTCGATCTGCAGCGCACCCTGCAGTTCCTGCCGTACTTCGTGCTGGGTCTGCTGCTGCGCCCGGAGCACTTCCGGATGGTGCGCCGCCGCGCGGTGCGGATCGCGGCCGTGCCCGTGTTCGCGGCCGCGTTCGTGGTGGCGTACTGGGCGGTGCCGCGGATGGCCGGGGCCTGGTTCTACCACCGCGACAGCGCCGAGGAGCTGGGCGCACCCCAGTGGTACGGGGCCGTGATGACGCCGGTCCTGTTCGCCTGCTCGCTGGTCCTGGTGGCCTGCTTCCTCGCCTGGGTGCCCGGGCGGCGGATGTGGTGCACGGTGCTGGGCGTGGGCACCCTGTACGGCTATCTGCTGCACGGGTTCGTCGCCCAGAGCGCGAACTACTTCGGCTGGTACGACCCCGCCTGGATGCAGCAGCCGCTCGGCCCGGTCGTCGTCGCCGTCGTCGCCGCGGTGGTCGTGACCGTGCTGTGCACATCCCCGGTGCGGCGGGCGCTGCGGTTCGTGGTGGAGCCGGAGATGCGGTGGCTCTTCCGGCGGGACGCGACTCAGGAGGCCCGTGATCGGGCAGCCGTACCGGGGTGAGCGCCCCCGTCAGCTCTCGCACACCAGCCCGGCGATGTGCGCGGTGACCGTGTCGAGGATGCCGGTCCAGGCCGCGTCGTCGCCGAGGACGAGGTAGTTGAGCGTGAGGCCGTCGGTCATGGCGGCCAGATAGCGGGCCAGTACCGGGACGGGTACGCGGAGCCGGACGCCCATGGTCTGCCGCAACTGCTCGATGAGCTCGGCGTACGTCTCGGCGTACAGCTCGTACTGGCGGCGTGCCAGGTGCTCGAAGCCGGGCTGGCGCAGGGCGTACTGCGCCAGCTCGTAGGTGAGCATGTGCTCGTCCGGGTGGGCGCGGACGTGGTCCCAGTACGCCTCGAAGCCGGCCCGGACGGTCTCCTCGAGGGTGGCCCGGGGCCGTAGGGCCTGCTTCACCACCGTCACGTAGTGCCCGGTGATGGTGGTGATGACGGACTCGATCAGCTCCTGCTTGGAGTCGAAGCAGTAGTGGAAGACGCTCAGCGAGACGCCCGCCTCGGCGGCGATGGACCGGGTGGTCGTCCTGGGGACGCCGTCCCGGGCCATCGCCCTGATCGCCGCTTCGGTGAGCTGTCGCCGCCGCTCGGCGGACGGCAACCGTGCCATGGAGCCCCTCTCGTGGGTGTCAGCCGCTGTGGACGCCGACCTCGTAGAGCGAGTAGCCCCAGTCGGTGCCTCGGTCCAGGCCCTGGACCCGAACGTACCTGGCCGGTGTGCCGCTGAACCGGGCCGTGTCCAGGCCGCCGTCACCGGCTGTCGTGGACCAGGCGGTCTGCCAGTTCACTCCATCGGTGGACAGCTCGATGCGGTACGACTTCGCGTACGCGCGCTCCCAGTCGAGCGTGACCCGCTTGACCACGCGGGTGGAGCCGAGGTCGACCTTGTACCACTGGTCGTCGCTCCAGTCGCTCGCCCAGCGGGTGCCGCCGTCGCCGTCGACGGCCCGCCCCGGCTTGTAGCTCGTGAACAGGCTCCACTCCGAGGAACTGGCCGACGTGCTCGCGCCGCGGGCGAGGTTGACGCCGGCCTCGTGGTTCTCGGAGGCCGCCCAGGTGTCCAGGTAGGACTCGGCGCCCCTGAACAGGTCGTCGACCACGTCCTGACCGCCGACGCGGCGGATGTCCTCGATCCAGTCGGGGACGAGGCCGTAGTGGGCGGCGCCGTCGGTGTTCAGGTCCCAGGTGCGCTGACCGGTGGTCTGCCGGTCGATGACGGAGCCGCCGTCGACGCTCTTGAAGGGGTACGTCACCTTGTTCGGGGCGTCCGCTCCGCGCGGGCCCGGCCAGCCGCCGACGCCGTTCATGTCGGTGCCGTAGCCGTAGCCGACGCCGTACTTGTCGCGCAGGGCCTCGGTGCGCTTGGCCTCGGCGATGAAGCCGTCGGAGCCGTGCATGTACTGGGCGATGAAGCCGCCGAGGCCGTAGACCCGCTCGGTCCAGTCCATGTCCATCCAGCTGTGCGAGGAGAGCACGCCGGGGTAGGACGCGGACTCGAAGATGTCGAGCACCCGGCCGGTGGCCTTGACGCTCATGTGGTCGATCTCCAGCATCATCCCGCGGTTCATCATGCCCCGTACGGCGTACTCGCCGAGATCGGTGAGACCTCTGACGTTGCACTGGGCGTCGGCGCTGTACGAGGGGACCTCCTCGCCCGCCGGGAGCTTCTTCTCGGCTGCGGCCGCCGCCGCGTTGCCGATGGGGTTGTCGTGCTGCGGACCCTTGCACGTCTCGGTCTTCCAGAAGGTGCCGGTCGACAGGAACTGGCCGACGTTGATGGCCGTTCCGAGTGAGCCGGAGTCGAAGCGGACCCCGCACAGGGCGTTGTCGAACTTGTGGCACAGGAACATGCTGCGCACACCCAGCGCATGCAGCTCGTCCAGGCCCTTGTCGATGTCCTCCTTGCTGCACTGCGCGATGTCGAGGATCTGCTTGCACCCGAAGGGCTCGGAGGTCTCGACGCCGAGGATGACGGCCAGCTTGCCCTGTTCGATGACCTCACGGGCCTGTGCGCTGTCGGTGACGACGCGGAACCAGCCCTTGCCGGTGCCGCCGTACATCTTGTCGACGAAGGCCTGCATGTCGTACGTCAGCTTGGCCTGCAGCCGGATGGACGTCATCTCGTCGCAGCTGCGGTCCTTGAAGAAGTAGACCGAGCAGATCACGCCGTTGGTGACGAGGTCGTTGACCAGCACGCGCTGGCCGCCGCGCCAGGCCCGCTCGACCCAGGCGTAGTAGTTCTGCTGGTGGGTCAGCGAGTCGTGCGCGGGCCAGTCCTTGAAGGTGGGCCAGCCGTTCGGGTCGTGCTTGCCGTCACCGCCGTTGGTGATGAAGTCGAAGATGGCGAGCGAACCGTCGGGGTAGTGCTCGGGGCAGTCCTTCAGGGCGTCGGCGACGCCGGCGTCGGAGAACGGCTTTCCGCAGATCAGACGCCCGCCGAAGGCCTCGTTGGAGAAGATGTGGTCGTGCGCGTCCACGAAGCCGCGCACCTCGCCCTGGGCGTTGGTCCCCTTGAAGGGCTCCCCCGTGACATTGACCTGGGAGTCCGGCGCCGGCCGTGCGGTCGGGTTCCACCAGTCGGTTCCGGCCGCCGAACTCGGCGTGGGGCCCAGCGCGATGGACAGAACGAAGAGGAGGAGCGACACCACGGTCACGTTCTTGCGTCGGCGGTACGGGCGTCCGGAACTGGTCACAGCCCACGTCCCTCGGTCGGCGGGATCGCGCGGTCGACTGGTTGTCATGACCTCGCAAGATGTGCGACGAGGATCGCCACTCCTGCTTTACGAGTCAAGAGTCCGGGACAGTTGACCTGATGACGGGGCGTCGGCTCACACGGGATGCGTGACCCGGATCTTGGACTGGCCGTGCGGGAGTTCCTCCCAGTCCGTCATGAAGCGGGCCTGCAGGCCGTGTTTCTCGGCCAGCGCCAGGAGGGTCTCGGTGCGGTAGTAGAAGTCCTCCCGCAGGACGTGGTGCTCCTCACCCTCGGTGCGGTCGAAGGTGAAGTCGAACCAGCCGCCGGGCGCGAGCACCCGGCCGACATGGGCCAGGCACTCCTCGATGACCGGGAGCGGTGAGTGCGAGAAGACGCTGTGGGCGTGCACCACGTCGAAGTGGGCGTCGGGCAGGAAGCGCAGCTTCAGGTCGCGCACCGGGGTCAGCGTGGGCAGCCGCCGCTGCAGCCCCATGGCCACGAGGGTGTCCTGTGCGGCGAAGAGGATGTCGGGCGAGATGTCGATGCCGTAGTAGTGGCCGGGCTCCAGATGGCGGATGAAGCGCCAGCCTCCGCGCAGGTTGCCGCAGCCGATCTCCAGCATCCGATGCTCGGGGCGCAGGCCGTGGCCGAGGAGGTAGTCGAACTGCATCTCCCCGAGCGCCAGCCATCGCTCGCGGTTGTGGCTGCCGACGGCCGCGTCCGGGTCGGCCCGGGTGTCGGAGCGCATGACGGCCCGGTAGTAGGAGACGTGGTCCGGGTGGCGGCGGCGCAGCCACATGTCCCGTGCGGTGCGGACGAGATGGCGGGGCACGCGGTCGGGGTGGCGCAGGGCGTAGGTGATGCGGTGGCCGAGGGCGGAGCGGTTGGCGGTGAGGTTCTTGGCCGGCATGGGTCTGCCTCCCTGGGACGCGGTACCACCGAGGATGCTCAACGGGGCCGCACGGCGCCACAGGTGCGGGCCATGAAGGGAGGTGGGCCCCATTCGGGTGGAGGAGGCGCGGGAGACCGCGTTCGTCGGGGAGGTGGCTGCGCACCGACCCCGTCGGGGGCCGGAACCCCGCGAAAGACTGGACCAATGTCACCCCATCCAGCATGATGACGCCGCCATGACAACTCAGCCGTCGGGATGGTGACCGTGCGCGGATCCTTGGCCAGGGCGACTCTCGCCGCCGTACTCCTCCTCGTCCCGCTCGCCTCGCTGCCCGAGGCCGCGGCCGAGCAGCAGCCGGCCGGTGCCGAGACGGTCGTCGCGGCCGCCGCCACGACCGGCGCGCAGGACTGGACGCCGCCGCTGAGCACCCGGGGCCGCTGGATCGTCGACGCGGAAGGGGACCGCTTCAAGCTGCGCTCCGGCAACTGGCACGGCGCCAGCGGCACTTGGAACGGCTCGGGCGACCAGGCCGACGACGCGAGCCATCACGCCGGCGAGAACTCCGGCCGGATACCGCTCGGCCTGGACCGCGCCCCGATGTCCGAGATCATCGCCGGGTTCCGCGAGATCGGGATCAACAGCGTCCGGCTGCCCTTCTCCAACGAGATGATCCGCGACAGCCGTCCGGTCACGGACGACTCCGTCGCCGCCAATCCCACACTGCGCGGCAGGACTCCGCTGGAGGTGTACGACGCGGTCGTGCGCGACCTCACGGCGGCCGGCCTCGCGGTGATCCTCAACAACCACACCAACACCACGCGTTGGTGCTGCGGAGTGGACGGCAACGAACGCTGGAACGCCGGCCAGTCCACCGGGACCTGGGAGAACGACTGGATTTTCATGGCCCGCCGCTACCGGGACAACCCACGCGTCGTCGGCGCCGACCTCTACAACGAGGTGCGCCGCAACGTGTGGGACGACCCCAACTGGGGTCTCGGCGACAACCATGACTGGTTCGCCGCCTCCCAACGCGTCGGCGACCGCATTCTGACGGAGGCCAACCCGAACCTGCTGATCGTTGTCGAGGGCATCAACTGGACCGGCATCCCCGTCGACGGCCTCCCGCACGAGCGCCCCACCCTGGAGCCCACCCGCCGCCTGTCGCACACGCTCGTCGACTCCGGCAAGCTGGTGTACTCCGCCCACTTCTACGACTACACCGGCCCCAATCACAGCGGCGCCACCGGAACGGGCGAGACCAGCGATCCCCGCTACCGAGACCTGAGCCCGACCGAACTGGTCGCGGTGCTGAACCGCCAGGCCTTCTTCGTGACCGGCGAGCAGGACCGGCACTTCACGGCACCCGTCTGGATCAGCGAGTTCGGCGTCGGGGGCCGCGACGAGACCGGCCAGAAGCCGCGGGCCTGGTTCGAGAACTTCGTGGACCAACTGATCCGCACCGACGCCGACTTCGCCTACTGGCCGCTCGTCGGCTGGCACCAGGACCGCAAGGGCAACGGCTGGGCGCTGCTGCACTGGGATGCCGAAGGCCGCCGTATGGGCGTGTACGACGGCGACGACTGGCGGGACGACGCCTGGAGGAGGCTCATCGGGGCCGACGGCCGCACCGGGCCGGTGGCGCCGGTCGCCGACTGGTCCATGCTCAGCCCCGACCACGGCGACTTCGTCCAGTCGCGGCGGATGCGCGCCCTGCCCGACTGGAACCCCGGCGCCCGCAAGGCCGTCTGCCCCGACGGACAGCGGCTGCTCGGTCTCGGCCACACCGGCAACCGGGGGCTGTGCTCGGACGTGACGGCCGGCGCCCTGTGGGACCCGGCCGACGGACACGAGGTGGTCGCGGACGAGCGGCATGTGGCCGCGGGACGGGACTGGGCGTCCGGATACACCAAACTCCAGTGCGCCGAGGGGCAGTTCCTGATCGGCTACAGCGTCCGCGGCGCGGCCGTCTCCGCCGCCCTGTGCGCGGCTGCCCCGGCCGGGAGGCTCGGCGCGAGTGGCCGTACGGTCTGGTTCGACCGGGGCGACAACCGGGGGCCGGCCGCCAAGGGCGGCGACTTCGCGCAGGGCCACTACAAGGGCCAGTGCGCGGACGACGAGTACGCGGCCGGCATCGCCTACACCGGTCGGGTGGGGTCGGCCCGGACGCCCGACGCGCTGTACTGCCGCAAACTGGGCTGATCGGCGCAGCCGGGGGATGCTGGAACCCGGATGCGGATCACCTGTGCTCTTGCCGTGCTCACCGCCGCGAACCTGCTGAACAACTGGCTCGCGCGGAGCCCGGCCATGTACGTGGTCATCTGCGTGGTCGCGACGGCCGTGCTGCTGATGATCGCCCGCTGGGACGGCCTCACCGCGGCCGACCTGGGGCTGGACGCGGCGGGGGTGCGCCGGGGGCTGCGCTGGGCTCCCGTACTGGTGGCGATCGTCCTGCTGGTGCTGCTGATCCTGCTCGCCGTTCCGGCCGGGCGCGAGGCCTTCCGGGACGGCAGGGCGGCGGATCTGTCCCTGGAGCGGATGCTGTGGGGAGCGCTGGTGCGGGTGCCCTTCGGGACCGTACTGCTGGAGGAGACCGCCTTCCGTGGCGTGCTGTGGGCCATGCTCCGGCGCCGGTACGGCACGGCGTGGGCCACGGGCGTGTCGTCGCTGCTGTTCGGGGTCTGGCACCTGATGCCGTCCCGTGGCATCAACCGCTCCAACGCCGCCGTCGGGTCCGTCTTCGGGGAAGGCCAGGCCGGCGTGGCACCGACGGTGGCCGCGGCGATCGTCGCCACGGCCGTCGCCGGGGTCGTCCTGTGCGAGCTGCGCCGCCGTTCCGGCAGTCTGCTGGCGCCGATGACCCTGCACTGGGCGGTCAACGGCTTCGGTTACGCGTTTGCCTGGGGGGCGGCCCGCTGGTGGCTCGACGGCTGAACGGTCAGAAGTTGATCATGTGTCCGGCGAGGCCGTGCACGGCCTCCTTGACCGCCTCGCCGAGCGTCGGGTGCGCGTGGACGTTGCGGGCGACCTCGTGGACCGTGAGGTCCCACTGCTGGGCCAGGGTCAGCTCGGGCAGCAGCTCGGTGACGTCCGGGCCGATGAGGTGGCCGCCGAGCAGCTCGCCGTACTTGGCGTCGCTGATCAGCTTCACGAAGCCGGTCGCGTCGCCGAGGCCGTGCGACTTGCCGTTCGCGGTGAAGGGAAACTTCGCCACCTTGACGTCGTGGCCGAGCTCGCGGGCCTGTGCCTCCGTGTAGCCGAAGCTGGCGATCTGCGGCTGGCAGTAGGTGGCTCGCGGGATCATCACATAGTCCAGCTCCATCGTCTCGGCGTCCGCGATGGTCTCGGCGGCGATGATGCCCATGGCCTCGGCGGCGTGCGCGAGCATCAGCTTCGCCGTCACGTCGCCGATGGCGAAGATGTGCGGGACCGACGTACGGCAGCGCCCGTCGACGTCGATCGCGCCGCGCTCGGTGACCCTCACGCCTGTCTTGTCCAGGCCGTAGCCCTCGACGTTCGGCTGGAAGCCGATCGCCTGCAGCACCTTGTCGGCCTCCAGGACCTGCCGGCTGCCGTCCTTGCCGGTGACCGTGACGCGCACCTGCTCGCCGGACTCGTCGACGGCGTCGACGCGGGTGGAGGTGAGTACGTCGATGCCCAACTTGCGGTACCGCTTGGCGAGTTCGGCGGAGACCTCGGCGTCCTCCAGCGGCGCCATCCGGTCCAGGAACTCGACGATCGTGACCTTCACGCCGTAGTTGTGGAGTACGTAGGCGAACTCGACACCGATCGCGCCGGCGCCCGCGATGATGATCGACTGCGGCAGTTCCTCGGCCAGGATCTGCTCCTCGAACGTCACCACGCGCGCGCTGCGCCGGGTGCCGGGAAGCAACTTGGGCGTGGCACCGGTGGCGATGATGCACTGGTCGAAGCCGATGGTGCGGGTCTCGCCGTCGTAGCCGGCCACCTGGAGGGTGTGCGGGTCGAGGAAGGTGCCGCGGCCGTCGATCTCGGTGATCTTGTTCTTCTTCATCAGGTAGTGGACGCCCTTGACCCGGCCGTCGGCGACCTTGCGGCTGCGGCGGAACGCCTCGCCGAAGTCGAAGCTGACCTGCCCGTCCACCTTGATGCCGAAGGTCTTCGCCTCGCGCGTGAAGATGTGCGCCAGTTCGGCGTTGCGCAGCAGCGCCTTGCTGGGGATACAGCCCACGTTCAGACAGACGCCGCCCCAGTACTTCTCCTCCACGACCGCCACCCGCTTGCCCAGCTGGGCGGCGCGGATCGCGGCGACGTAGCCGCCGGGGCCCGCTCCGAGGACCACGACATCGAAGCGCTCGTCCTGCTCGACCATGGAGAGTTCCTTCCTGAGTACGACGTCCTGCTCTGCTGGTGCCGGCCCTCGCCGGGCGATGGCGTACGGCTTCTTCCAGCATGACCGCATCCACGGGCTTGTGTGGCGATGCGGCAGGGTGACGACGATCTCAGGTGAGGTGCGCTCGGGCGGTCAGCTCACTTGCCCGGCACGGTCAGCCGACGCACAGGAGGTTGAGCACGCACAGCTGCGCCGGCGATGTGGCTTCCGGTGCCGGGCTCGTCGGTGACGTGGAGGTTCCGGAGTCGGAGCCGTCGGTGGGCGTCGGGGTCGGCGCCTGCTGGTCGGCCTCGGTTCCGCCACTGCCGCCACTGCCGCCACTGCCGCCGCTGCCGCCGGAGTTCCCTCCGCCGGGATTCGCGGAGGCGGTCTGCGACTGCGGGGCCGAGGTCGCCGTGGGACTCGGCGTGGTGGCCGCGTCCGGTCGGGTGAAGTCCCGCGTGGTGCGCGGGGCCGTGACGGACTCCCGGGCGGCGTTGGTCGGGGACGGCTTCGACGTGGACGTGTCGGTGCGCGGGGCGTCGGGGGTGTCCGGCGGAGTGGACGCCGGGCGGGTGAGCTCCGTGTGCTGCTGCTCCGGGAGGCCCACGTTCGGGCGTTCCGGCGCGGTGGCTGCCTGGGCCTTGTCGCCGGCCCCGCGGTCGAGCGCCGAGACGGTCAGGCCGCCGCCGACCAGCGCGACGGCCGTCGCGACCACGGCCCGGCGCTGGTTCTTCTTCCAGCGGGCCCGCTGCCGACGCCGCGCCGCCCGGCCCTCGGGGACGGCCGGTACGCCGTCCACACCACCGGACGGGGCTGCGGGCGTCGTCTCGTGCGCGTCGGCCGACGGTGCCTCGTCACGGAAGTAGCCGTCGTACCGGGTATCGGCCGCAGGCCGCTCCCGCGTCACCGCGCCCGGTGCCGCCGACACGGTGCGTCCCCCTGTCGTCGAGGGAGCGATGTCGGGGGCATAGGCGCCGCATCCGGGGCACACGAGGGCCCCGTTGAGATGCCGGCGGCACGAGGAGCAGTAGTCCATCTGCGGTCTTCCTGGGTTGACTGCGCCATCGGCTCTGCTCGGCCGCGGCCTGGTCACGTTTGCACGTGGGGTCGAACGGCCAGAACGCTAACGATCCTTTCAAAAGGCTGTGTGCATCCCGAGTGATACTCCTGCGCAGATCTTTCACGAAGTGTGTGTGTACCGTGACCTGCTCAGAGGTCACAGCACCCCTCGCGACGCATCTGGCGGCCCACCTCCAGCCAGTCGTCCGGCACCCGGCGCCCGGTGTCGGTGTCGGTGTCGAAGGCGTCGACCAGGTCCGCCTGCTCGAAGAGGACGCCGCCGCGCAGGGCCGCCACCGTGCGGATCAGCGTGGTGAAGTCGGTGAACGGGTCGCCGTCCACGAGGGTGAGATCGGCGAGCTTGCCCTCCTCCACGGTGCCCAGGTCGCCGTCGGCGCCGAAGACCCGCGCGGGCAGCAGGGTCGCGGTGCGCAGTGCCTCCGCCGGTGACAAGCCGGCGTTGTGCAGGGCGCGCAGGGCGAGGTGCAGATGCAGGCCGACCGGGACGATGGGTTGGTCGGTGCCGAGCGCGATCAGGCCGCCCTTCGCGAGGACGCGCCGGTAGATGTCCATCTCCCGCCCCAGCGTGGCCAGTTGGGCTTCGCTGGACGGCTGTCCGGCCTGCTGTCGGACGAGCGCGGTGTCCCAGGGCGGCATGAGGGCGGTGACACGTGGGTCGTCGGCCAGCGCGGCGTCGGCGCCGAGCAGTGCCAGTGCCGTGAACGGGGTGGCGACGAGGTGGAAGTCGGTCGCGGTGTAGATCTCCTCGACGTCCTGGTAGGCCCGCCCCGCCGCGGACGTCGCGTGGCCGAACTCCAGCCGCTGGGTCGCCTGCAAATGCGTCGTCAGGTCCTGGCCCAGCTGCACACCGGGACCGCACAGGTGGCTGCCGCTGCGCACCCCGAGCCGCTCGTGCCCGAAGTCCGCGGCCTCCTTCATCACCCACGCGGGAGCCCGTACGTACGTCTTCACGAAGTCCCAGTCCAGCGCGGCACCCCGCGCCAGCGACCGCTGCAGGCCCTCGCGGGTGCGATGGGCGCGGCCCATGCTGTAGGCGACGCGCGGCCCGTCGAGCAGCTCACCGGTGGTCAGCAGCCGGGGCCCGGCGAGGACACCGGCGGCGACCGCCTCCCGGATGCGGGCCTGTTCGTAGGCGAAGCCGCCCAGCGAGACGGCCGTCGTGATGCCGTAAGCGAGTTGCAGCGCGGTCTGCCGGCCACCGTACGTGGTCTGCCAGGGGTGGGTGTGGGCGTCCCACAGGCCCGGGATCACGGTGCGGTCGCTCGCGTCGACGCGGCGTTCGGCCGGGCGGTCGGCGCGGTGCGGGGACACGTCCGTGACACGGCCGTCGCGGATCACGACATCGACGTTCTCGCGGACGTCCCCTCCGGTTCCGTCCCAGAGGCGGCCCGCGTGCACCACGGTGTCCGCCGGGCGCGGTCTGCGGTAGTCGAGCGGGACGCGGACGGTACGGGTTCTGCCGCTGCGCAGGTCGGTCAGGCGCAGGGTGCCCGCGGAGAGGTGGAGCAGGGTGGCGCCGTCGGCGGACCAGGAGGGGTGGTCGGCCGGTTCGGTGGTGAGTCTGCGTGGCTCGCCGTCGGGGGTGCCGTCGGCGCGGACCGGCAGCAGCCACAGCGCCGACTCCGCCACCACGGCCATCCAGCGGCCGTCCGGCGACCAGACCGGCCCGGAGTCGTAGCGGTCGGAGAGCGAGGTGTGCGGGGCGAGTGCGTGCAGGGCTGCCGTTCCGGTGGCCGTGTCGACGACGCGGATCAGGTTGTAGCCCTCGCGGAACCGCTGGTTGAGACGGTTCCGGTCGCACAGCGCCACATACCGGCCGTCGGGCGACCAGCTGGGTCGGCCGGGCAGCCCGCCCGCTCCCAGCGGGGCGGCGAGGACGCGTTCGACCCCCTCGGGCAGGTCGCGCACCAGGAGGTTGCCGGACATGTCCAGGCAGGCCAGCCGCGTTCCGTCGGGCGAGAGGGCGGGGAAGACGCGTCCGCCCGCCGCGAGGACTGTCTCCGCACCGGAGCGGAGGTCCCGGCGTCGTACGGCGAAGAGTCCGTCACGGTCGTCGGTGTACACCAGCGCCGTGCCGTCGGGCGTCCAGGTCGGCGCCAGTACATAGCGGGTGGCGGGGACCTGCAGGACCTTGCGCGGTGCTCGGCCGCCGGTCGTCCCGGCGGTCCACAGCGCGTTGAGCGCGGCGAAGGCGACGCTACGGCCGTCCGGCGACAGGGCGGGCAGGTGCAGTGCGCGGACGGGACGGGCGCCGGCGCCCTCGAAGTCGTACGCCTTGCCCCGGAAGCGGGGCCGCTCCACGGGCAGCGTGGCCGTGAACGGGATCTCCTCGCCGTCACCCGGCGCGTCCGGGTCGACCAGGCGGAAGTGTCCGCCGACGTTGAGGAGCAGTCGGTCCGCGTCCGTCCAGCGCGGCGGGGCGGGGAGGACGTCGCCCTGCACGGCGACGGGTGTGCCGTCCACGACGAGCGTGCAGGACGCGGCAGGCGAGGCCGTGGTGCGCAGGTGGGCCAGACGCCCGGTGGACGACACCGCGGGGGTCATGAGCTGGGCGCCTGAGCCGTCGGTGTGCTCGGTGGTGACCGGGCCCGTGCCGTCGGCGGCCACCGACGCGATCGTGGTCGCGCGGAGGGTGCCGGTGGCGGTGACGACGGCCCGCACGAACAGCACCCGTTTCCCGTCGGGCGACCACGTGGGGTCGAAGTCCTCCCAGCGGGCGTCCTGCCCCGGCCCCTGCTGGCCGGGGCGCCCGGTGAGCCGGGTCGGCGTGCCCGTGCGCGCGTCCACGGTCCAGATGCGGTACGGGGAGCCGGTCACGGTGTCGCCGCCGCGCTCGGAGGCGAACGCGATCCGGGAGCCGTCCGGCGACCAGGCGGGGCCCCGGTCGTCCCAGGGCCCGTCGGTGAGTTGCCGCAGCCCCGTGCCGTCGGGCCGCAGCGTCCAGAGGTGAAAGCCGCCACCGCGGTAGGCGCAGACGACGAGGCGGCTGCCGTCGGGCGAGAACTGCGGGCGCGTGGGTTCGAGGCAGGGCGGGGTGAGCGGGACGGCGGTGCCGCCCTTCCTCGGGATGGACCAGAGCACGTTCTGCACCTCGGCGACCAGCCGGTCACCGGTAGGGGCGAGGGTCGCGGAGCCGCCCGTGGCGGCGGTGAAGGAGAGGGTGGTCGCGGCGGAGGCGGCGACGGCCGGCGTGCTCACGGTGGAGAGCGTAGATCCGGTGACGGCTGCGGCTGCGGTGGCGGTGGCGGTGGCCTGGAGGAATCTGCGGCGGGAGAGCGGGCCGAGGCGGAGGGCGGCTGCGGTGTCGTCGGGGTCCAAGAGAGCTCCCGGGGAGCGGAGTTGGGGTACCGGACAGGAGAGACCACTGGTGGCAACGTACGGGGAGGTTCCCGGTTACGCGTCCGCCCCGGCGTTTCGCGGCCGTTTCCGGCAACTCGGGGCACCCGTTCTCGGCTAGACCAGAAAGAGCAGCTGGACGGCGACGAGTACGTCGATGACGCCGCACCACTCGGCGAACGTACGCGAGACGACCTTGTCGAGCCGCAGGTGCACGAAGTCCCAGACGCCATGGCAGAACCAGCCGGCCGCCACTAGATACCGGCCCAGGTCCGCATCCACCGCGAGCCCCGCCGGCGCGAGCCCGCAGAAGACGACGGCGCCCACGGCCTGCACCCCGAACGTGGCCCGCCCGTGCGGAGTGCCACGGACGGCGCCCCACACCAGGACGGCCGCCGCGAGGGCGACCAGGACCGTGGACGGGGCGACCACATCCTGGGCGGCGAGGGCGAATACGGCCACCAGTCCGGCCCCGAGCACCGGCCAGGTGGCCTGCGGCCTGCCGATCTGGTGGACGACCAGATAGATCAGGGGCAGCAACGGCAGGGTCTCGGCGAACCCTCCGACGGCGTCGGCCACGTCCTGCGAGCCGGATGCGATCACGTTGAGGACGACGACCGCGACGGCCAGCGCGGTCGGCCAACGCCGCCTGAGCGCGGCACTCGGGTGCGGCCGTACGGCCGTCGGGTGAGTGGGGCGTGCCTGCATGACGGGCTCTCCTTCGGTACGGGGTCGGGGTATCGGCTGCGTCTGCCGCCGCTGTTGCCGACGCCCTCACCCTCCGCCGCGACGAGGCCCGCCAGTAGTGCCGGATCCCCCTGCGCACGCGTGGCGTTGTCACGTCCGCGCATGACATGTGTCATGCGGCCCGGCTGGGCCACAATGACCGGGTGGGGGACGGGGAGATCGAGCGCGAGGCGGCGGGGCTGACGGGCTTCCGTCGCTACACGTGGTGGACCGTGCCGGGCATGACCGCGTGCGTCCTGGTCCTCTTCGTCGGCGAGTGGGTCCTCGACGGCGACGTCCCGCTGTGGGCACGTGCGTCGGCGGCCGCCGCGCTCGTGGTCGAGGTGTGGGCGAGCGTCGCCCTGCTGAGCCGACGGCTTGCGCTCCTGCCGGTCAGCGACGCACAGCCCGGCGGACCGCCCGTGGGCCTGCTCACCTCCGCGGTCGGGGCGGGCGTCGTACTCGCGGCGCTCCCCTTGGCCCAGCGCAACTACGGGCTGTGGGCGGTGACGCCCGCGCTGGTGGTCGCGATCGTCGCCACGTACCTCCCACCACACCACAGGCGACTGCTGGTCGGCGGCGCCGTGGTCCTCGCCCTGCTCCCCGGCGGCGTCGTCAGCCTTGCAGCGGAAGACGGGGAGTCGGCGTACGCGGCCCTGTTCCCGGCGGGGCTGGTCGCCTTCACGGCCTGGGTGACGCTCGGCCCGCTGTGGGCCTGGGACACGGCATGGCGGCTGGACCAGGCACGTCGGCTGGAGGCGGAGCTGGCGGTCAGGGAGGAACGGCTGCGGTTCGCGGCCGACCTGCACGACATCCAGGGCCACCATCTCCAAGTGATCGCCCTGAAGAGCGAGTTGGCGGAGCGGCTCGTCAAGCGGGATCCGGCGCGGGCCGCCGCGGAGATGAAGGAGATACGGCAGCTGTCGGCGGACGCCCTCAGCGACACCCGGGCGGTGGTGCGGGGGTACCGTCGTACGACGCTGGATGACGAGATCGGCAACGCGACCCGGGTGCTGGCCGCAGCCGGCATCGACGCGAGGATGACGCTCGACCCGGATGCCGTGGCCGCCGATCTCACGGACTCCGCCCGGCACCTCCTCGGTCTCGTGATGCGCGAGGCCACCACCAACGTGCTGCGGCACAGCCGGGCCGGACACGCCGAGGTCGACTACCGCATCGCCGACGGCCACGCCCGCCTGCGCGTACGCAACGACGGTGCCGAGGAGCATCCGGCCGCCCTGGACGGCACGGGGCTGCGCGGCCTCGCCGAGCGGCTGGAGGCGGCCGGTGGCGAGCTGAACTGGCAGCACGAGGGCGATCGCTTCGTGGTCGAGGCCGCGCTGCCGACGTGTGCGTCGGGGGCGCCGAGGTCGCCGGGGGCATCGGGGTCGCCGGAGCCCTCGGCGTCGCACGACTCGCCGGGGGCAGCGCACTCGCCGAACCCCGTGGACGGAGCCCCCCGATGATCCGCCTTCTGATCGCGGACGACGAGGACATGCTCAGGAGCGCCCTGGCCGCCCTGCTCGCGCTGGAGCAGGACCTCACCGTGGTCGCCGAGGCGTCCACCTCCACCGAGGCGGTGCGGCTGGCCCGCGAGCAGCGCCCCGACATCGCCGTACTCGACCTGGAGATGCCGCCCACCGACGGGCTCCGGGCCGCCGAGGAGATCCGGGCCGAACTGCCCACGCAGATCGTCCTGGTGACACGGCACGCCCGGCCGGCCGTGCTGCGCCGGGCCCTGGCCGCCGGTGTCCGCGGCTTCGTCCCCAAGACGACCCCGGCGGCCCGGCTTGCCGAGATCATCCGGGACATCGCCGCCGGCCGCCGCTACGTGGACCCGGACATCGCAGCCTCCGCGCTGTCCGAGGACGACTGCCCCCTCACCGGCCGCGAACTGGAGGTCCTGCGCGCGACCCGCACCGGCGCATCGATCGCCGAGATCGCCGACGCCGTCCACCTGGCCCCCGGCACGGTCCGCAACTACCTCTCCGCGGCCATGTCCAAGCTGGGCACCCCGACCCGCCATGCGGCCGCGCACCGCGCCTGGGAACAGGGCTGGATCTGACCCTCCGACCCCGGAAAGTCTTCACGGCACTCCCGGCGTCCGCTTTCTCGGCACCGCGACAGTGCCGGACTCGGCGGCCGCGAGGAGGCGGCGGAAGGTGGGGCATTCCATATGGCTCGGCGCGGGGCAGGACGCCGCGTGCCGCAGGGAGTCCCGCAGGACGCCCAGTTCGCGGATCCTTGAGTCCAGCTCCGCCGCCTTCGCCGAGAGCATCTGCCGGTCGATACGCGGCTGCCCGTCCGGCGCGAACATGCGTGCGATCTCATCGAGCGAGAACCCGGCGGTGCGCCCCAGCGCGATCAGCGCCAGGCGTTCCAGTACGCCAGAATCGTACTGTCGGCGCAGGCCCCGCCTGCCGGTCGAGGCGATCAGCCCCTTTTCCTCGTAGAACCGCAGCGTCGAGGCGGGAACCCCGGCGCGCTGCGCCACCTCGGCGATGTCCAGGTCCGTCATCCGCTTGACCTCAAGTCGACTTGAAGTAGCACGCTGTCACCCCGGCCCGATGAACGCAAGCGCAGGAGGCGATATGGACGGCAGGCGCAGGACCGATGACGAACAGGCGGCCCGTTGGAGCGGACGCAGTGGCAACGCCTGGGTCGACACACAGGCGTTGCTGGACGACATGCTCCGGCCGTTCGAAGAGCTGCTCATCGAGGCGATGCCCGCCGGACGGACGGGGCAGGTGCTGGACGTCGGCTGCGGTACGGGCGGCACGACGGTGACCGTGGCCCGGCGGCTCGGTCCGGAGGGGCACTGCGTCGGCATCGACATCTCCGAACCGATGATCACCGCCGCCCGGGCGCGCGCCGAGCGCGAGGACACGCCGGTGTCCTTCATCCACGCCGACGCGCAGGAGCATGTCTTCGAGCCCGCCACCTTCGACGCCGTCGTCTCCCGCTTCGGCGTCATGTTCTTCAGCGACCCCGTCCGGGCCTTCGCGAACCTGCGGGGCGCCGCCAGGGACGGGGCCGCGCTCCGGTTCATCGTCTGGCGCGGCCCCGCCGAGAATCCGTTCATGACGACGGCCGAGCGCGCCGCGGCGCCGTTCCTGCCGAACCTCCCCGTCCGCCGGCCGGACGAGCCGGGACAGTTCGCCTTCGCCGACTCGGACAGGGTCCGTCGCATCCTGACGGAGAGCGGGTGGTCCGACATCGACATCCGGCCGGTCGAAGTGCCCTGCACGCTGCCCGAGCAGGAGTTGGTCCGGTACTTCACCCGTCTCGGTCCGGTCGGGCAGGTACTGCCCGAAGCGGACGAGCAGACCCGCGCAAAGGTCGTCGAGACCGTCCGCGCCGCCTTCGACGGCTTTGTGCAGGGCACGGAGGTCCGCTTCACGTCGGCCTGTTGGATGGTCGGCGCCCGAGCCACGTCCGCGTCAGCCCCGTCGGCCTCGCCCACCTCACCCACATCGCCGTAACGAAACTTTCGCAGAATCCTGCGACTCTTTCCGAGGGGCAGGACCCCGGCGCATAGTGATGACGCGGTTCTCCGGCCTCGCGAAGGGACGAGATGACGCGGAAGAAGGCCCTGGTGGTGCGGGGCGGCTGGGAGGGGCACGACCCGGTCCTGGCCACGGAGTTGTTCCTGCCCTTCCTGCGGAGTAACGGCTATGCCGTCCGGATCGAGGAGTCGACCGATGTCTACGCGGACGCCGATGAGATGTCCGGCACCGATCTCGTCGTGCAGTGCGTCACGATGTCGCAGATCGGTGCCGAGCAGCTGACGGGACTGAGCGCGGCGGTCGAGGCCGGCACCGGCTTCACCGGCTGGCACGGCGGCATCGCCGACTCGTTCCGCGCCTCCTCCGACTATCTCCATCTGGTGGGCGGGCAGTTCGCGACCCATCCGGGCAAGGAGCCGTGTGAGCGCGCCGGGGAGTTCAGGAGGACAACTACCTGCCGCACGTCGTCAGCATCACGGAGCTGGGCCGCGAGCACCCCGTCACGGCGGGCATCGAGGACTTCGAACTGCACACCGAGCAGTACTGGGTGCTCCACGACGACCTGATCGACGTCCTGGCCACCACCACCCACCCCGTCCGGCCGTGGCAGCCGTGGCACCGCCCCGTCACCTCGCCGGCGGTCTGGACCCGGCAGTGGGGTGCCGGGCGGGTCCTGGTGACGACACCGGGGCACAGCCTCGACGTGCTGGAGAACCCGAACGTCCGCACCGTCATCGAGGGGGGCATGCTGTGGGCGACGCGCACCGCGTCGGCGTCGTAGGTCTCGGCGTCATCTCCCGCGCCTACCTGGACACGCTCGTCGGCCATCCGGCCGTGCGCGTCACCGCGGTCGCCGACCTCGACGCCGCCCGGTCCACGACGGTCGCCGCCGAGGTCCCCGGCGTGGCGGCGCTGACCGTCGAGGAGTTGCTGAGCAGCCCCGACGTGGACACCGTGCTGAACCTCACCGTCCCCGCGGCGCACGCCGAGATCGCCCTCGGCGCCATCGGCCACGGGAAGAATGTCTACGTGGAGAAGCCGCTGGCCGCCGGCCTCACGGACGCGCACGCCGTGATGGCGGCCGCCGTGACAGCGGGGGTCGGTGTGGGGTGCGCGCCGGACACCGTCCTGGGCACCGGCGTCCAGACGGCGCGCGCGGCCGTCGCGGCGGGCCGCATCGGACGCCCCCAGTTCGCCACCGCGGTCATGGTCACGCCGGGGCACGAACGCTGGCATCCGCACCCCGACTTCTACTACAGGGCCGGGGGTGGCCCCCTGCTGGACATGGGGCCGTACTACCTCTCGTCCCTGGTCCATCTGCTGGGCCCCGTCCGGGCCGTGATCGGGGCGGCCGGCCGGCTGCGTGCCGAGCGCGTCATCGGTTCGGGCCCGCGCGCGGGCGAGCGGATACCGGTGGAGGTGGACAGTCATGTCTCCGGTGTGCTGGAGCACGTCGGCGGGACCCTGACGACGATCACGACGAGCTTCGACGGGGTGGCCACGACCGCGGCTCCGATCGAGGTCCACGGCGGGACGGGGACCCTCGCGGTTCCGGACCCGAACCGCTTCGACGGTGAGGTGCGGCTCTTCGAACTCGGCGACACACAGTGGCGCACCCTCCCGCCCTCGGCGGGCTACGTCGACGGCGCCCGGGGCGTCGGCCTGCTCGACTTCGTCGCCACGGAGGGGCAGCGGGCTCCCCGCGCGAACGGTGAACTCGCCCTGCACGTGCTGGAGACGATGACCGCCCTGCTCCGTTCGTCGGCCGAGGGGCGCCGCATCGAGCTGACGACCTCGGCGGAGCCGCCGGTTCCCGTCCCGCTGAGGACTGCGCGGGAGTGGAGGGGCACAGTGAGGGACGCCCGCTGACCCGAGTCGCGGTGCGCGGGCGGGGGTCAGTCCACGGGCCAGGTGTGCGCGGCGGCGTTGAGGTGCATGTAGTCCATGTACGCCGTGGTCATCTGCCGCAGGGCCTCCCTCCGGTCGGAGACGCCGGCCTTCTCCAGCTGGTGGACCGTCTCCGCCTGCCACAGAGCGCCGTTGCGTGCGGTGATGCAGCGCTGCTCGATGATGCCCAGCAGGGGTTCGCGCCAGGCCGCGTCCAGCCCGGCCAGCTCCAGGCCACGATGGGCCAGGGGCAGAAGGCGCCGCAACACCAGTTCCGCGACCGGCACTTCGCCCATGCCGGGCCAGTACAGGCGGGCGTCGATGCCGTCGCGGGCCGCGGTGTGGAGGTTCTCCTCGGCGACCGAGAACGACATCCGCGTCCAGATCGGCCGGTCCTCGTCGACGAGGGCGCGGGTCAGGCCGTAGTAGAAGGCGCCGTTGGCGATGATGTCGGCCACCGTGGGCCCGGCCGGCAGGACGCGGTTCTCGATGCGCAGATGCGGACCGCTTTCGGTGACGGCGTAGATCGGGCGGTTCCAGCGGTAGATCGTGCCGTTGTGCAGGGTGAGTTCGCCCAGTTCCGGAGCACCGCCCTGGTTGTGGACGTCCTGCGGGTCCTCGTCGTCGCACAGCGGCAGGAGCGCCGGGAAGTAGCGCACGTTCTCCTCGAACAGGTCGAAGACGCTGGTGATCCAGCGCTCCCCGAACCACACCCGGGGTCGTACGCCTTGGGCCTTGATCTCCTGGGGGCGGGTGTCGGTGGCCTGCTCGAACAGGGGGATACGGGTCTCGCGCCACAGCTCCCGGCCGAAGAGGTAGGGGGAGTTCGCCGCCAGGGCGATCTGCACGCCGGCGACGGCCTGGGCCGCGTTCCAGTAGGCCGCGAACTCCTTCGGGGCGACCTGGAGGTGGAACTGGGTGCTGGTGCACGCGGCTTCGGGGGTGATGGTGTCGGCGTAGGTCGCCAGGCGCTCCACACCGTCCACCGTGATCCGCAGGTCCTCGCCGCGAGCCGCGAAGATCTGCTCGTTGAGCAGCTGGTACCGCGGATCACCGGACAGGGCCCGCTCGCCGACGTCCGTCTCCCCCAGGGTCGGCAGGATGCCGACCATGATCAGGTGGGCGCCCACGGCCGAGGCGCGGTCCTCGGCGTGGTTGAGCGCGTCACGGATCGCCTGCTCCCAGGCGCCGGGGCCACCGGTGGTCAGCTCCCTGGGCGGAATGTTGATCTCCAGATTGAAGCGGCCCAGCTCGCTCGACCAGGCGGGGTCGGCGATCGCCTGCAGCACGTCGGTGTTGCGCATCGCCGGCAGCCCGTCGTCGTCCACCAGGTTGAGCTCGATCTCCAGCCCTACCTGGGGCCGCTCGCTCTCGAAGGTCGACTCGCGCAGCATCTGCGCCAGCACATCGAGGCAGGTGTGCATCTTCTCCCGGTACCGACGGCGATCCTCCCGCGTGAACACCAGGGCCGGCACGTCACGTCCCATGCGCCCTCCCGAGTCCCCTCGGCGGATAGCTCTGGTCTTAGCGTCGCACTTCGGGCGGCAGTGGGACAGTCAGGGCACCTACGTGGTCCGCTCCCGTCCCGGCCTCCCCTCCCCGGCTCCCCTTGTCGTCACCCCCGGCCCCGCTTAGCCTGAGTTTGTGCCGCAAATAAACAAAGCCCGATCGCACAACGCCGTGCCGGGCACCACGAACGACCTCTCCCGCCTCCGTATCGCCCTGACCACCTTCTTCGCCCTGGACGGCTTCCTCTTCGCCGGCTGGGTCGTCCGCATTCCCGCCATCAAGGAGCAGACCGGTGCGTCGGCCGGCGACCTCGGCCTGGCCCTGCTCGGTGTCTCCGCCGGTGCGGTGCTCACCATGACGCTCACCGGCCGGCTCTGCCGCCGTTTCGGCACCCACGAGGTCACCGTGGTCTGCGCCGTCCTGCTCTCCCTCAGCGTGGCGCTGCCCCCGCTCACGCACTCGACGCTCGCGCTCGGTGCCGTCCTGTTGATCTTCGGCGCCGCCTACGGTGGCATCAACGTCGCCTTCAACAGCGCCGCGGTGGACCTGGTCGCGGCCCTGCGCCGGCCCATCATGCCCAGCTTCCATGCGGCCTTCAGCCTGGGCGGCATGGTCGGCGCGGGCCTGGGTGGGCTGGTCGCGGGGACCCTCTCCCCCACCCGGCATCTGCTGAGCCTCACCGTCATCGGGCTGCTGGTGACGGCAGTGGCGGGACGTACGCTGCTGCGCCACGAGCCGCCGACTCCCACGAGCCCCGGACGCCCCCCGAAGGACGCCCCGCGCCGCCTGGATCCCCGAACGCGCGGACTGGTGATCGTCTTCGGCCTGATCGCCCTGTGCACGGCCTACGGGGAGGGCGCCATGGCCGACTGGGGCGCCCTGCACCTCGAACAGGACCTGGACGCCACACCCGGCGTCGCAGCCATCGGCTACGCGTGCTTCGCCCTGGCCATGACCATCGGCCGGCTCTCCGGTACGGCCCTGCTCGAACGGCTCGGCCACGGCCGTACCGTCGTCGCGGGCGGCGCCACGGCGGCGGCCGGAATGCTCCTCGGCTCGCTCGCGCCCTCCCTGTGGGCGGCGCTGCTCGGATTCGCGGTGACCGGGCTGGGTCTCGCCAACCTCTTTCCCGTCGCCGTCGAACGCGCGGGCACCCTCGCAGGACCGAGCGGAGTCGCGACCGCCTCCACCCTCGGCTACGGCGGCATGCTCCTCGGACCACCCGCCATCGGCTTCATGGCGGACTGGTTCTCCCTGCCCGTCGCCCTCACCAGCGTGGCCGTACTGGCGGCGATCGCCACACTCATCGGCGTCGCGACCCGGCGCACGGTCCCCAACTGACCGAGGTCGCACGCCGCCCAGGACGTTGTCGCGCCCACTCCCCGGCCTCATCATGACCGGATGGCACGCCTCCACGACCTCGTCATCGACTGTGCCCATCCGGCCGCCACGGCCCGCTTCTGGGCCGCCGCCCTCGACGACTACGACGTCGCCCCGTACGACGACGCCGAGCTGGCGCGGCTGCGCGCGCAGGGCATCCCGGGCCCGGAGGACGACCCGACCGTGCTCGTCGAGCCCCGTGGCGGCGGCCCTCGGCTGTGGTGTCAGCTCGTTCCGGAGCCCAAGCGCGTGAAGAACCGCCTGCACCTGGACCTGGTCGCCACCGACCCCGAGTCCGAGCTCGGCCGGCTCACCGCCCTCGGGGCGACCCTCGTGACCCGCCACGAGGACCACTGGGTCCTGGCCGACCCCGAGGGCAACGAGTTCTGCCTGTTTCCCAGCCGGTCCTGAGAGCCCCGCGCCATGTCCGGACGCCCTGTCGGCGCCCGCCGCCCTGCCGCCACTCAGGCCCGCGCGAGCTCGGCCGCCCCGAACGACACGTCGAAACGGTCGCACCAGATGCTGACGCTGCTGTAGCGGGACAGGTCGACGTCCTGCGGCACCACATAGTTCTGGCTGCCCTTGTTGCCCTTGAGCTTGCCGAGGCTGACGTGCGCGCCGTCGTCGAAGACGCGCCAGCCGGCCGTGCCCTCCTTCACGGGCGCGTCCGTCAGCAGCACGCGCAGGTCCGGCCCGTTACTGGTCTCCAGCTTCTCCAGGCGTACGACATGGGAGCCGTCGGCCAGCCGCACGAGCTTCACCGTGCCCGATGTCGTGTGCTCGTGGCTGATCAGCTCACCGCCGGCCAGCGTCTTCGGGCCGGGCGCCGAAGAGGCCGCCCCCTCCGGGGAGGACGCACCCGTCGAGGAGGTCGCTCCTGCGGGCGTCTGTGCCGCCGCGGGCAGGGCCTCCTCCACGGTCCGGTCCTGCCACAGCTTCCACGGCTGGAACCAGTACAGCCCGAAGCCGCCCACGGCCACCGTCAGCACCAGGACCCCGATGCCCCACGGCCCGAACAACTTCCTGCGCACCCGCCCCATGACCGCCCCGCTTCCTGAGAGTCGTCCGTCGACCGTCCGTCGACGTCCATTCAACGGAACTCGAGGCCCGGCGTGCATACCGAGGGTGATGACGAAACCCTTACGTCCCGACGCACGTGCCGCCAGGACTGGAGGCGTCCCGTCCGGCACACTCGCCCCATGGAGACCGCCGACTTCGTCAGAACCCTGGACCGCGAGGGTCAGCTGCTGGCAGCGGCAGCCGAGACGGCCGGGTCCGAGGCCAAGGTGCCGACCTGTCCGGACTGGCAGGTGCGGGATCTACTGCGGCACACGGGCATGGTGCACCGCTGGGCGGCGGCGTTCGTGGCCGAGGGCCACACCTCGGCCCGCCCCGACGGCGGCCTGCCCGACCTCGACGGCGCCGCGCTGCTCGCCTGGTTCCGGGAGGGGCACCGCCATCTGGTCGACACGCTTGCCGGCGCCCCGGCCGACGTGCAGTGCTGGCAGTTCCTTCCCGCTCCCTCGCCCCTCGCGTTCTGGGCCCGCAGGCAGGCGCACGAGACGACGGTGCACCGCTTCGACGCGGAGTCGGCACGCGGCGCCACCCCGAGCGGGACCGACCCCGCCTTCGCGGCGGACGGCATCGACGAGTTGCTGCTGGCCTTCCACTCCCGGCGCAGGAGCCGGGTCCGCAGCGCCGAGCCCCGGGCGCTGCGGGTGCGGGCGACGGACATGAGCGGCGCGGTGTGGACCGTACGGCTGTCGCAGGAACCGCCGGTGGCCGCGAGGGGCGATACCGCCCTGGCCGACTGCGAGATCTCCGGGCCGGTCGCACGGCTCTATCTGGCGCTGTGGAACCGGCTGCCCTTCCCGCACGTGACCGGCGACGCAGCCGTCGCCACCTTGTGGCGGGAGAACTCCGCCGTCACCTGGAGCTGAACGGCGCCATCGCGCGGCCCAACCCTGCCCGGTACGCCCGTCAGTTCGCCAGCATCCTCGTCAGCACCGCGCGCTGCACCGGCAGCACCTCGCCGTGCAGCGTGCGCCCTTTCGCCGTGAGTGCCACCTGGACACCCCGCCGGTCCTCCGCGCACATACCGCGCTCGACGAGTCCGTCCTTCTCCAGCCGGGCGATCAGCCGCGACAGGGCACTCTGGCTCAGATGGACGCGCTCGGAGATCTCCTGGACCCGGTACGAACAGGCGCCGTCCGCCAGCACGTCCAAGACCTCGAAGTCGCTGGCGCACAGGCCGTGTTGATGCAGCGCCCGGTCGAGTTCGCACTGGGTGCGCGCATGCAGCGCCAGGATGTCCCGCCACTGGTCCACGAGCGCCCGCTCGGCCTTCGTCGCCGCCATGGCCGCACCGTAGCAGAAATCGCGTTTTGTTGCACCGGAATTAAATGCACTTGCATTCGATGCATGCGCATGTAGTGTTCCGGCCATGACCTCTCCGCTCATCTCCCCCGCGTCCGACGGACGTTGGACCCCCCGGCTGTGGGGCACCTTGCTGGTGCTGTGCGCCGCGATGTTCCTGGACGCACTCGACGTGTCGATGGTCGGCGTCGCCCTGCCGTCCATCGGCGCCGACCTGGGCCTGTCCACCTCGACCCTGCAGTGGATCGTCAGCGGCTACATCCTCGGCTACGGCGGCCTGCTCCTCCTCGGCGGACGGGCCGCCGACCTGCTGGGCCGACGCCAGGTCTTCCTGGTGGCCCTCGCCGTCTTCGCGCTCGCCTCGCTGCTCGGCGGGCTCGTCGACTCCGGACCGCTGCTGATCGCGAGCCGCTTCATCAAGGGCCTCGCCGCCGCGTTCACCGCGCCCGCCGGCTTGTCCATCATCACCACGACCTTCGCCGAGGGCCCCGTACGCAACCGGGCACTGGCGATCTACACCACCTGCGGCGCCACCGGCTACTCGATGGGACTGGTCTTCTCCGGCCTGCTCACCGAGGCCAGTTGGCGCCTGACCATGCTGCTCCCGGCGCCCGTCGCGCTGATCGCCCTGGCCGTCGGCCTGAAGCTGCTGCCGCGCACCGAGCGCGAGAAGAACACCGGCGGCTACGACATCCCCGGCGCCGTCCTCGGCACCGCCTCGATGCTGCTGCTCGTCTTCACCGTCGTCGAAGCGCCGGAAGCCGGCTGGGGCTCCGCGCGCACGGTCCTGTCCTTCGTCGCCGTCGTCGCCCTGCTGACGGCCTTCGTCCGCGTCGAGCGGCGCAGCCCCAGTCCGCTGATCCGGCTCGGCGTGCTGCGCTCCGGGGCCCAAGTGCGGGCGCAGCTGGGCGCGTTGACGTTCGTCGGCAGCTACATCGGCTTCCAGTTCCTGGTCACGCTGTACATGCAGGAGCTGCTCGGCTGGTCGGCGCTGCACACGGCTCTGGCGTTCCTGCCTGCGGGCGCGCTCGTGGCGCTGTCGGCGACGAAGGTCGGTGCGATCATCGACCGGTTCGGCACGGCACGACTGATCGCGATCGGCTTCGCCCTGATGGTCGCCGGCTACGTCCTGTTCCTGCGCATCGACCTCGACCCGGTGTACGCGGCGGTGATCCTGCCCACCATGCTGCTGGTCGGCTCGGCCTTCGCGCTGACCTTCCCCTCACTGAACGTCCAGGCCACCAACGGCGTCGACGAACACGAGCAGGGCATGGTCTCGGGCCTGCTCAACACCTCGGTCCAGGTGGGCGGCGCGCTCTTCCTTGCCGTGGTGACGGCGGTGCTGACCGCGAACACGCCCGAGGAGTCCGCGTCCCCGCAGGCGCACCTCGACAGCTACATGCCCGCTCTGGTCGTGATCACGGGCATCGCGGTCGTGGGTCTGCTGATCGCCCTCACCGGAGTGCGCACGCGTCGCGAGCAGCAGACCGTGGTGGTCGCCAAGTCCGCTTCGCAGGAGGCGGAACGCGTCACCGTCCGCGACTAGGGACCGGGCCCGGTGTCGGACTCCGCACGCCGAACCACTGCTCGGCGCCGTACTCCTCGAACCGCTCCACCTCGGTGAACCCGAGCTTCCGCGCGAGGCGCATCGCGCGGTCGTTGGCGGCCTGGGTGCAGAGCACCACCGGGTGGCCGGGAAGCGCTCCGGCGCACCAGTCGAGTGCCGCGTCGCACGCCTCGGCGGCGTACCCGCATCCCCACGCCTCCGGCAGGAACAGGTAGCCGAGTTCGGTCGCTCCGGCATCGGGAAGGTCGTGACCCGGCCGCTCCGCGTCGCGTCGATCGAGCGTGATCATGCCGATCATCGCTCCGTCGAGATCGATCACGAACAGGCCGGGCCTACGCCCGGGCACCTCGGGCACCGCACGCTCGAGCTCGTCACGCGGTCGAGGCCCACCGATGTAGGTGCCCACCTCCGGCGAGGCGAACAGCTCGATGAACGCCGCACGGTCCCGGGCCTCGGACTCGCGGAGCACCAGCCGCTCGGTCCTGATCGGGGCAGGTGGCCAGGCAACGGGTCCAAGGGCGGTCATGTCGGGCAACTTAGCGCACGTCCGCGAGAGTGATCCGGATGAGGCGACCCAGGGAGTTTCCTCAACGTGCGCCCGGCGGCGCCTGCTTGCTCCGCCGGGCGCACGCCTGCGAAAATCCCCGTATGACCATGTATGGGGGACGGCGCAGTCAGGCCGAGCGGGACGCGGTCACCGTCGAGATCGGATACGCCCTGTGCAGTGCGGCGTTCGCCGCGGCCGTACTGTTCGGGGCCGTGGCCGGACCGGCGTTCGCCTTCGATGTGTCGGCCGGGACGCGCAGCACGCTCGTCGCGGCGGGGACGACCGCGGCGGCCGTGCTGTTCGTCGCCCGGGTCGTCAGCGTGCTGGTCCGCTTCGGGCAGCGGAAGGCCGCCGCAGGCGAGGCCGGTCAGCCCAGCCAGCCCGGCCGCACCAACCCGGACTCGTAGGCCAGCACCACGAGTTGGGCCCGGTCCCGGGCGCCGAGCTTCACCATCGTGCGGCTGACGTGGGTCTTCGCGGTGAGCGGGCTGACGACCAGGCGCCGGGCGATCTCCTCGTTGGACAGTCCGATGCCGACCAGCGCCATCACCTCCCGCTCGCGCTCGGTGAGTTCGGCGAGGGTGTCGGCGGCCGCGGGCTCCTTGGAGCGGGCGGCGAACTCGGCGATGAGACGGCGGGTCACACCCGGCGACAGCAGCGCGTCACCCTCGACCACCGCCCTTACGGCGCGCAGGAGTTCGTCGGGCTCGGTGTCCTTGACCAGGAAGCCGGAGGCGCCCGAGCGGATGGCTTCGAAGACGTACTCGTCGAGCTCGAAGGTGGTGAGCATGACCACCTTGACGCCCGTGAGGTCGCCGTCGTCGGTGACCCGGCGGGTCGCGGCGAGACCGTCGAGGAGCGGCATGCGGATGTCCATCAGGACCACGTCGGGCCGCAGTTCGCGGACCTTGCGCACCGCTTCCTCGCCGTCGGACGCCTCTCCCGCCACCTCGATGTCGGGCTGTGCGTCGAGCAGCGCGCGGAAGCCGGCCCGCACCAGTGACTGGTCGTCGGCGAGCAGTACACGGATCACCGGTCCTCCTTGACGTGGTCGCCCGGCTCGTCGGCGGGAGCCTTCAACGGCAGTACGGCGAGCACCCGGAACCCGCCGTCGGCACGCGGGCCCGCCTCGATCGTGCCACCGAGCGCGGCCGCCCGCTCCCGCATTCCGGCGAGTCCGTTGCCGCTGCCGCCCGCGTCGGTGCCGGTCGCCGGACCGTCGTCGTCGATGCGCAGCCGTAGCGTCGCCGTGTCGGAGTGATCGAGGTGCACGCGTGCGTGCCGCGATTCCGAGTGGCGTACGACGTTGGTGAGGGCCTCCTGGATGATCCGGAAGGCGGCGAGGTCCGTGCCGGGTGCCAGGCGGGGCGGATCGCCCTCGACCTCGACGGTGAGGCCCGCGCCCGCCGCCTGCTCCACCAGTTCGGGCAGCCGGTCGAGGCCGGGGGCCGGGGCGCGGGGCGCGTCGCCGGGGGTGCGCAGGGTGTCGAGGACCTGGCGGACCTCGCCGAGCGCTTCCTTGCTCTGGGCCTTGATGGTGGTGAGGGCCGTCCGGGCCTGCTCGGGGTCGGTGTCGAGAAGGGCGAGTCCGACACCCGCCTGCACATTGATCACGGAGATGCTGTGCGCGAGGACGTCGTGCAGTTCGCGCGCGATCCGCAGCCGCTCCTCGTCGGCGCGCCGCCGCGCCGCCTGCGCCCGCTCGGCGCGTTCCCGCACCCACTGCTCGCGCCGTGTCCTGGCCAGCTCCGACACCGCCACGATCGCGGCCACCCAGGCGGCGATCACGCCCTCCTGCCCCCAGGGGGCGGCCGAGTCACCGGACGGCGGAAGCCACCGGTACAGCCAGTGGGCGACCAGGGCGTGCCCGATCCAGAACACCCCCACCGCGGCCCAGGTGGCCCTGCGGTGTCCGGTGACGATGGCGTTGAAGCAGGCCACGGCGACAGACAGGAAGACCGGGCCGTACGGGTATCCGGCACCGAGGTAGAGCGTGGCGGCGATCGCGGTCCCGAAGACGACGGCCACCGGGTACCGCTTGCGCCACAGCAGCAGGGCCGACGCCACGAACAGCAGGGCGCGTGCGAAGGGGTCGAGCGGGGCCCGGTAGTCCGGCTGCCCCTCGGCGGCGAAGTTCGAGCCGGCCATCACGAAGACGGTGATCAGCAGCGTGGAGCGCCACGGCCAGCGAGCGGCGTGCTCCTCGTCCTCCCAGCGGTTCCACCACGGCGGCCCCTGCCGCCACCACATCGGCGGACCGCCGCGCCGGCGTACCTGCTGCTCATCCATGTCCGCCACGCTAGACGCGATGACCGCCGGGCGGCGTCAGCCGGGCGTGGTGATCACGGATACTCCCCGCGAAGTACGCCCCTCCTCCTCGGCGGCTCACGCCAGTCCCACCTCGTGGGCGAGCCGGCCCACCGCATGCCGGAAGAAGGTCTCCCGGTCCTCCACCACCCGGTGGAACTGTCCGAACAGCTCGAACCCGACGAGCCCGAAGAGCTGGGCCCAGGCGGCGATCAGGGCCGCGACCGCCGCAGCGGGGAGGTCGGGGGCCAGGTCGGCGGCCATGCGCTCGGCCTCGGGGCGCAGTTCGGCGGACAGAGGCGGCTCGGTGAGGCCGGAGTGCCGGTGGGCGTCGCGGAGGATGCCGATGAAGAGGAGGCCGACGCGGGAGGCGGGCGGAACCGTGGTGTCGGGCGCGGTGTAGCCGGGCACGGGCGAGCCGTAGATCAGCGCGTACTCGTGCGGATGCCGCAGCGCCCAGTCGCGTACGGCCTCCCCCACCGCCGTCCAGCGCCCCACGGGCCCGGCGTCGGCGGACTTGCGGTGCGCGGCCTCCGCACACTCGCCGAGAGAGTCGTAGGCGTCGATGATGAGAGCGGTCAGCAGGTCGTCCCGGCTGGGGAAGTACCGGTAGAGCGCGGAGGAGACCATGCCGAGTTCGCGGGCCACGGCGCGCAGCGAGAGCTTCGCGGCGCCCTCGGCCGCGAGCTGTCTGCGCGCCTCGTCCTTGATGGCCGCCGTGACTTCCAGCCTGGCCCGGGCACGTGCGCCCTGTGTGGTGTTGCTCATGTGAGCCACTCTCCCACGGATCACGGAGCAGTGCCCACATTCGAGAGCACTGCTCTTGCTCCGGATCGGCAATCTCGTGCACACTGCTCTCAAGCGAGAGCACCGCTCTCTCAATCTCAAGATCAAACTCCGGGAGTCACCGATGTCATCGCCGTACTACCTCAAGGGCAGCCCGCTGAACGTCCGTTTCAACAGCGTCGTCGGCTGGCTGGCCCGGCACGGGTTCAGCATCGCGGGCACGGCGGAGATGTCCGTGCGCGGGCGCAAGAGCGGCACCATGCAGCGCATCCCGGTCAACCCGCACACCTACGACGGCACGCAGTACCTCGTCTCGGCCCGCGGCCACTCCCAGTGGGTGCGCAACATGCGCGCCGCCGGCGGTGGGGAACTGCGCGTCGGGCGCAAGGTACGTCAGTTCTCCGCGGTGGAGATTCCCGACGCGACGAAGCTCCCGATCCTGCGGGCCTACCTGGAGAAGTGGGGCTGGGAGGTCAACCAGTACTTCAACGGGGTCACCGCGAAGTCCTCCGACCAGGAGATCATCGCGGCCGCCCCGGACCACCCCGTCTTCCGGATCACCGTCGACCAGTGACCGGGGCGTCGTACGGAAGTGCCCCGGTCCTCGTCACGCAGTGACCCGGATCATCGTCAGGAATGGGCCTCGTCGGCCGCCGGCGCCGGAGTCGGGTTCGCCGACTGACGGTTGTCCAGCGCGGTCAGGGCGCGCTGGGCCATGGGGTGCGTACGGACCATCTCGCCCAGTGACGTGGCGCCGCGGGTGATGTCCATGAATGCCTTCCAGGCCGGCCGGAGACCGGTCAGCGCCATGTGGAAGAGCCCGGGACGGCGCTCGAACGCCGTCAGCAGCCGCTTGCCGACGCTCATTTCGACGCCGAGTCCCGCCTTGATCGCGAAGGCGTAGTTCAGAGCCTGGCGCCGGGTGTCCACGGCGTCGTGCGCCTCGGCGATCCGCACCGCCCACTCCCCCGCGAGCCGCCCCGACCGCAGCGCGAACGAGATGCCCTCGCGTGTCCACGGCTCCAGCAGGCCCGCCGCGTCACCGCACACCAGCACCCGCCCGCGCGACAGCGGCGAGTCGTCGGCGCGGCAGCGCGTCAAGTGGCCGGAGGAGATGCTCGGTTCGAACCCGGCGAGCCCGAGCCGCCCGATGAACTCCTCCAAGTACCGCTTGGTCGCGGCGCCTTCACCGCGCGCCGAGATCACCCCGACCGTGAGCGTGTCGCCCTTGGGGAACACCCAGCCGTAACTGCCGGGAATCGGCCCCCAGTCGATGAGCACCCGCCCCTGCCAGTCCTCGGCGACCGTCTCCGGCACCGGGATCTCCACCTCCAGGCCGAGGTCCACCTGGTCGAGCTTCACCCCGACGTGGGCTCCTATCCGGCTGGCGCTGCCGTCCGCGCCGACGACGGCCCGCGCCAGCAGCGTCTCACCGCCCTGCAGGACCACGGCGACGCTGCGCCGGTCCGGCACCGCCGAGCCGTGCTGCTCGACGCGCTGCACGGTCACGCCCGTGCGCAGCTCGGCACCCGCCTTCTGGGCGTGCTCGACCAGTTGCTGGTCGAACTCGGGCCGGTTGATCAGCCCGAACAGCATGTGCTTGGAGCGGCGGGTGCGGGTGAAGCGGCCGTTGTTGGAGAACGTGACCGCGTGCACCCGGTCGCGGAAGGGCAGCTCGAAGCCGGGTGGGAGCGAGTCGCGCGAGGGACCGATGATGCCGCCGCCGCATGTCTTGTAGCGCGGCAGCTCCGCTTTCTCCAGCACCAGCACGCTCCGCCCGGCGACGGCCGCCGCATACGCGGCCGAAGCTCCTGCGGGTCCCGCGCCCACCACGACGACGTCCCACACCTGCTGCACGTCGTCCGCCGAAGAGTTCTCGCTGCTCACGATGGTCTACTGCTCCCGATCAAGCCGCCTACGCCTGCTGTCCCCCGCATCCTACGGCGGGCATCGTCGCAGGCCGCTGTGGGAGGATCACAGCACTCACTGGTACAACGTCGCACCCACAAGGAGCGTGCCCATGTCGTCGAATCCGGTCGCCGAGACCGTCGCCTCGCTGATGCCAAGGGCGAAGGCGGAGCTCACCGAACTGGTGGCATTCAAGTCGGTGGCGGACTTCGACCAGTTCCCGCGGAGCGAGAGCGAGGGCGCCGCCCGCTGGGTCGCCGACGCCCTGCGCGCGGAGGGCTTCGAGGACGTGGCCCTGCTGGACACCCCCGACGGCACGCAGTCGGTGTACGGCTACCTGCCCGGCCCCGCGGGCGCGAAGACGGTCCTGCTGTACGCCCACTACGACGTGCAGCCCCCGCTGGACGAGGCCGCCTGGCACACCCCGCCCTTCGAGCTGGCCGAGCGCGACGGCCGCTGGTACGGGCGCGGCGCCGCCGACTGCAAGGGCGGCCTGATCATGCACCTGCTGGCGCTGCGCGCACTCAAGGCCGACGGTGGCGTGCCGGTGCACGTGAAGGTGATCGCCGAGGGCTCGGAGGAGATGGGCACGGGCGGTCTGGAGCGGTACGCCGAGGCGCACCCGGACCTGCTGGCGGCCGACACCATCGTGATCGGCGACGCGGGCAACTTCCGCGTCGGCCTGCCGACGGTCACCTCGACGCTGCGCGGCATGACCCTCATGCGCGTGCAGATCGACACACTCGAAGGCAACCTGCACTCCGGCCAGTTCGGCGGGGCCGCTCCGGACGCGCTCGGCGCGCTGGTCCGCGTCCTGGACTCGCTGCGCGCCGAGGACGGTTCGACGACGGTGGACGGGCTGACCGACGAATCGGCGTGGCAGGGGCTGCAGTACGACGAGGCGCAGTTCCGCAAGGACGCCAAGGTCCTCGACGGCGTCGAGCTGATCGGCTCCGGCACGGTCGCCGACCGTATCTGGTCACGCCCCGCCGTCACCGTCCTGGGCATCGACTGCCCGCCGGTCGTCGGCGCCACCCCGTCCGTGCAGGCGAGCGCCCGGGCACTGATCAGCCTGCGGGTGCCGCCGGGCGTCGACGCCGCCGACGCGACCAAGCTGCTCCAGGCCCACCTGGAGACGCACACCCCGTGGGGTGCCCGGGTGCGCACCGAGCAGATGGGCCAGGGCCAGGCGTTCCGCGCCGACACGAGCAGCCCTGCGTACCAGGCCATGGCGGACGCGATGGCGGTCGCGTACCCGGACCAGGAGATGCAGTACGCCGGTCAGGGCGGCTCGATCCCGCTGTGCAACACCCTCGCCTCCCTCTACCCGCACGCGGAGATCCTCCTCATCGGCCTGAGCGAGCCGGAGGCCCAGATCCACGCCGTGAACGAGAGCGTGTCCCCGCAGGAGCTGGAGCGCCTGTCGGTCGCCGAGGCACTGTTCCTGCGCAACTACGCGGCGAGCTGAGGCACTTGCGGTGAGGATGGGGTCATGACCCGCTCCGCGCGCCTCACCGCCCACACCGACATCGGCACGTCCCTGGCGCTCCTCTCCGACCACGAGCTCGCGGACCTCGTGGCGGAGGGGATGCCGCTCGGCACGGGGATCGGCGGACGGTCGACGCTGATCGAGGTCGGCGGCAGACACGTGTTCGTGAAGCGAGTCCCGCTCACCGACGTCGAGTTGCGGCCGCAGAACGCCCGCTCCACGGCAAACGTCCTGGACCTGCCGGCCTACTTCCACTACGGCATCGGCAGTCCGGGCTTCGGCGCCTGGCGCGAACTCGCCGTGCACACGATGACCACGAACTGGGTGCTGGCCGACCGGTTCAGGGGCTTCCCGCTGACCCACCACTGGCGGATCCTGCCGCAGCCGCCGCAGCCCCTCCCCGCCGAACTGGCCGACGTGGAGCGGGCCGTCGCCTACTGGGGCGGCTGCCCGCAGGCGCGCGAGCGCATCGAGGGACTACGGACGGCGACCGCGAGCCTGGCGCTGTTCCTGGAGTACATCCCGCACACCCTGCACGACTGGCTGGACGCCCGGCTTCGCACGGACGAGGCCGATACCGCATGCGCCTTCGTGGAACGGGAGCTCACGGCCACCACCGACTTCCTCCGCGAGGGCTGGCTGCTGCACTTCGACGCCCACTTCCGGAACATCCTCACCGACGGGCGCCGGCTCTACCTCGCCGACTACGGCCTCGCTCTCTCCGCCCGCTTCCGCCTCACCCCGCAGGAGCGCGACTTCTTCGAGCGGCACCGGCACTACGACAGCGTCTACACCGCCTGCCACTTCGTGAATTGGCTCGCGACCGCCCTGTACGGCCATGACCGGGACGACCGCGAGACCTTCGTGCGTGCCTGCTCCGAGGGACTCAGGCCCCAGGGGATCCCGCGGGTCGCCGCCGGCATCATCGAGCGGTACGCGCCGCTCGCCGTCGTGATGGGTGACTTCGCCCGGCGGCTCCAGAACGAGAGCAGACTGACGCCGTACCCGTACGAAGCACTGGAGCTCTCTCAGGAAGGCGCCGGTATGCCCGCCTCCAGGTAGAGCGCCGCCCCGCGTTCCCGCGCCCGCAGCGCCCAGCGCAGCCGCTCGTACCGCACCGGCGGCAGCAGATCGGCGGCCTCCGCCTCGGTGACGAAGCGCCAGTCGCGCAGTTCGGGCCCGGGCAGCAGGAGCTGTTCGGCCTCCGCCGAGTCGAGCCGGCCGCCGTCGAACAGGAGGCGCAGCCCTCCGTATCCGGGGGGCGAGGGCCGCTCCCAGTCGACCACGAGCAGGCTCGGTACGTCGTCCAGCCGTATCCCCGTCTCCTCGGCGACCTCGCGGATGCCCGCGCGCGCGGGCGCCTCGCCGGGTTCGACGACACCACCGGGGAACTCCCAGCCGGCCTTGTAGGTGGGGTCGACGAGCAGCACGCGGTCCTCCTCGTCGAAGAGCAGGACGCCCGAGGCGAGGGTCTCGGCGGTGGGCTCGGGCGTCTGCACGATGTCGCAGACGGGGACCGAACCGCTGCCGACGGCCTCGGCGATACGCGCAGCGGTCTCGTACGGGGTCAGGCCGCCGTTGTCGACGAGATAGGCGTCGGCGGTGAGCCAGGAAGCGAGCGCGGCGCGATACGGCTCTATGCGGTCGTACGACCACTGCCGGACCCGCATCTCGCCGTCGGGCAGGTCGGACGGAACCTCCCGCCCGGCTATTCGCTCCCGCAGGATCGTTTCCGCCGGGGTGAGGAGCACATGCTGGACGGTGATGCGCCGGGCGGCGAGGCCACCGAAGATCTCGTCGCGGTACTCCTGGCGCAGCAGCGTCATCGGAATGACGAGGGTCCCGCCGAGCTCGGCGAGCAGCGCGGCCGCCGTGTCGATCACGAGACGTCGCCAGATCGGCAGGTCCTGGAAGTCACCGACCTCGGTGAGGTGTTTGGGCGGAAGCAGGTGACCGAGCGCTCCGCCGATGACCTCGGGGTCGAAGAGCGTGCTGTTCGGGATCAGCTCGATCAGTTCCCGTGCGGTGGTGGTCTTCCCCGCACCGAACGCACCGTTGATCCAAACGATCACGTTTCCCCCTCTTCTGTTGGCCCCCTGTGGCTTGCCCGCTCCACCCTGCCACGGAAACCAGCTCCCGTAGAGAGCGCATGGCAACGGCGCCGGAGTCCCCTCGGATTCGGGGGCTCCGGCGCCGTGCGGTCGTACCGGTGGGCTCGTCAGCCCTTCTTGCCGTTCTTGGTCTTCTTGTGCGGAGCGTCGTTCACGGCCCTGTCCGTCTCCCGGTTGATGGCCCGGCCGACCGTGTCCAGGGCGTCGTTCACATTCACGCCGGCGACCTTCGTCTGAGCGCCGCTGACAGGGATCCCGGCGTCCGGCAGCCCGGTGGCGGGGGTACCACCGGTGGCGGGGGTTTCGGCGGCGTGGGACGGAGTGACCGCCGCGACGACGAATCCGGTGGCCAGGGAGGCGATGGCGAGCATGCTGCGCTTCTTCATGGTGGGTTCAACTGCTGAACGGGCCGGGAGTCACGCTCGCCCTTCGGGCGATCAGGTCAGTGACGGAACTCCGGCCCCGGTCCGGCCCCCGTGGAGCCTGCGCTGCCGTACACGACGTACGAGGTCGTCGGCCGCCTCCGGCCAGCGGGCGTACTCGAAGGCGAACCCCTCGTCGAGCAGCCGGCCAGGGACGACACGGCGGCTCTTGAGCAGCAGCTCGGTGTCCGAGCGCAGGGCGAACGCGCCGATCTCCGCCATCCACCTCGTCGCGGGCAGGCCCACGGGGACGCGCGAGGCGGTGCGGAGGTCCCGCATGAACGTGCGTTGCGGCAGGGGCTCGGGGGCGGCGATGTTCACCGGCCCGACGACCTCGTCCCGCTCGATCAGGAACTCGACCGCGCGGACGAAGTCGCGGTCGTGGATCCAGGAGATGTACTGGCCGCCGCCCGCGACGGGGCCGCCGAGGCCCAGCCGCGCGAGGCGCAGCAGCATGTCGAGGACGCCGCCGCGATCGGGGCTCATCACCATGGCGGACCGCAGGGCGACCTTCCGGGTGTGCGGCGTGTCGGCCTCTTCCTGCGCCCGCTCCCAGGACCTGGCGATGTCGATGCTGTAGGACCAGTAGTCCGGCACATCGGGCTCGCTGCCGCCGATGATGCCCGTCGCCTCGTCGTTGGGCGCGTCGAAGCGGTGGGCGTAGATGGTGGCCGTGCTCATCTGCAGCCAGACCCGCGGCGGCCGGGCCGCGCTCGCGATCGCCTCGCCGACGATCTGGGTGGAGTGCACCCGCGAATCCATCATGGCCTGCAAATTGGGCGCGGTGTAGCGGCAGCTGACGCTGCGCCCCGCCAGGTTGATCACGACGTCGCTGCCGTCGATCTCCGTGGCCCAGGGCCCCAGAGTCTCCCCGTCCCAGTGCACCTCGCCGTCGCGCGTGGGCCGCCTCGTCAGCACGACGACCTCGTGGCCCGCGCTGCTCAGCACACGGTTCAGAACCGCGCCCACCTGCCCGGTTCCCCCGGGAATCACTATCTTCATGGCTCCCCCTCTCGTTGGGAACGACCTTACCCCAGAACATTGAACATGTTCAAAAAACCCTCTCGGCTCGCCATTCCGGCCTCCGACGACTTCCAACACACTCCGACAGGTTCTACCGTGAACGCACTATGACGCGTACATGCCGTCACCCGTCTTCGCAGGTACGGAGGAACGTAACGGTGCGTAACCTTCACACCCGCACAACCCGCGCAAGAGTGGTCGGAGCACTCGCCGCAGGCGTGCTCTGCGCGGCGGGACTCGCCGCCCCCGCCGCCGCGGCCCCCACGGCTCCCGCCCCGGCGGAGCGCCTCGCCCTCACCCCGCCCATGGGCTTCAACAACTGGAACTCCACGCACTGCCGTGCCGAGTTCGACGAGTCCATGGTCAAGGGGATCGCGGACATCTTCGTCGAGAAGGGCCTCAAGGACGCCGGATACGAGTACGTCAACCTCGACGACTGCTGGGCCCTGCCGTCCAGGGACGCGAACGGAAAGCTCGTACCCGACCCGGTCCGCTTCCCGAACGGCATCAAGGCGGTCGCCGACTACGTCCACTCCAAGGGCCTGAAGTTCGGCATCTACACGAGCGCGGGCACGAAGACCTGCAACACCGCCGGCTTCCCGGGCTCGCTCGGCCATGAGTACAGCGACGCCCAGCAGTTCGCGGACTGGGGCGTGGACTACCTCAAGTACGACAACTGCAACAACCAGGGTGTGGACGCAAGGCTGCGCTACACGACCATGCGCGACGCGCTCCTGGCCACGGGTCGTCCCATCGTCCACAGCATCTGCGAGTGGGGCGAGAACAAGCCCTGGGAGTGGGCGGGCGACGTCGGCCAGCTGTGGCGCACGACCGGCGACATCAGCGACAACTGGGGCTCGATGCTGTCGATCCTCAAGCAGAACCTGCCGCTCGCACCGCACGCCGGGCCCGGCCACTGGAACGACCCCGACATGCTGGAGGTCGGCAACGGCGGCATGACGGACACCGAGTACCGCTCGCACTTCTCGATGTGGGCGATCATGGCCGCGCCGCTCCTCATCGGCTCCGACCTCCGCTCGGCCACCGAGGAGACCTTCGAGATCCTCGGCAACCGCGAGGTCATCGCGGTCGACCAGGACCCCCTGGGCAAGCAGGGCACGGTGATCTCCTCGCAGGGCGGGCGCTGGGTCGTCGCCAAGGAGATGCGGGACGGCAGCCGCGCGGTGGCCCTCTTCAACGAGTCCGGCACCGCCCAGCGCATCACCACGACCGCCGACGCGGTCGGCCTGCCCCCCGCCGACGCCTACGCCCTGCGCGACCTGTGGCAGCACCGGAGCCACAACACCGCCGGCACGATCTCCGCGACCGTCCCGGCGCACGGCACCGTCCTGCTGCGCGTCGCCGCCGATCCCAGGTCGGTCCAGCACCCGCCCGCCGTCGAACTCGGCCTGGACGGCAGCCCGCTGGTCGAGGCGGGCAAGCAGGCAGGCCTCACGTCGACGGTCACCGACCTCGGGCGTACGACGGCCAAGCGCGTGTCCGTCTCGCTGACCGGCCCCGAGGGGTGGTCCGTCAAGGCGACGTCACCCACCACCTCGCCCGCGCTCTCCACGGGCCGCTCCCTGCGGACCAGGTGGGCCGTCACCGCACCGCAGGGGACGCCGCCGGGTTCGTACGGCCTCACTCTCAGGGCGAGTTACCGGTCCTCCTCCGGTGTCCGCGTCGACAGCGCGCTGCCGCTGACGGCGACCGTGGTGGTGGCGCCGCCTTCGGGGACGTCCGGGCTCGGTGACCTTCCGTGGCTCTCGGCCACCAACGGGTGGGGCCCGGTCGAGCGCAACACCAGCAACGGCGAGAGCGACGCCGGCGACGGGAATCCGATCACGATCGGCGGGGTGGCGTACGGCACGGGGCTCGGAGTCCACGCCGACAGCACCGTCGAGTACTACGGCGGCGGAGCCTGCGAGACGGTCACCGCGCAGGTCGGCATGGACGACGAGGAGGCCGCCGACGGCACCGTCGCCTTCGAGATCTGGGCGGACGACACCCGGGCCGCCTCGACCGGCGTCCTCACCAACGCGATGCCGGCCCAGTCGCTCACGGCCGATGTGACCGGCGCCCAGGTGGTCCGGCTCGTCGTCACCGACGGCGGGGACGGCGTCACCTCGGACCACGGCGACTGGGCGGAGGCGCGCCTGACCTGCTGAGCGGTCCGCCCGCCCCCACCCGATGGCTGAACGTTCCTGCCAGCCGGGGTGCTCAGACCCCCGCGGCCGCGCCCGCCTTCCCGGCTGTCTCTTATA
>NZ_JBSGVW010000020.1:0-76142 GCF_053608645.1 Streptomyces sp. NPDC055013
GTGCCCTCGGAACGGGGGAAGAACTCGTACCAGGAACCGAACAGGGCCCGCTCCCGCTCCACCAGCAACGGCAGCGGGTCCGAGGCGGTGACCAGGTCCCGCAACGGATACCGCCCCAACACCCCGTCCACCTCGGGCGTCAACGCGGCCGCCAGCCGCCAGGCGGCCGGACGGTTCTCGTCCCGCAGCGCCTCGACGGCCGCGAGGATCACCGACCGCCCCTCGCTCTCGGGGATCTCGGCGGCCGCACGTTCGTACAGCCGCGCGCCCTCCTCCAGAACCAGTTCCGTGTCCATCCCGGCCGGGATCTTGATCTGGGCTTGGTGCCGCCAGGTGGCCACCGGATCGCCCCAGGCCTCGACCCGGTAGGTCCAGTGGCCCGGCTCACCGGCGGTGACCATGGCGCCCCAGCGGTCGGTGCCCGGGGCGAGTTCGCGCATCGGCGTCCAGGGGCCGGGGCGGCCGTCCGGGTCGGTGAGTACGGCATTGGCGGCGACGGCGTCATGTCCCTCGCGGAACAGGGTCGCCGAGATCTCGAAGGTCTCGCCGGTGACGGCCTTCGCGGGCCTGCGCCCGTGCTGGACGACCGGGCGGACGTCGAGTACGGGTATGCGCCCGACACCACGCGCCGGATCGTTCGCGGAGGGTCGCTCCGGAGCCGGTGGTCCGGGGTCGGCGGTGACGGTGCGGGGGGCTGGGGGTGCTTCGGTGCGCGACGTCGGGGGTGAGGACGACTGGTGGTGCATGGCGGGCATGACCGCTCCTGTCCGCGTCATCTTGGGTGGGCGGATGGCTGTGGGGAGGTGGGTCCTGCGTGGTTCGTTCCGGCGCGCGCCCGGGGGCGCACGGGTGGGGTTACCGCTGGAGCCTTCCCACCCTATTCGGGTACGCAATCCGGCACTTTGTTAACTACTCACGCGTATGTCTACACACAAGACCGGCCCCGTTCCTCAAGAACGGGGCCGGTGCCGGTAATTCGGCGTGAAGAGGCCGCTATGAGCCCGGTACCTGCAGGAGTTTGTTCGGCGAGCCGAGCCCCCGCCCGGAGACCTTGCCGGTGGCAGCCTGTCCCACCAGCGCCTTGGACACCTGTGCGGGTTTCGCCTTGGGATGGTCGGCCAGATAGAGCGCGGCCACCCCCGCCGTGTGCGGCGCCGCCATCGACGTACCGGAGTAGGTCGCCTTGCCGGTGTCATTTGCGTATGACGCGGAAGTGATGGAGGCGCCCGGCGCGAATACGTCCAGAGCCGAACCGAAGTTGGAGAAGCTCGCCCGCGCGTCCTTTCTGTCGGTGGCGCCCACGGTGATGGCCTCCCGCACGGACGCGGGGGAGTACAGGCCGGCCGGCAGTCCGTCGTTGCCGGCCGCGACCGTGTAGGTGACGCCGGACGCGATGGAGTTGCGTACGGCGGCGTCCAGTTGCGTGTTGCGGGCGCCGCCGAGGCTGACGTTGGCGACGGCCGGCTTCCTGGCGTGCCTGGTCACCCAGTCGATACCGGCGATGACGTCGGCCGTGCTGCCGCCGCCGGCGTTGTCGAGGACCCGCACGGAGACGACCTTGGCCTTCTTCGCGACGCCGTACTGCTTGCCCGCGATGGTGCCGGCGACGTGGGTGCCGTGGCCGTTGCCGTCGCCCGCGGTCCGGTCGTCGTCGACGAAGTCCCATCCGTGGCTCGCGCGGCCGCCGAACTCCTTGTGCGAGACGCGGATGCCGGTGTCGATCACGTACACCGTCACTTTGCCGCCCGCCGACTCCGGCCAGGTGTAGCTCCTGTCCAGCGGCAGGTTCCGCTGGTCTATGCGGTCCAGCCCCCAGGACGGCGGGTTCTTCTGGGTGTGCTCCAGGGTCACCCGGGTGTCCTGGACGACCGACGCGACCCGGGAGTCCGCCGCGAGCCGCCTGGCCTGTCTCTCGTCGGCCCGGACGGCGTAGCCGTTGAGGACCGTGCCGTAGGTATGGCTTATTATCGCCCCGTACTTCTCGGCGAGGCTCTTTCCGGCCGCCGACGGTGCTTTCGTTCCCCCCTTGAGCGTCACCAGGTAACTGCCACTGACGGAGCCGGGGTCCCCGGCGCCGAGTATCTGTCCCTCCGGTGCGGCGTGCGCGGGCATGGTGGTGGCCGAAAGTGCGACGACACAGGTCACCGCGGTCAGACCACCGGCCCGGCGCAGACGCCGTGTGCGCGTCCGTGCCATGGTGTGAGTTCCCCTCCTCAACTCGGCGCAATACGGCCCTGGAACACGGGGTGCACCCCGCTCGGGCCGGTGCGCCACCAGTCAGCCTCTCGTGGTGTGAGAAGTCGCCACAAGGAGGCCTACGGGGGCGGAATCGGCCATACCGGGCATGGGGGATCCGCAAAGGGTTGCGGCGTTTTCCGGACGGACGTGCTCTGGTCCTCGCGCTTGACACTCACAAAACGCACGGTGGTTGCGAACCCCCGCATACCGATACTGTCGGTGGCGATGACGGGACCCACACCGCCGTGTGTCCCCTGCCACGCGCTGCCCGAGGTGGAATGTGAAGGCGATCCGTCGATTCACCGTCCGTCCAGTGCTCCCCGAACCCCTCCGGCCCCTGAGCGATCTGGCGCGCAACCTGCGCTGGTCCTGGCATGCGGAGACCCGCGATCTCTTCCAGTCCGTCGACCCCGAGTGCTGGGCCGCCTCGGGCAACGACCCCGTACGGCTGCTGGGCAGCGTGTCCCCCGGGCGGCTCGCGGAGCTGACCGAGGACAGCCGCTTCCTGGCCCGGCTGGCCGCGGTCGCCGGTGACCTGAACGACTACGTCACGGGCGAGCGCTGGTACCAGGAGCAGTCCGCCGAACTGCCCACCGCCGTCGCCTACTTCTCACCCGAGTTCGGCATCACGGCCGCCCTGCCCCAGTACTCCGGCGGCCTCGGCATCCTCGCCGGCGACCACCTCAAGGCGGCCAGCGACCTCGGCGTACCCCTCATCGGGGTCGGCCTGCTGTACCGGCACGGCTACTTCCGGCAGACCCTCTCCCGCGACGGCTGGCAGCAGGAGCACTACCCGGTCCTGGACCCCAACGAGCTGCCGGTCGCGCTCCTGAAGGAACCCGACGGCACGCCCGCCCAGGTCTCCATCACCCTGCCCGGCGGCAGGCAGCTGCACGCCCGCGTCTGGCTCGCCCAGGTCGGCCGCGTCCCGCTGCTGATGCTCGACTCGGACGTCGAGGAGAACGACCTCGGCGAACGCGGCGTGACCGACCGGCTCTACGGCGGCGGCAGCGAGCACCGGCTGCTGCAGGAGATGCTGCTGGGCATAGGGGGAGTGCGGGCGGTCCGGACGTACTGCCGTCTGACCGGCCACCCCGAACCCGAGGTCTTCCACACCAACGAGGGGCACGCCGGCTTCCTCGGCCTGGAACGCATCGCCGAACTCTGCGCCGCGGGCATGGACTTCGACCCTGCGCTGGAAGCCGTGCGCGCCGGCACGGTCTTCACCACCCACACGCCGGTCCCGGCCGGCATCGACCGCTTCGACCGTGAGCTGGTCGCCCACCACTTCGGTCCCGACGCCGAGCTCCCGGGCATCGAGGTCGGGCGGATCCTCCAGCTCGGTATGGAGACCTACCCGGGCGGCGAGCCCAATCTGTTCAACATGGCGGTGATGGGCCTGCGCCTGGGCCAGCGCGCGAACGGCGTCTCGCTGCTGCACGGCAATGTCAGCCGGGAGATGTTCTCGGGCCTGTGGCCGGGCTTCGACCCCGACGAGGTGCCGATCACCTCCGTGACCAACGGCGTCCATGCCCCGACCTGGGTCGCCCCCGAGGTCTTCCGCCTCGGCGCCCGCCAGATCGGCGCCCAGCGCACCGAGGACGCCATGACCGTCGGCGGCTCGGACCGCTGGGACGCGGTCGCGGAGATCCCCGACCAGGAGGTCTGGGAGCTGCGCCGCAACCTGCGTGAGCAGCTGGTGACGGAGGTACGGGACCGCCTGCGCACCTCCTGGCGGCAACGCGGCGCCGGGACCGCAGAGCTTGGCTGGATCGACGGCGTACTCGACCCCGACGTCCTGACGATCGGATTCGCGCGGCGGGTCCCGTCGTACAAGCGGCTGACGCTGATGCTGAGGGACCGCGACCGGCTGATGGACCTGCTGCTGCACCCGGAGCGGCCCATCCAGATCGTGGTGGCGGGCAAGGCACACCCGGCGGACGACGGCGGCAAGCGCCTGGTCCAGGAGCTGGTGAGGTTCGCCGACGACCCGCGGGTCAGGCATCGGATCGTCTTCCTCCCGGACTACGGCATGGCGATGGCCCAGAAGCTCTACCCGGGCTGCGACATCTGGCTCAACAACCCGCTGCGCCCCCTGGAGGCCTGCGGCACCTCCGGCATGAAGGCGGCACTGAATGGCTGCCTCAACCTCTCCGTCCTGGACGGCTGGTGGGACGAGTGGTTCCAGCCCGACTTCGGCTGGGCCGTCCCCACGGCGGACGGCACCGGCACGGACCCGGACCACCGGGACGACATAGAGGCGGCGGCGCTGTACGACCTGCTGGAGCAGCGGGTGACCCCGCGCTTCTACGACCAGGGCCGGGGCGGCCTGCCGGACCGCTGGATCGAGATGGTCCGCCAGACCCTGACCCTGCTCGGCCCGAAGGTCCTGGCCGGCAGGATGGTCCGCGAGTACGTGGAGCGCCTCTACACCCCGGCCGCGCACGCCCACCGCGCGATGACGCAGGACGCGGCGCGTGAGCTCGCGGGCTGGAAGGCGCGGGTGCGTGCGGCCTGGCACGGCGTCACGGTCGACCACGTGGAGACGTCGGCGGCGACCCCCACCGCGGAACTCGGCTCGACGCTCAGCCTCCGGGTCCGCGTCGGCCTCGGCGACCTCGGGCCGGAGGACGTCGAGGTGCAGGCCGTCTCGGGCCGCGTCGACTCGCAGGACCGCATCGCGGACGCCTCGACCGTCCCGCTGAAGCCGACGGGGAGCCCGGACCCGGAGGGCCGCTGGGTGTACGAGGGCCCGCTGTCCCTGGACCGGACGGGGCCGTACGGCTACACCGTCCGGATCCTGCCGGCGCATCGGCTGCTGGCGTCGAGTGCGGAGCTGGGGTTGGTGGCGGTGCCTTCCGAGGATGTGGGGGAGGGGGCGGGGGTCCTGCTGCGGTGACGTCGTCGAGGGGGGCTGCGGTGTCCCTCAGTCCCCCTCGGCCTCGCACAGCTGCCGCAGCACATTGCCGCACCGTCGCGCGTACGCGTGCTGCAACCCTCGCGTCGCAGGTCCCCCCGCCCGGGCGTACCACTTGGCCGCGCGGCTGAAGGCCTGCACGGTCAGCCACACCGTCCCGTCCCCGGTGCGGTCCACGAGGAAGGCCTCCTCGCCGCATTCGGGATGACCGGAAAGCGTGCCGTAGGCCCAGCCCACCCGGCGGTACTCCTCCGCCGTCCAGACCACCCGGCACGGTGCCTTGATCAGCCCGGCCAGGGTGACCGTCACGTCGACCTCGGGAGCAGCGCGGTCGGCCGACGCTTCTATGCCGACGCCCATCGAGCGGTGCATCTCCCAGGTCATGACCGCTTCGGAGGCTCGGCGGAAGACCTCCTCGCCCTCGCCTATGCGGGTGCGCACGTGCAGGGGGTGGAAGCCGGGCGGGCAGAAGCCGTTCTTCCGGGTCGCGCCGACGTCGTCGTACGTGAAGGACATGGGCCCAAGCGTAGGGCGGCACCCGGGGATGCCTTCCTCCCGGGTGCCGCCCCCGCAACCACGTGTGCGTCAGCTGACGTTGATGGCCGACCAGGCGGCCGCCACCGTCTTGTACTCCGTGCTGGTGGAGCCGTACAGGGCGGACGCCGCGCTCAGGGTCGCCGTGCGGGCGGCCTTGTAGTTCGTCGTCGACGTCATGTACTCGGTCAGGGCCTTGTACCAGATCGCGGCGGCCTTGGCGCGGCCGATGCCCGTGACCGTCGAGCCGTTGGACGTCGGGGAGTTGTAGCTCACCCCGTTGATCGTCTTCGCGCCGCTGCCCTCCGACAGGAGGTAGAAGAAGTGGTTCGCGGGGCCCGAGGAGTAGTGCACGTCCAGGCCGCCCAGCGAGGACGACCAGCTGTCCTTGGACGCGCCGTCCTTGCTCGGCTTGTCCATGTAGCGCAGCGGGGTGCCGTCGCCGTTGATGTCGATCTCCTCGCCGATGAGGTAGTCACCGACGTCGGCGGAGTTGTTGGCGAAGAACTCGACCGCCGTGCCGAAGATGTCGGAGGTGGCCTCGTTCAGACCGCCCGACTCGCCGCTGTAGTTCAGGCCCGCGGTGTTGGAGGTGACGCCGTGGGTCATCTCGTGGCCGGCCACGTCCAGCGACGTCAGCGGGTTGGTGTTGCCCTCGCCGTCGCCGTACGTCATGCAGAAGCAGCTGTCGTCCCAGAACGCGTTGACGTACGCGTTGCCGTAGTGGACGCGCGAGTATGCGGCCTTGCCGTCGTTCTTGATGCCGCTGCGGCCGAAGGTCTCCTTGTAGAAGTCCCAGGTCTCCTGCGCGCCGTAGGCCGCGTCGACGGCGGCGGTCTGGTCGGTGGAGGAGCTGGAGGCCGTGCCGGTGCCCCACGTGTCGTCCGCGTCGGTGAACAGCGTTCCGGCGGAGGAACTGGTGCTGCGGGCCTTGTTGTACGTCTTGTGGCCGCCGCGCGTGGTGTCGTAGAGCTGGTACGTCGAGCCCGACTTGGTCGTGCCGAGCGTGACCGTGCCCGAGTACAGGCTCTTGCCGCTGCCGGTCTCGATGCCCTGGTACTCGAACAGCTTCTTGCCGGTGGCGGCGTCGGTGATGACGTGCAGCTCGTTCGGGGTGCCGTCGTGCTGGAGGCCGCCGACGACCGTCTCGTAGGCGAGGGTCGGCTTGCCGTTCGCGGCCCAGATCACCTTGCGGGGCGCCTGGTCGGCCGCGGTCTTCTCCGAGCCGGCCGCCTCGGCCAGCTTCACGGCCTGGCTCTCGGCCTTGTCCGCGGTGACCGCCGGCTTGAGCGAGGCGACCTTGATGGTGGCCTTCGTCGCCTTGGTCACGCCCTTTCTCGCGCCGGACGCCGACTCGTGGACGACCAGGTCGCCGCCGAGGACCGGCAGGCCCGCGTAGGTGCGCTCGTAGCGGGTGTGGACCGAGCCGTCGGCGTCCTTGACGACGTCCTTGACGACCAGCTTCTCCTGGGCGCCGAGGCCTATCTCGTCGGCGGTGTCGGCCGCCTCGGCCTGCTGGTCCTTGATGAGGGTGGTGCGGGCCGCGGGGGCGAGCGCGACCGGTACGGCGAGCGGGGCGGCCTTGGCGCCGGTCCCCGCGGGGGCCGCTGCGGCCGAACCACCGGTGGTCAGCGCGGTGGTGAGGAGGGCCCCGGCGGCCACGGTGGTGGCGATGGCCAGGGTCGTGCGCTTGCGACGCGCGTAGAGGGGGGTCACACGAGCTCCTTTTGTGGGGGAGGTGCATTGGTGCTGGTGCGGCGGGTGGGGGAAGCGTGACACCTCGGGCGCGTACATGTCAGGAGTGATCGGTGATGTTGGCCAAGTTTTGACTGTTGGGTGAATGTTTCAGAAACGTGAACGGGCGCCGTCCCGGCGGGAGTTGAACCCACCGAGACGACGCCCTGTCCTGGGCAGGCCGTCAACGGGCCTACGGGAAGGTGAGCTTCCAGCTGTTGATGTAACCGGTGTCGATGGCCGCGTTGTCCTGGACACGCAACTGCCAGACGCCGTTGGCGACCTCGGAGGACGCGTTCACGGTGTACGTGGCGTTGAGGTTGTCCGCGCTGCCGCCGGTGCCGTAGCCCTTCAGCGCGTACGCCGTGCCGTCGGGGGCGACCAGATCCACCTTGAGGTCACCGATGTAGGTGTGGACGATGTCCACGGCGACCTGGAGGTTGGACGGGGCGTTGCCGGTCCGCCCGGAGACGGTGATCGGTGACGTGACCGCCGCGCCGCGGTCCGGGATCGCCACGTCGGTTCCGCTCTCGAAGGACGTGCCGCCGCCACCACCGGGGCGGGAGCCGACGTTGATGCCCGCCCACGCGTCCTGGACCGCCTTGTACTCGGCGCCGTCGGTGCCGTAGAGCTCACCGGTGGCCGCGAGGGTGCCGGTGCGGGCGCCCGCGTAGTTGGTCGTGGACGTGAACTTCGTGGTGAGCGCGCGGAACCAGATCTTCTCCGCCTTGTCCCGGCCGATGCCGGTGACCGGAAGGCCGTCCGACGTGGCCGAGTTGTACGTGACACCGTTGATGGTCTTGGTGCCGCTGCCCTCGCTCAGCAGGTAGAAGAAGTGGTTGGCGGGGCCCGACGAGTAGTGCACGTCGATCGAGCCGATGCCCGAGTACCAGCTGTCCTTGGACGCGCCGTCCTTGCTCGGCTTGTCCATGTAGCGCAGCGGGGTGCCGTCGCCGTTGATGTTGATCTCCTCGCCGATGAGGTAGTCACCCACGTCGGAGGAGTTGTTGGCGAAGAACTCGACGGTCGAACCGAAGATGTCGGAGGTGGCCTCGTTCAGGCCGCCGGACTCGCCGCTGTAGATGAGGCCGGCCGTGTTCGAGGTGAGCCCGTGGGTCATCTCGTGCGCGGCCACGTCGATCGACGTCAGCGGGTTGGCGTTGCCCGAGCCGTCGCCGTACGTCATGCAGAAGCAGCTGTCGGACCAGAACGCGTTGACGTAGTTGTTGCCGTAGTGGACCCGGGAGTACGCGCCCACACCGTCGCCGCGGATGCCGCTGCGCCCGTGCACGTTCTTGTAGTAGTCCCAGGTCAGCGCGGCACCGTAGTGCGCGTCAGCGCCGGCCGACTCCAGGTTGGACGGGCTGCCGTTGCCCCAGACGTCGTCGGGACCGGAGAACAGGGTGCCGGTGCCGGAGGTGCCGCGGTTGAGGTTGTACGTCTTGTGCCCGCCGCGCGCGCCGTCCGTGAGGTTGTACGTCGACCCGGACTGAGTGGTGGTCAGGTCGACCGAGCCGCTGTAGACCGTGTTGCCGGTCCCGGTCTCGATGGCCTCCCACTCGTACAGCTTCGCGCCGGTGGTGGCGTCGGTGACGACGTGCAGTTCCTGCGGGGTGCCGTCGTGCTGGAAGCCGCCGACGACCGTCTCGTACGCCACGGTCGGCTTGCCGTTCGCGGCCCAGATCACCTTGCGGGGCGCCTTGTTGACGTCCGGGCTCTTGGCCTTCTCCGCCTTCGCGGCGGCCAGTGCCTGCTTCTCCGCCTTGGCGGCGGGAACGGCGGCGGTCGTGGTGGCCGGCTTGATGGCGGCCCGGGTCGCCTTGACGACGGCCTCGGTCGCGCCCGACTTCGCCGTCTCGACGACGAGGTCGCCGCCGAGGACGGGCAGGCCGTCGTACGTCCGCTCGTAGCGGGTGTGGACCGTGCCGTTGCCGTCCTTGAGGACGTCACGGACGACCAGCTTCTCCTTGGCGCCGAGGCCCAGGTCCTTCGCGGTGTCCGCCTTGCCGGCGTTGGCCTCGCGTATCAGCTCGGCGCGCTGTGCGGGGGACAGCTTGACCGACTCGGCGCCCGGTATGACCTTGCCCGCGGCCGACGGTGCCTTCTCCGGGGCGGCGGTGGCGGCGCCCGACTGGACGGCCGCCGCGATCAGGGCGGAGACGCCGACGAGGGCGACGGCGGCGGCGCGGCGGTGCGTGGTGTGACGCGTCGTGTGGGAGGTGCGTCTGTGGGAGGAACTGTCTCTCAACACTGACTCCTTCTGCGCGGCCGCGGATCACGCGGCCAGGGGAGACCGGCCGGCGGGTGGGCCGTCCGGGCAGAGCAAGTGGTACGCAGAACGACGTGCGCGTGCGGGAGCTCGGCCGCGGGCACCGCAGTGTGACGGTGTTGTGGGGTTGCTGTGTCGCGGCCGTGGGAAGAGTGGCAGGTGGTTGCGGTTTCTGTCAGGACCGCGTCAGAAACTTGGCCGGAAATCGTTCGTTGTCCGGGAGTTCACGTTCGATAAACGGAGCAGTCGCATCAATCGTCGAAGCGCGCGAGATCGCGCAGCCACGCAGCCGCGTTGCCGTCCGACGGCGCCCGCCAGTCGCCGCGCGGGGACAGCGAACCGCCGGCCGAGACCTTCGGCCCGTTCGGCATCGCCGAGCGCTTGAACTGTGCGAACGCGAAGAAGCGACGGCAGAAGACCTCCAGCCAGCGCCTGATCTCCGCCAGGTCGTACGCCACCCGCTTCGCCTCGGGGAAGCCCGGCGGCCACGCGCCGGCGTCCGGGTCGTGCCAGGCGTGCCAGGCCAGGAAGGCGATCTTCGACGGCCTGAAGCCGTACCGCAGCACCTGGAAGAGCGTGAAGTCGTGCAGTGCGTACGGGCCGATCTTCGACTCGGTGGACTGCATCTCCTCGCCCGGCACCAGCTCCGGGCTGATCTCCGTGTCCAGGATCGCGGCCAGCGTCCGGCCGGTCTCCTCGTCGAACTGGCCGCTGGTGATGACCCAGCGGATCAGATGCTGGATCAGCGTCTTCGGCACCCCGCCGTTGACGTTGTAGTGGCTCATCTGGTCGCCCACGCCGTACGTGGACCAGCCCAGCGCCAGCTCCGACAGGTCACCGGTGCCGAGCACGATGCCGCCGCGCTGGTTGGCGAGCCGGAACAGGTAGTCGGTGCGCAGGCCGGCCTGCACATTCTCGAAGGTGACGTCGTACACCGGCTCGCCGGACGCGAACGGGTGGCCCATCTCCTGAAGCATCAGCCGCGCCGTCGGCGTGATGTCCAGCTCGGCCGCGGTGACGCCGAGCGAGTTCATCAGCTTGTGGGCGTTGCCCTTGGTGTGGTCGCTGGTCGCGAAGCCCGGCAGGGTGAACGCCAGGATGTCGCTGCGCGGGCGGCCCGCGCGGTCCATCGCCCGGGCGGCGACGATCAGCGCGTGCGTGGAGTCCAGCCCGCCGGACACCCCGATGACCACCTTCGGGCCGCCGATCGCGCCCAGCCGCTGCTGGAGGCCCGCCACCTGGATGTTGTACGCCTCGTAGCAGTCCAGGGCGAGGCGCTCGGCGTCGGCCGGCACGAACGGGAAACGCTCGACCCGGCGCTTGAGGCCCAGGTCCGCCGTCGGCGGGTCGAGCCGGAAGTCCACCCGCCGGAAGTCACCCGTGCGCCCGGCGTGCGTGCGCCGGTTGTCGTCGAACGTGCCCGTCCGCTGCCGCTCCTGCCGCAGCAGGTCGAGGTCGACGTCGGCGACCGCGTACTGCTCGTCGAGCGAGAACCGGTCCGTCTCCGCCAGCAGGGTGCCGTTCTCGTAGATCATGGTCTGCCCGTCCCAGGACAGGTCGGTGGTCGACTCACCCAGACCGGCCGCCGAGTACACGTACGCCGCGAGACAGCGCGAGGACGCCGAGCGGCACAGCAGCCGCCGGTCCTCCGCCCGCCCGACCGTGATCGGGCTGCCCGAGAGGTTGGCCAGCACCGTCGCGCCGGCCAGGGCGGCCTCCGCACTCGGCGGCACCGGCACCCACATGTCCTCGCAGATCTCCGCGTGCAGCACGAGACCGGGGACGTCCCGCGCCTCGAAGAGCAGGTCCACGCCGAACGGCACCTCGGCGCCACCGACCCGGATCGTCCCGCCGCGCTCGTCGTCGCCGGACGCGATCTGCCGCTGCTCGTAGAACTCCCGGTAGTTCGGCGGGTACGACTTGGGTGCGACGCCGAGGATCCGGCCGCGGTGCACGATCACCGCGCAGTTGTAGATCCGGTGGCGGTGGCGCAGCGGGGCGCCCACGACCAGCACCGGAAGCAGGTCCGCCGACCCGGCCACGACCGACTGGAGCGCCTGCTCCACCTCGTCGAGCACCGCGTCCTGGAGCAGCAGGTCCTCGATCGAGTACCCGGTCAGGCCCAGCTCGGGGAAGACGGCGACGGCGACGCCCTCCTGCGCGCACCGGCGCGCCTGCCGCAGAACCGCTTCCGCGTTGGCGTGCGGGTCGGCGATGACGGTGTGACCGGTGCACGCGGCCACGCGCGCGAAGCCGTGCTGGTAGAGCGACCAGAAGTTCAACGGACTTCCCCAGGAGAAGCGGACAGTGCTGGCATCGAGCATAGATCGCCTGATCAGGCCTCCGCCGTTCCGGGCGAGGCGGGCCGCTCCCCGTGCCAGGACCGCCACAGCGCCGCATACGCCCCGTCCGCCCCGACGAGCTCGTCGTGGGTGCCGAGCTCGGTGAGGCGGCCGTTCTCCATGACGGCCACGCGGTCCGCGTCGTGCGCGGTGTGCAGACGGTGGGCGATGGCGATGACGGTACGGCCCTGCAGTACGGCGGCCAGGGCGCGCTCGGTGTGCCGGGCGGTCGTCGGGTCGAGCAGGGCCGTCGCCTCGTCGAGGATCAGGGTGTGCGGGTCGGCCAGCACCACGCGCGCGAGGGCCAGCTGCTGGGCCTGCGAGCCGTCCGTGCCGTGGCCGCCGTCGCCCAGCGCCGTGTCGAGGCCGTCGGGCAGCCGCTCCACCCACGTGTCGGCGCCGACCGCCGTGAGCGCGGCCCACACCTCCTCGTCCGTGGCGGACGGCTCGGCGATACGGAGGTTGTCGCGGACCGTGCCGAGGAAGACGTGGTGCTCCTGGGTGACCAGGACGACCTGACGGCGCAGCTGCTCCGGGCCGAGCGCGACGACCGGGACGCCGCCGACCGTCACCGAGCCGGCGGTCGGCGCGTCGACACCGGCGAGCAGCCGGCTCAGGGTCGTCTTGCCGGCACCGGACGGGCCGACCACCGCCAGCCGTTCCCCCGGCCGTACGGTCAGGTCGACGTCGCTGAGGACCTCGCCGCCGCGGTCGTAGGCGTAGCGCACGCCGGTCACGTCGATGCGGTCGTCCGTGGGGGTGGGGGAGTCGGTGTCGGTGGCCTGCGGCGCGCGGGCCAGGCCCTCCACGCGGGCGAACGAGGCGCCGCCGCTCTGGAGTTGCTCGACCCGCATCAGGATCTCGTCCAGCGGGCCGACCATCTGCTGCAGATAGAGCGCCGCCGCGACCACCGTGCCCAGGCTGATCGTGCCCCGCGCGTGCAGTGCCCCGCCGACGAGCAGGACGGTCGCCACGGGGACGAGATAGGCGATCTCGACCGAGGGGAAGAACACCGTGCGCAGGAACAGGGTGTGCAGGCGGGTCCGCCGGGACTCCTCCAGCGCGTCCCGGCTCGCCGTCACCCGCTGCCGCTCCAGGCGCAGCGCCTCCACCGTACGGGCGCCGGACGCGGTCGCCGCGAGGATCTCGGCGACGTCCGAGGTGGCCGCACCCTCGGCGAGGTAGCCGGTGCGGGCGCGGCGCAGATACCAGCGCAGCACCGGCCACAGGCCCCCCAGGCCGAGCAGACCGCAGGCGCCGAGCAGGGGATCCAGCGCGACCACCGCGCCCAGCAGGAACAGGACCTGTACGGAGTTGATGAGCAGCTCGGGCCCGACGTCGCGCAGCGTGGTGCCGACGGCCGCCACGTCTGCGGTGCCGCGCGCCGTCAGATCGCCGCTGCCGGCTCGCTCCACGACCGACGCGGGCAGCGCGAGTGTGCGGTTCACGAACTCCTCGCGGACACGGGCGAGGGTGCGTTCGCCGAAGCGGTGGCCCACGTAGCGGGCCCAGCGGGCCAGCAACAGCTGGGCTGTTGCCGCTATCAGGATGGCCAGGGCGAGTTTGTCCACGGTCGTGACGCCTGCGCCGCGTCTGACTTCGTCGATGATGCGGCCCACCAGCCAGGGGCTGGCCAAGCCGGCGATTGCGGCGAGGGAGTTCAGGGCGAGTACGACGGTGAAGGAGCGGGTGTCGGCTCGGACCAGGCGGATTGTGGCTCGGCGGACGTCTCGGGGCTCGGCGACGGGGAGGGCTGGGCGGCTACGAGCTCGGGACTTGGGTGTGTTCGCCGAGTGCGGGTGCTTTGTGGCTTGTCGCGCAGTTCCCCGCGCCCCTGAGGGGCGTTTGGCTTCCGTCACTTGGCAAGCTCCTCGGCGTTCTCGTCCCGGGCCACCAGGGCTCTGTATCCCGGCTCTCCGTCCAGCAGTTCTCGGTGGGTGCCCGTTGCGGCCACCTTGCCGTCGACCACGTAGTGGACCGTGTCCGCTCGGGCCAGGACCAAGGGGGACGTCGTCGTCACAAGCGTCGTACGGCCCCGTCTCGTCGTGTACAGGCGTTCGGCGACCCGTGCCTCCGTGTGGGCGTCCAGTGCAGACGTCGGTTCCACCGCCAGCAGCACCTCCGGGTCCGCCAGCAGTGTGCGGACCAGGCGGACGCGCTGGCGTTGGCCGCCGGAGAGGTTGCGGCCGTGGGCGTCGATAGGGGTGTCGAGGCCGTCGGGGAGGCCGCGGACGATGTCCTCGGCGACCGCCGTGTGCACCGCTCGCGTGATCGCCCGCTCGTCCCGGTCCGCGGACCCGGATGCCACCAGCTCGCGCAGCGTGCCCGCGAACAGGTCGGCCTCGTGGTCGGCGACCAGGATGCGCTCCCGGACCTGCGGTAACGCGATGTCGCTCAGGGGCACTTCGCCCCAGGTCGCCGCCGACGGGAGGTAGCGGCCGAGGCGGTCGACGACGGCTGTGGCGTCGGCGGGCAGCGCGGCGGCCAGTGCGGTGAGCCGGCCCGGTGGCACCCGCACCCCGGACTCGGGGTCGTGCAGTGCCGCCGGTTCCGCGGGCGCGTCCCGCGTGCCGGTGTCCGCCATCGGCTCCAGCCGCAGGAACCGTACGACCCGCCGCGCCGCCACCACGCCACGGCTGACCTGGTAACCGCACTCGATGAAGAACGCCACCGGCCCCACCAGCACCGCGACATACCCGTACACCGCCACCAACTCGCCCACGGTGATGCCGCCCTGGGCGGCCAGCCGCGCCGCCAGCCAGGTCACAACCGCCAGGAACAGCGTGGGCAGCCCCACGCCGAGCGCCTGCACCCAGCTGGTCACCGCCCCGACCCGGTAGCCCTGCGCCCGCAGCCGCTGCGAGTCACGGTGGAAGGCGTCGGCGACCAGGCCCTTGCCGCCGAGGCCGTTGAGGACACGCAGGCCGCCCGCGAGATCGGCGATCCGTGCGGTCAGGACACCCTGCCGCTCCCGGTACTCCGTCTCCGTGCCCTGCAACCGCCCCAGCAGCGGCCCGACGAGCACGCCGACCAGCGGCATCCCGAGCAGCACCACGACGGCGATCGGCACCGACACCGACACCAGCAGACCGGCGACCGCCAGATAGGCGACGACGGCACCGACGCCCGGGCCCACGACGGTCAGGGACTGGCTGATGGTCTGGACGTCGCCCACGCCGATCGTGACGACCTCCCCGGCCCCGATCCGGCGTGGCAGCGTGGCACCCAGTCGTACCGCGTGGCCGATCAGCACCTTGACCGTGCGGAAGTTGCTGTCCATCCGCACCCGCGTCATCGTGCGGTGCCGCATGATGCTCAGCCAGGCGTTGAACGCCCCCACCGCGACCAGCGCACCCGTCCACCCCGCCAACGCGCCGTAATCCCCGGGCGCCAGCCCGTCGTCGACGGCACGGGACATCAGGTACGGGGTCGCCGCCAGCAGCACCATCCACACGCTGGAGATCAGCGCCCCCATGGCCGACCGCATGGGCTGGCGCATGACGAGCCACCACAGATAGCGCCATCCGCCACGACAGTCGGGTGTCCCCGGATCCTCGTACGCGTCGATCATCTTTCCCCGTGCCCCGTTCGTCGTTCCTCGTGCCGCCGACTACGCCAGACTGTCCCGCCACGCCCGATGCAGATCCGCGAACCTGCCGGTCCCCGCCACGAGTTCGGCCGGTGTGCCGTCCTCGACGATCTGCCCGTGCTCCATGACCAGCACGCGGTCCGCGATCTCGACCGTGGACAGCCGGTGGGCGATGACGACCGCCGTGCGCCCGTGCAGCACCGTCGACATCGCCCGCTGCACGGCCCGTTCGCCGGGGATGTCGAGGGAGCTGGTCGCCTCGTCGAGGATCAGCACGGCCGGATCGGCGAGCAACGCCCGGGCGAACGCGACCAGTTGGCGCTGACCGGCGGAGATACGGCCACCCCTCTTGCGTACGTCGGTGTCGTAGCCGTCCGGGAGCGAGCTGATGAAGTCGTGCGCGCCGATGGCCTTCGCCGCCTGCTCGATCTCCTCGCGGGTGGCGTCGGGGCGGCCGATGGCGATGTTCTCGGCGACCGTGCCGGAGAACAGGAACGCCTCCTGCGTCACCATCACCACCCCCCGCCGCAGTTCCGGCACGGCGAGCTCGCGCAGGTCGACGTCGTCGAGGAGGACCCGGCCGTCCGAGGGGTCGTAGAAGCGGGCGAGCAGCTTGGCCAGCGTCGACTTGCCGGCGCCCGTGGAGCCGACGACCGCGACCGTCTGGCCGGCCGGGAACGTGAGGTCGAAGCGGGGCAGCACCTCGCCGCCGGTGCGGTAGCCGAACCGGACTCCGTCGAAGACGACCTCGCGGCCGGGGTGCTCCGACTCGAGGGCCGGCAGCTGCCGGGGCGCCCGCGGCTCGGGCACGGACGGGGTCTGGGCGAGCAGTCCGGCGATCTTCTCCAGGGAGGCCGCCGCCGACTGGTACGAGTTGAGGAACATGCCGAGCCGGTCGATCGGGTCGTACAGCCGGCGCAGATACAGCACGGCCGCCGCCAGGACACCCAGGGCGAGCGTGCCGCCCGCCACCCGGTAGGCACCCCACAGCACGATCCCCGCGACGGCCGTGTTGGCGACGAGCCGGGAGCCGACGACGTAACGGGCCATCTCCAGCAGCGCGTCGCCGTTCGTCCGCTCGTGCCGGGTGTTGAGGACCCGGAAGTCGGCGTCGTTGACGGCCTCGCGGCGGAAGGCGCGCACCGGTCGGATGCCGTTCATCGTCTCGACGAACTTCACGATCACGGCCGCGATCGCGGTGGAGCGCACGGTGTACACACGTGCGGCGCGCCGCCGGTAGCTCCGTACCAGGAGGTACAGCGGCGCGAAGGAGGCCACGGCCACCGCACCGAGGCCGAGGTCGAGCCAGAGCAGCAGCGCCGAGATGTAGACGAACGAGAGGATGACGGTGACGAGTTCCTGCAGCCCCTCGTCGAGCAGCTCGCGCAGGGACTCCACGTCCGTCGTGGAGCGCGAGATGAGCCGCCCGGACGTGTAGCGCTCATGGAAGTCGAGGCTCAGGGCCTGGGCGTGGCGGAAGATACGGCCGCGCAGGTCGAGCAGCACGTCCTGGTTGACGCGGGCGGAGAGCAGGATGAACGCGTACTGCAGCACGCCCGACGCCACCGCGCACAGCAGATAGCCGGCCCCGACCGCGACCAGCGGGCCGAGATCGTCGCGGCGGAACGCCGGTACGGCCGTGTCGATCGCGTACGCCACCAGCAGCGGGCCCGCCTGCACCGCCGCCTGCTGGAGCAGCAGGAGCAGCGTGGTGACGGCGACCCGCGCCTTCATCGGGGCGAGCAGGGAGCGCAGCAGGGCGGCGGTGGCGCCCGGTGGAGTGGGCAGGACGTCGTGGTCGAAGGGGTCGTCGGGCCGCGGGGATTCGGGTCCCTCCTCGGCCGGCTCTTCCTTGCCCGGTGCGGTGGCGGTCGTCGCCGTCATCGGTGGGCCTCCTCGGTCCCGGCCATGAGGTGGGCGTATTCGGCGTTCGTGCGCAGCAGTTCGTGATGGGTGCCGACGGCGGCGATACGGCCGCCGGAGAGCAGGGCGACGCGGTCCGCCAGGAGCACGGTGGACGGGCGGTGGGCGACGATCAGGGCGGTGGTCTCCGCGAGCACCTCCCGCAGGGCGGCCTCGACGGCGGCCTCGGTGTGCACGTCCAGGGCGGACAAGGGGTCGTCCAGCACCAGGAAGCGGGGCCTGCCGACCACCGCCCGCGCGAGCGCCAGTCGCTGTCGCTGGCCGCCGGAGAGGCTGAGGCCCTGCTCGCCGACCTGGGTGCCGGTGCCGTGCGGCAGGGCGTGCGCGAAGTCGGCCTGCGCGACGGCGAGCGCCCGCTCCAACTCGGGTTCTCCCGCGTCGGCGGAGGTCCCCATCAGCACGTTCTGGGCGACGCTGGCCGAGAAGAGGGTGGGCTCCTCGAAGGCGACGGCGACGAGTTCGCGCAGGGTGTCCCTGGGCAGCTCGGCGATGTCCTTGCCGTCGAGGGTGATGTGGCCGGATGTCACCTCGTGGAGGCGGGGGACCAGGGCGGTGAGGGTGGTCTTGCCGCTGCCCGTCGCCCCGACCAGGGCCATGGACTCGCCCGGGCGGATGTGGAGGTCGATGTCGGCGAGGACGGGTGGGGCGTCGGTGGGGGCGTCGGGGTAGCGGAACGAGACGTCGTGGAAGCGGAGTCCCCTGTCCTCGAGCCCCGTTGAGCGGGTAGCGGTGGCGGCCGGCGCAGTGGCACCGGCCGCGGTCGGCTCCTCCTGCTCGGCGTCCATCACCTCGAAGTACCGCTCGGTCGCCGTCGCCGCCTCCTGACTCATCGCCAGCAGGAAGCCGATCGAGTCGACGGGCCAGCGGAGCGCGAGTGCCGTCGACAGGAACGCCACCAGCGTGCCCGCCGACAGCTGACCGTCCGCCACCTGGATCGTGCCCAGCACCAGCGCCGCCCCGATGGCCACCTCGGGCAGCGTCACGATGACGCCCCAGATCGTGGCGAGGAGCCGGGCCTTGCGCAGTTCCGTGCCACGCAGGGTCCGCGACAGTTCGCGGAACGCGCGGGCCTGGCTGCGGTGCCGGCCGAACCCCTTGATGATCCGGATGCCGAGCACGCTCTCCTCGACGACCGTCGTCAGATCACCGACCTGGTCCTGCGCGCGGCGCGCCACCGTGGCGTACCGCTTCTCGAAGATCACGCAGGTGACCATCACGGGTACCGCCGGGATCAGGATCACCAGCCCCAGCGTCCAGTCCTGGAGCAGCATGATGATCACGCCGGCGAGGATGGTCACGGCGTTGACCAGCAGGAACGTCAGCGGAAACGCGAGGAACATCCGCAGCAGCATCAGGTCGGTCGTGCCCCGCGACAGCAGCTGGCCCGACGCCCACCGGTCGTGGAAGGCCACCGGCAGCCGCTGCAGATGCCGGTACAGATCCGCCCGCATCCCCGCCTCGACGCCGGCCAGCGGTCGGGCCACCAGCCACCGCCGCAGCCCGAACAGCAGCGCCTCCGCGACCCCGAGCAGGAGCAGATACAGCGCCCCGAGCCAGACCCCGGCCGGATCCCGGTCCGCGACGGGCCCGTCCACCATCCACTTCAGGACGAGCGGAATGACCAGCGACAGACAGGAGGCGAGGATCGCCACGAACGCCGCGGTGAACAACCGCACCCGCACGGGCCGCACGTAAGGCCACAGACGCAACAGCGTCCGCACGGCGGAACGGTCGGACCGGTCAGGGCTGTCCTCGGCGGTTGCACGTGTCGTCACCATCAGCAGCGAGCCTACGGATCGGCACTGACACTGCCCACCGAGTTTTGGCCCGTCCGCGATCCGTCGCTGGTCCTACGACCTGCGTGTTCGAGGGGTCGTACAGAGCGAGCCGGTGGGGGTCGTACGCCGGCATCAACCGATCGGCCGATGTCCCTTCGAGCGCGACGGCCGATGTGGCGCACCCCGCCCCGCCGCGACCCTGATGCCATGTCCGTCATCGAAGTCACCGACCTGCGCAAGACCTACGGCGGCCGAACCGTCGTCGACGGCGTCTCCTTCACCGTCGAGGAAGGGGAGATCTTCGGCATCCTCGGCCCGAACGGCGCCGGCAAGACCACCACCGTCGAGTGCATCGAGGGCCTGCGCGTCCCCGACGCGGGCCGCGTCCGTGTCAACGGCCTCGACCCCGTCGCCGACCACGACCGCGTCACGCACGTCCTCGGCGCACAGCTCCAGGAGGGCCGCCTCCAGGAGAAGCTCACCGTGCGCGAGGCGCTCCAGCTGTACGCGGCCTTCTACCCGAACTCCGCCGACTGGCGCCCGCTCGCCGAGCGTCTGGGCCTGACCGACCGGCTCGGCGCCCGGTTCGGCAAGCTGTCCGGCGGCCAGAAACAGCGGCTGTTCATCGCGCTCGCCCTCATCGGCAACCCCCGCATCGTGGTCCTCGACGAGCTGACCACCGGCCTCGACCCACGTGCCCGCCGGGACACCTGGCAACTCATCGAGGAGGTGCGGGCCGGCGGGGTGACCGTCCTGCTGGTCACCCACTTCATGGAGGAGGCACAGCGGCTCTGCGACCGGATCGCCGTGATCGACAAGGGAAGGATCGCCGCCCTGGACACCCCGGCCGGGCTGATCCGCCGCTCCGCCGGCGCCACGGTGATCACCTTCACGCCGTCCGCGCCGCTGGACGAACAGGAGCTGAGCGCCCTGCCCGCGCTGGCCTCCGTCGCGTACAAGGACGGTCGGATCACCCTGGCCGGCAGCGACGAGACGGTCAACGCCGTGATCACCCTGCTCGCCCGCCACCGCGTCACCGCCCACCAACTGCGCGTCAGTGACGCCACGCTGGACGACGCCTTCCTGGACCTGACGGAGACGGACCTCACGGAGACCACGCCATGAACACCGCCGTACTGCGCACCGAGGCCCGCCTGCTCGCCCGCGAACCGGGCAGCCTCTTCTGGATCCTCGTCTTCCCGCCCGCGCTGCTGGCCGTCCTGGGCGCCGTCCCCGCCTTCCGCGAGCCCCAGGACGGACTCGACGGTCTGCGCATCGTCGACACGTACGTCCCCGTGACCGTGCTGGTCGGCATGATCGTCGCCGGGGTGCAGTCGATGCCGGCGGGCATCACCGGCTACCGGGAGCACGGCATCCTGCGCCGGATGTCCACCACTCCGGTCCGGCCGTCGGCGCTGCTGTCCGCGCAGATGCTGGTCCACGCCCTGGCCGCCGTCCTCTCGGCGCTGCTGGCGCTCGCGGTCGGGCGGCTCGCCTACGACGTACGACTGCCCGGACAGCCGTACGGCTATCTGCTCGCGCTCGTGCTCGCGGTCCTCGCCGCGCTGGCCCTCGGGTCGGTGATCTCGGCGGTGTCCCGGACCGTGAAGATCGCGGGTGCCGTCGGGACGGCGGTGTTCTTCCCGATGCTGTTCTGCGCGGGCGTGTGGCTGCCGGTGCAGGCCATGCCCGACGTGATGGCCGACGTCGTCGGACTGACGCCGTTCGGCGCCGCCGCGCAGGCCCTCAACGAGGCCACGGCGGGGGACTGGCCGGGCTGGGGCCACCTCGGCGTCATGGCCGCCTGGACGGTCGTGCTGTCGGTGGCGGCCGCGCGCTGGTTCCGCTGGGAGTAGGGCGCACATGCAGACTGGTGGCATGACCGCGGTGGACACCGACATCGAGCGGCGCTGGGAGCTGATTCGCAGCAAGGGGCCCTACGGGCTGCTCGCCGTCGCCACGCTGCTGTCGGTCGCCACCTCCGAGCTGACGCCGGGCGCGGCGGAACGGATCGCGGTCGCGGGGCTGGTCGCCGCGGGTTTCGCACTCCAGCTGTGGTGGGTCCGGGCGAGCCGCACCCGCCCCGGCCCGTCCACCGCCGGCACCGTGTACTACACCGTGCGCTGGGCCCTCGGCTTCGCGCTCACCTGGCTGAATCCGTTCTTCGCCTTCTACGCGGTCACCGGCTACTTCGACGCCGACGAGCTGTTGCGCGGGCGGCGCCTGCCGTGGATCGGCCCGTTCGCCTGCTCCATCGCCGTCTCGGGCGCGCAGGCCGGGGGGCTGCCGTTCAAGGAGTCCGTGCAGTGGGTGGTGTTCGGCGCGCTCGTGGTGGTCAACAACGTCATCCTGACCGTGGTCGGCCACCTCACCTCGCAGCAGGAGGAACGCTCCCGCGCCCGCGCCGAGACCATCGCGGAACTCGAACGCACCAACACGGCGTTGCAGCAGGCGCTGGACGAGAACGCCGCGCTGCACGCCCAACTCCTCGTCCAGGCCCGGGAGGCGGGTGTCGCCGACGAGCGCCGGCGCCTGGCCGCCGAGATCCACGACACCATCGCCCAGGGCCTGACCGGCATCATCGCCCAGCTCCAGGTCGTCGCGAACGCCCCCGACCTGCCCACCGCCCGCACCCACCTCGACCGCGCGTCCGCCCTCGCCCGCCACAGCCTCGGCGAGGCCCGTCGCTCGGTGCACAACCTCGCCCCCGTCGCCCTGGAGAACGACGGACTGCCCGAGGCCCTGAAGAGCACGGTCGCCGCATGGGCCGAACGGACCGGCGTGCGCGCGGGGTTCACGGTCACCGGCACCACGGAACAACTCCACGACGAACTCTCGGCGACGCTGCTGAGGATCGCCCAGGAGGCCCTCTCCAACACCTCCCGGCACGCCCGCGCGACCCGGGTGGGCGTCACCCTGTCCTTCCTCGGCGACGAGGTGATCCTCGACATCCGCGACGACGGCCGGGGCTTCGACCCGCTCGCCCTGCCCGAGCGCAGCCACGCGGGCGGCTTCGGCCTCGCCGGCATGCGCGCCCGCGCCGAACGCATGGCCGGTTCCCTCACCGTCGAGTCCGAGCCGGGGCACGGCACGGCCGTGTCGGCTCGCGTACCGTTGGTGCGCCATGAGTAGTGACGAGCCGTCCATCTCCCTGCTGATCGTCGACGACCATCCCGTCGTACGGGACGGTCTGCGCGGCATGTTCGAGTCCGCGCCCGGCTTCCGCGTCCTCGGCGAGGCCACCGACGGGGTGGAAGCGGTCGACAAGGCCGCCGTCCTCGACCCCGACGTGATCCTGATGGACCTGCGCATGCCGGGCGGCGGCGGGGTCGACGCGATCGCCGAGCTGACCCGGCGCGGCGCCCGCGCCAAGGTCCTCGTACTGACGACGTACGACACGGACACCGACACCCTCCCGGCGATCGAGGCGGGCGCGACCGGCTACCTCCTCAAGGACGCCCCGCGCGACGACCTGTTCACGGCCGTACGCGCCGCCGCCGAAGGCCGCACCGTCCTCTCCCCGGCCGTCGCCTCCCGCCTCGTCTCCGCGGTCCGCGCCCCCGGCAACGAGCCGCTGTCCGCCCGCGAGCGCGAGGTACTGGCCCTGGTCGCCAAGGGAACGTCCAACCGTGAGATCGCCCGCGAACTCTTCATCAGCGAGGCGACCGTGAAGACCCACCTCACCCACCTGTACGCCAAGCTGGGCGTCAAGGACCGGGCGGCGGCGGTGGCCACGGCGTACCAGCGGGGGATCCTGGGCTAACCCGCATAGGGGAGGAGACCGGAGGCGATCCTCTCCCAGGACGCCTTCAGCTCCGCCAGCAGCTCCGGCTCGTCGGACGCCAGGTCGGCCTGCTCCCGCTGGTCGGCGCCGAGGTCGTACAGGTGGTCGGTCCCCTTGTCGTCCCGGTAGTACTTCCAGTCGCCGCGCCGCAGGGCCCGGTTGGCCCGCACCCGCCAGAACAGGTCCCGCTCCGGCAGCTCCTCGCCGCGCAGCAGGTAGTCCCCGAGACTGGTGCCGTCCAGCGGATACGCCGGGTCGGGCCGCGCGCCGCCCAGCTCCAGCAGGGTCGCCGTCCAGTCGGGGGAGAAGACCGGCTCGTCGCTGACCTGCCGGCCGTCGATGCGGGCGGGCCAGCGCAGGATCGACGGAACCCGGATGCCGCCCTCCAGCAGCACGAACTTCTCCCCGCTGAGAGGCCAGTTGTAGGAGTAGCGCTCACCGCCGTTGTCGCTGGCGAACAGCACGACGGTGTTCTGCTCCTGCCCCGACCGGCGCAGCGCGTCGAGTACCTCGCCGACGGCCGCGTCGAGGCTCTCCACCATCTGGGCGTACTTCTCGACCGAGCCGCCGTCGTAGTGGTTCAGCGCCCGGCTGACCTCCGCCTGGCTCTTCGCGGCCCGGATCCTCGCCTCGATTTCCGTGCCGGTCTCCTCGTCACCCTCCGCGAGCCAGGGCCAGTGCGGGGTGGTGAAGTTGAGATTGAGCAGCCACGGCGTGCCGTCGTGGTCCCGGCTCACGTAATCGACGGCCCGCTCGGTCAGCACGGTCGTGTAGTACCGCAGGTCCTTGTACTCCGCGTCGCCCTCGTAGAGGTCGTACGTGCCCAGCTGGCCGAGCTTGGAGAAGTACTCCAGGACGCCCCCGAAGTTCCCGAAGAACTCGTCCCACCCGGACTTGGTGGGGCTGTGGTCCGGCAGCCAGCCGCAGTGCCACTTGCCGATCAGCGCGGTGGCGTAGCCGGCCCTCTTCAGCAGCGAGGCCAGGGTGGGGTGGTTGGGGTCCAGCCCCTGTGCCCTGTTGGCGATCGGCTCGGCGAGCCCGCCCGGCGTACGGCCCGGATAGCGCCCGGTGTAGAGGCTGAACCGGGTCGGTGAGCAGGTCGCGGACCCGGAGTACGCGTTCGTGAACCGCACCCCCTGCCGGGCCAGCCGGTCCAGGTTCGGGGTCCTGATGTGCGGGGCGCCGTACGAGGACAGGTCGGCCCAGCCGAGGTCGTCGCCGAGGATGACCAGGATGTTGGGGCGCCTGCCGGACGCGCCGGGGCGGCGGGCCTTGAACGGGCGCTCGGCGGGGACGGCTTCGGGGGCATCGGCGGCTGCTGCGGCGGTGGTCGTGGCGGCGACGGCGGTCACGGCGCCGCCGCCGACCAGACCACCGAAGGCACGGCGGGAGATCTCGGGCATGCCTCTCAGTCGATCAGCGGGCCGAGCCCCGTGACCAGGCAACCGGCGCGTAGTTCACGCGACTGCAACGCCACGTCGGCAAACCTCTCTCAGTCGAGCACCCGCAGCAGCAGCACGGCCCGCGCCGGCACCGTGATCGCCGCCCCCGCCCGGTGCTCCACGCCCGGCGCCTCCGCCTGCTCCTCCCGTGAGGTGTCGACGACCACCTCGTACCGCTCCGCCCATGGCGGCCCCGGCAGGACGAAGGTCACCGGACGGTCGCCGGCGTGCAGGACGGCCAGGAAGCTGTCGTCGAGGATCGGCGCACCCCGCTCGTCGCGGCCCGGGATGTCCCGGCCGGAGAGGTACATGCCCAGCGTGGCGGCGGGGGCGTACCAGTCCCGTTCCGTCATCTCCGCGCCGCGCAGGGTGAACCAGGCCAGGTCCCGCAGGCCGTCGGCCGAATGCGCCCGCCCGGAGAAGAAAGCGCGGCGGCGCAGCACGGGATGCCGGTGGCGCAGCTCGATCAGCCGGGCCGTCAGATCGAACAGGGCCTTCCAGCCCGGGTCCTCCAGCAGCCCCCAGTCCAGCCAGCTGATCTCGTTGTCCTGGCAGTAGGCGTTGTTGTTGCCCCGCTGTGTCCGCCCCAGCTCGTCGCCCGCGACCAGCATCGGCACGCCCGTCGACAGCAGCAGGGTCGTCAGCAGGTTCCGCAACTGCCGCCGCCGCAGCGCCCGGACGCGCTCGTCGTCCGTCTCGCCCTCGGCCCCGCAGTTCCAGGACCGGTTGTCGTTCGAGCCGTCCCGGTTGCCCTCGCCGTTCGCCTCGTTGTGCTTGCGCTCGTAGGACACCATGTCCCGCAGCGTGAAACCGTCGTGCGCCGTCACGAAGTTGACCGAGGCGTACGGCCGCCGCCCGCCCCACGCGTACAGGTCGCTCGACCCCGACAGGCGGTACCCCAGATCCCGTACGTCCGGCAGCGCGCCCCGCCAGAAGTCCCGTACGGCATTGCGGTAGCGGTCGTTCCACTCCGTCCACAGGGGTGGGAAGGCGCCCACCTGGTAGCCGCCCGAGCCCACGTCCCACGGCTCGGCGATCAGCTTCACCCGGCGCAGCACCGGATCCTGCGCGATGACGGCGAGGAACGGCGAGAGCATGTCGACGTCGTGCATGGAGCGGGCCAGCGCCGCCGCCAGGTCGAAACGGAAGCCGTCCACGCCCATCTCCGTCACCCAGTAGCGCAGGGAGTCGGTGATGAGGCGGAGCACGTGCGGCTGTACGACGTGCAGTGTGTTGCCGCAGCCCGTGTAGTCGGCGTACCTGCGGGCGTCCGACTGCAACCGGTAGTACCCGCGGTTGTCGATGCCCTTCAGCGACAGCGTCGGGCCCAGCTCGCCCGCCTCCGCGGTGTGGTTGTAGACGACGTCGAGGATGACCTCGATCCCGGCCGCGTGCAGGGCGTGCACCATCCGCTTGAACTCGCCGACCTGCTGACCGGTCGTACCGGAGGCGGCGTAGGCGGCGTGCGGGGCGAAGTAGCCGATGGAGTTGTAGCCCCAGTAGTTGCGCAGGCCCTTGCGCAGCAGATGGTCCTCGTGCGCGAACTGGTGTACCGGCAGCAGCTCCACCGCCGTCACCCCCAACTTCACCAGGTGCTCGATGGCCGCCGGGTGCGCGAGACCGGCGTAGGTGCCCCGCAGCTCCTGCGGTATCCCCGGATGCAGCTCGGTGAAGCCCCGGACATGCACCTCGTAGATCACCGAGTCCGCCCACGGCGTCTTCGGCCGCCGGTCGTCCATCCACTCGTCGTCGGGGGCGTCGTCGTGGACGACCACGCCCTTGGGGACGTACGGCGCCGAGTCCCGGTCGTCGCGCACGGTGTCGGCGACATGCTGCTGCGGCCAGTCGCGGACATGCCCGTACACCTCGGGCGGCAGGCTGAAGTCGCCGTCCACCGCACGGGCGTACGGGTCGAGAAGCAGTTTGGCCGGGTTCCAGCGGCCCCCGGTCCACGGGTCCCAGCGGCCGTGCACCCGGTAGCCGTAGCGCTGACCCGGCATGACCCCCGGCACGAAGCCGTGCCAGATCTCGTGCGTCAGCTCCGTGAGCCGGGCCCGGGTCTCCTTGCCCTGCGCGTCGAACAGACACAGCTCGACGGCCTCCGCTCCGCCCGCCCACAGCGCGAAGTTGGTGCCCGCCACCCCGTCCGGGCCGACCCGGAAGCGGGCGCCGAGCGGCATCGGCGCGCCCGGCCACACCGGCACGGCCGGGGCCTTGCGCCGCGCCCCGTTCACGACGGCGGCCGGGCGCCCCTCCTCAGCGGCGACCGCCCCGGCCACCGCCTCCTGCTCGGCTGCGCTCGACACCTGTCGGCCTCCCACGGCTCAGGGACCCCACGCACAGGGAAAGAGAGCCCACGGTGTCCCGGTCCGCGGCTCCCCATCGCGTCGTCCTCCCCACTGTTCTGCCCACCGCCGGGCTCGCACTCACGTTTCCCCAGGGCCACCCCGGTCGTTGGGGTCTTCGTGAGGCACGTACAAGGGCGCGCGCGGCGCGCGGGGGCCGTGTTGGCCGCCGTACTGACATGGGCAGGACTGCTGGCCGGAGCTGCCGGCTGTACTTCGGACGGCGGTGGCGCGGACCGGACGCCGGGCAAACCCCGGGCGCCCGAGGACGTCATCCGGGTCACGCCCGACGACGAGACCAAGGGCGCACGCCCCGACGACCCGCTGCTCGTCCGCGTGCTCAGCGGGCGCCTGGAGTCGGTGAAGGTCGTCAAGTCGCAGGACGCCCAGGACACCCCGGTGCCCGGGCAGATCTCCGGGGACGGCCGGCGCTGGGAGCCCGAGGACCCCAGGCTCGCGCTGGCCGCCGCATACACGATCGACGCGGTGGCCGTCGACGGCCACGGACGCCGCAGCGCACGGCACACGACCTTCACCACGTACGTCCCCGAGGAGCGGTTCATCGGATACGTCGCCCCGGAGAACCGCTCCACCGTCGGCACCGGAATGATCGTCTCGCTGGACTTCAACCGCGAGATCCAGAACCGCGCCGCCGTCGAACGGGCCATCGAGGTCACCGCCGAGCCCGCCGTGGAGATCCGCCCGCACTGGTTCGGCGGGGGCCGCCTCGACTTCCGTCCCGAGCACTACTGGAAGCCCGGCACACGGGTCACCGTCGCGCTGCGGCTGCGGGACGTCGAGGGGGCGCCCGGGGTGTACGGGCAGCAGTACAAGACGTTCTCCTTCACCGTCGGACGCCACCAGGTCTCCGTCGTCGACGCGGCCAAGCACACCATGGAGGTCCGGCGCGACGGCGAGCTGCTGACGACCGTGCCGGTCACGGCAGGCTCCCCGAAGACCACCACCTACAACGGCAAGATGGTCGTCACCGAGATGCTGGAGCTGACCCGGATGAACGGCGCCACGGTCGGCTTCAAGAAGGCCAACGGCAAGGGCGAGTACGACATCCCGGACGTCCCGCACGCCATGCGCCTGACCAACTCCGGCACCTTCCTGCACGGCAACTACTGGGCGGACGCCTCCATCTTCGGACGGAGCAACGTCAGCCACGGGTGCGTGGGGCTCAGGGACGTCAAGGGCGGCGGTTCGGAGACGCCGGCGGGCTGGTTCTTCGACCGCAGCCTGGTCGGGGACGTCGTCGAGGTCGTCCGCAGCAACGACAAAAAGGTCGCTCCCGACAATGGCCTCGGAGGATGGAATATGGGCTGGAAGGAGTGGAAGGCCGGGAGTGCGGTGAAGTAACAGGACAGGGGGGTCGGTTGCCCGACCGGCCGACCGTCCGTCGATGTTGGAACGGAACGGTGACAAACGCGCGGCGTCGGCGCCCTGGCCTTGTGGTTAATATGCGCCGATGAGCGCGGCAAATGCGCGGGGGCGCGGGCCTGACCAGGCCCGGGGGAGGGGAGAAGGACTTGAACGTGCGGCCGATATCGGGGGCGTCGGTTGACGCGCGCGGGAGGCGTGGGCGCAAGGGGCTGGCGGCGATGGCCGGAGTGCTGCTGCTCGCCGTCACCGCGTGCGGCGGGAGCGGCGGATCGGACTCCGGGGCCGGTGACGGCAAGGGCGGCGACTCCTCCACGGCGGAGGCCAAGAAGTCGCAGGCGGTGGTGACCATAGCTCCGGGCGACGGCACCAAATCCGTCGAGACCAGCGGGGCGCTGAAGGTGACCGCGGCCAAGGGCCGGCTGACGGACGTCGAGGTCAAGGACACCAAGGGCAACGCGATAGCCGGGAAGATATCCGGCGACGGCGCCACCTGGACGCCGTCCACGCACCTCGCCGCCGCCACGAAGTACTCGGTGCACGCGGTCGCCAAGGACTCCGACGGCCTGGAGGCCGCCAAGGAGGCCGACTTCACCACCCTGACCCCGAAGAACACCTTCCTCGGCCGGTTCACCCCCGAGGACGGCTCCAAGGTCGGAGTCGGAATGCCGTTCTCGATCCGCTTCGACCGGGGCATCACCAGCCCCGAGGACGTCGAGAAGGCCATCACCATCAAGACCGAGCCGGCCGTCGAGGTCGAGGGCCACTGGTTCGGCAACGACCGCCTCGACTTCCGGCCCGAGAAGTACTGGCAGGAAGGCACGAAGGTCACGGTCGACCTCAACCTCGACGGCGTCGAGGGCCGCGACGGCGTCTACGGCGAGCAGGACAAGAAGGTCACCTTCACCATCGGCCGCAACCAGGTCTCGATCGTCGACGCGAAGACCAAGAAGATGAAGGTCACGCAGGACGGCAAGGTCGTGAAGACCATCCCCGTCACCACCGGCGCGCCCGGGTACGAGACCTGGAACGGCCAGATGGTCATGACCGAGAAGTTCGTGCAGACCCGTATGAACGGCGACACGGTCGGCTACGACGGCGAGTACGACATCAAGGACGTCCCGCACGCCACCCGCCTGACCGACTCCGGGACCTTCATCCACGGCAACTACTGGGGCGGCGGCGTCTTCGGCAACACCAACGCCAGCCACGGGTGCATCGGCCTGCGCGACGTCAAGGGCGCGTGGGACAAGGACACCCCGGCCGCGTGGTTCTACAACCACTCGATGATCGGCGACGTGGTGGTCGTGAAGAACTCCGCGGACGGGACGGTCGCTCCGGAGAACGGCCTCAACGGCTGGAACATGTCGTGGGAGAAGTGGAAGGCGTAGTGCCGCAGTGATGGTCCTACGGCCCCGACGCTGACATACGGCCCTGGTGCACGGCCTCGACTGTGAGGTACGGCACCGGGGCCGTACCCGTTAGTCCCCGTTAACCTGCCTCCATGACCGTGAATCTCGAAGTCGCCGAAGGTGTCGGTACCCTCCGCCTCGACCGACCGCCCATGAACGCGCTGGATGTCGCCACCCAGGACCGGCTCAAGGAGCTCGCCGAGGAGGCGGGCCGTCGTGACGACGTACGGGCCGTGGTGATCTACGGCGGGGAGAAGGTGTTCGCGGCGGGCGCGGACATCAAGGAGATGCAGGCCATGGACCACGCGGCGATGGTCCTGCGCGCCCGGGCCCTGCAGGAGTCGTTCACGGCGGTGGCCCGCATCCCGAAGCCGGTCGTGGCGGCGGTGACGGGCTACGCGCTCGGCGGTGGGTGCGAGTTGGCGCTGTGCGCGGACTACCGCATCGCCGGGGACAACGCCAAGCTGGGCCAGCCGGAGATCCTGCTCGGCCTGATCCCGGGCGCCGGCGGCACCCAGCGGCTGGCCCGGCTGATCGGCCCCTCGAAGGCGAAGGACCTGATCTTCACGGGCCGCATGGTGAAGGCGGACGAGGCGCGGGAGCTGGGCCTCGTGGACCGCGTCGTGGCGCCGGACCAGGTCTACGCCGAGGCGCACGCCTGGGCGGCGAAGCTGGCGCAGGGTCCGGCGATCGCGCTGCGTGCGGCGAAGGAGTCGATCGACACCGGTCTGGAGACGGACATCGAGACGGGCCTCGCGGTGGAACGGGGCTGGTTCGCGGGCCTGTTCGCCACGGAGGACCGGGAGCGGGGGATGCGGAGCTTCGTGGAGGAGGGGCCGGGCAAGGCCAAGTTCCTCTGAGCGTCGGGAAATTCCCGGTCTGAAACTCCGTCGAACCACTTGCAATTGACAGGACGTCTGATCCGGGTCCCTCGATGGGGCGGTTTATGGCAGCCTTAAGGCAGCCTTAAGCGTGCCTTGTCGAGGGAGCCTGTCGATTGCCTCCAGCGGACCCTCCGTCGCAGCTCAGGTGGGCTGTGGATGGCTCCGAACTGCCCCTGTCATATGCCAACCGTGCCCTGCGGAATGACCGCTTCCGGGGGATGTATTCCTGCGGAACGGCCCCGGAGGGCCCCGCGGGCGGCCATGATGGGGGCATGGCGGGGCTGGAGGGTATCGAACAGCCGCGGGGACACGGCCGTGCGACCGCGGCGCGCTGGTCGCCGGCGGTCGAGGACGAAACTGCTGCGAAGGCGCTGGAGTTGTTCGGCAATCCCACGGAGGCGGAGGTTCCGCTCCCGTCCCGGCCGGAGTCCGCCGCCACGGCGCGGCGACTGACGCAGGTCGTGGTCCTGCGCCAGTGGGGCCTGACCCCGAAGATGACGGAGGACGCCGTCCTGCTCGTCTCGGAACTGGTCGGCAACGCCGTGCGCCACACCGGCGCCCGCGTCTTCGGCCTCCGTATGCGCCGCCGCCGCGGCTGGATCCGCATCGAGGTCCGCGACCCGTCCCGGGGGCTGCCCTGTCTGATGCCGGTCCAGGAGATGGACATCAGCGGCCGGGGCCTGTTCCTGGTCGACAAACTCTCCGACCGCTGGGGCGTGGACCTGCTGCCGCGCGGCAAGACGACATGGTTCGAGATGCGGGTGGCGGACCGCTGACGCGTACCTCCGGCGGTTGAGCCGTGTGTGACGGCGTACCCCCTGCCGCTGACGTACCAAGGGGCTCCGCCCCCTGGCCCCCTGGACCGATGCCCACCCACCGCCCGACTCGGCTTCTCCCGACGGCCTGCCCCTACCAGGCGTGCAGCAGCAACTCCGCGCCGACCGGCCGGTAGCCGGCCGCCTGGAACGCCCGCGCACTGCGGGCGTTCCCCGGCGCGACCTGGGCCCACAGAGGCTCCTCGACGAGATGCCGGGCCGCGCTCGCCAGCAGCCGCCCCAGCCCCCGGTGCCGTACGTCCTCGTCCACCTCGACCGAGACCTCCAGGCGGCCGGCGACCCCGCGCCCCGTCACCAGCACGCCACCGTCCGCCGCCCACGCGCGTACGTCGTCCCGCCGGCGTCGGGCATAGACGACCCGGGGGTGCTCGGCGTCCTCGATCTCCTTCAGTGCGGTTGGCGGCTCACCCGGCAGCGGGGCGCCGACCAGGACCGCGTCGATGGTCTCCGACGCCCGCCCCGTCCGCTCCATGAGCGCCGCCAGGAAGCGCGGATTCATCGCCGCGGCCAGGGCGTCGCAGCCGACGTCGCGCAGGGCGGCGTACACCCAGTCAGGATCCTCGTCCGTGAAGACGACGGAGTGCGCCGTGAAGGCCAGGACGCCCGCGTTCCGGGCGGAGGGCTGGGGCACCACCGTCGTACGGCCGTCCGCGGGCGGGAAGTCCCCCCGCGCCACCGCCTCCAGAATCTCCCGCAAGGTCTCCGCCACGGCCGCCCCCGTCCCACTCCCTGAGTCGTCACCCACTGCAGGGCCCACACTCCCAGACATCGCCGACGCCGGCACCGGGCACCGCGTGGAGTCCGGTGGGTGGTCGACGGGCTGGAGGCGCGGGCGGACGGTTAATCTGACCTGCGGCAGTAAGCCAGCACAACACGACAGACGCGAGCAGACGCGAGTAAAGGGGCGGACCGGTGACGCACATCGACATCGAGGAAGCACGCAAGCAGTTCGAGCGCATCGATGCGGACGGGGACGGCACCATCACCGCCGCCGAATTCAAGTCCGCCCTGGCTCAGGGTGGCGACTGGAACGTGACCGAGGCGGTCGCCGAGGCGATCATCAAGAGCCGCGACCTCAACGGCGACAAGCTGCTGTCGTTCGACGAGTTCTGGTCCTACCTGAGCAAGTGACGTGCGGGAGGGGTGCCCACCGCCCGAGCGGCGGAGGGCACCCCTTCGCCATGTCCGTCGCCGGAAGTGTCGTCAGGCGTTCTCGGCCCACTCGCGCAGAGCGGCCTTGCTCGCGAAGTTCGCGACGTTCTTGTCCAGCGGGTTGTCCGTGTACTGGTGGAAGCGCCACTTCGCCTGGATGCGGGGCTTGCCCGCGGTGACGTAGTCGGCGATCCAGAGGCCGTCTCCGGCGTAGGACGTTGTGTCCACATTGAGCCAGTAATTCCGATTGCAATACAGAACGACCGGATTGTTAGGGCGTTTCTCCTTCACCTTCCTGATGAACAAGTCCTTCTCCGCGTTGCTCGCATGGGTCCCCTCGCTCGTCGTCTCCCAGTCGACGGCGAGGATGTCGCCCGCCTTCTCGGGGGCCTTGCTGACGAAGTAGTCGGCCTGGGCGGAGAGGTTGCCGGGCCAGAGGAAGTGGTAGAAGCCGACGACCAGGCCGGCGTCGCGGGCGCGTTTGGTCTGGGCGGTGAGTTTGGGGTTGATGTAGGAGCGGCCCTCCGTCGCCTTGATGAAGACGAAGGAGAGGCCGTCGGTGTCGTAGGACGAGGACTGGTACGCGCTTACATCGATGCCGCGGATCATGGGGGGACAGACTCCTTCAAGTGTCAGTGGGGGGACAGGAGTTGGAATGGGTGTATGCCCCTGCTTCGTGGGGGTGGAACATCACCATGCGTGTCGCCAGCTCCGTGACCGTCCTGAGGAGATCCGCGGGGGGTTGGGCCAGGTCGACGGTGTGGGTCGTGACCGTGATGCCGGCTCGGCGGATGGTGTGGTGCGTGGGGACGCCCGGGGAGCCTTGGGACGCGGCCGCGTACACCAGGTGGCCCTGGTGGAGGCCGAGGGCCGTGCAGTAGGCGAGCAGTTGGAACATGTGCTCCGTGCGGGGCGTGGTGTCGAGGTGGGCGTACTTCGCGTCCACGACCGAGACCGGGCGGCCGGAGCGGTACAGCACCAGGTCCGGCCGGAAGCGCACCTGCCCGCCCTCGTCGAGGCGGTGGTGGCCCTCCTGGGCGGCGCATCGGATGCCCTGGGGGGAGAGGGCCGCGCGCAGGGTGTCCTCCAGGAAGCGCTCGAAGACCTTCGGCATGTCGAGCAGGAAGCCGTCCACCGTCACGCTCGCCTCGCCGTCCGGACGTACGGAACGTGCCGCCAGCAGCAGCTCCGCCAGGCGTAGCGCGTGTCGGTAGCGGGAGTTGAGGCGGGTCGGGGTCCAGTGCGGCAGTGGTGCGCCGGGGTGCAGTGGCTGGACGCCGTAGAGGTGGTCGGCGAGGTGGCGCAGGGCGAGGGTGGTGCCGACGGGGACGCCCGGGAGCCGGGCGGCGAGGTGCAGGGCGGCGAGCAGGATGCGGTTCTCGGCGATGTCGGGGGTGTGGTCGTCGTAGCGGACGGCCACCGGGAGCGGCATGCCCACGCGGCGCAGTTGGTCGGCGGTGCGGATCCGGCCGCGCAGCAGGGGCAGTTCCTCCTCGACCGTGCGGTAGCCGTGCAGCACTCCGGCGTCCAGGGTGCGGCGTGCGGTGCGGGCGAGCAGTTCCGCCAGGGCCGGCAGCAGGTCGTTCGAGGTGGCGGCCGTGACCTCGTCCGGGTGCCAGGGGTCGGTCGGGGAGTGGGTGAGCAGGAACAGCAGGTCGCCGACGGCCAGTTTGGGGCGCAGGTGGAGCCGGATCGCCTCGCCGGCCGGGGTGCGCAGCCGGACGAGGCCGACCTTCTGGTTGCCGGTCAGCCGCCAGCGGCCGCCCGCCGCCGGCGTCAGCCGCAGCAGCCCCGGCACGCCGATGAGGCCGGCGACCTGGTCGGCGGTCAGGTCCCGGACGGTGCCGGGGCCGGTCTCCCGTACCTCCAGGTCCAGGTGGGTCACGAGCCGAGCGCCGTACGCAGGGAGTCCAGGCCGTACTCCTTCTCCACGTCGACTCCCGTGCCGTACAGCTGGTCCTCCAGCAGCGGCAGGATCTGGGTGCGCCAGACGAGGTCCAGCACCTCGGGCCGGTCCACGCCCCGTCTCATCAGGTACGACGGTCCGATGGCCCGGTCGGCGTCGCCCAGTCGGGCGTTGAGTTCGTCCAGCAGCCGGGCGGGGGCGGAGGCGAGCCCGCGGTCGCGCAGCCAGCGGTCCAGGAGGCCGTGGACCGGCGGCTGTTCGGGGGAGAGCCGGCGGAAGGCGAAGCGGCGCCGCATGGCCGCGTCGACGAGCGCGATCGAGCGGTCGGCGGTGTTCATCGTGCCGATGAGGAAGAGGTTGCCGGGCAGGTGGAAGGGGTCGTGCGGGCTGTACTGGGTGGTGACCGGCTCCTCGCGGTACTCCAGCAGGAAGTACAGCTCGCCGAAGACCTTCGCCAGGTTGGCCCGGTTGATCTCGTCGATGATCAGGACGTACGGGTTCGCCGGGTCCTTGGCGGCACGCTCGGCGAGCAGCCTGAACGGGCCCGGCAGGACGTCGAACACCACCGAGCCGTCCTCGCCCCGCACGGGCCGGAACCCCTCGAAGAAGTCCTCGTAGGTGTAGGAGGGGTGGAACTGCACGAGCTCCACCCGGTCGGGGCCGGCCAGGTGCCGGGCGAGGGCGCGGGCGACGTAGGTCTTGCCGGTGCCGGGCGGGCCGTGCAGGACGAGCTGGCCCTGGTCGTGGAGCTGTTCGGCCGTCTCCCTGAGCCAGTCGAGCGGCATCAGCAGCCGGGTGGCGAGTTCCTCGGTGACGGGTGGCAGTTCGAGGGGCTTGGTGACGTCGACGTCGACGAGTTCCTCGGCCACGACGTCCTCCAGCCCCGCGCGTTCCGCCAGCTCGGCGGCCACGCTGCTGATGTCGTACACCGTGGGCGGCAGCGGGAGCCGGGCCTGCACCGTCTCGGGCAGCTCCGCGCGGTTGAGGGGCCGCCCGGCGGTTGCCCAACTGACCCGTCGGCGGCGGACGTTGTCGAGGCCGTCGGAGGGGTCGTACGTCGCTGGGCCCTGGACTGTGCCGACGTGGACCTCGTCGGGGGTGACGGTGACCACGAGGTCGCCGGGCTGCATGACGGTGAGGAAGACGTGCAGCTGGTAAGCGGCCTGGCCGCGCATCTGGGTGCTGGCGTCCGGCATCGCGTCGGCGACCGCGCTCTGGACCTCCTGCTTGGTGGCGTCGGCGGGGATCTGCGGTACCTCGCGCCAGGACACCGAGCAGTAGCCCTGCTCGATCCAGGCCGGGATGAAGTTGCGTCCGTCGACGTTGTAGCCGCGTACGAGCCAGCCGCGCTGCTCGTGCTCGACGGTGCCTGCGCGCCATCGTGGCACCCACGGCTCGTCGTAGAAGTCGACGCGTTCGCCGGTCTGTTCCTCCAGTGTCCTGCGCAGCTCCAGCAGGTCGCGGTCGTCGTCGCCGGAGGGCTGCGGGAGTTCGTCCGCGAACGCCTTGACGATCTCCTGCTTGTGGTAGGCGCTGGCGATCGGCTGGAAGGTGTCCGGGAAGAGCGTGTACAGCAGGACGTGGATCTGGGCGCGGCCCTTCTTGTGTCCCACGGACCGCTGCACGTCGAGGCACTCGTCCCGCAGCGTCCACGGGTCGTTCAGCAGCGCTTCCCGCTCCGGGAGTGGCCGCGCCGCGATCCGCTCCACCAGCAGGACCAGGATCTGGAACTGTGCCCACCGGTAATTGAGGAAGCCCTGTCCGCCGTGCAGGAAGCCTGCCAGTGAGGTCTCCAGGTCGACGTCGATCGTCGCCGCGTCCAGGCCGGCCCAGGACAGGACCTCGTCCAGGATCTGGAGCTTCTTCCTGATCCCGATCTGCTCGGGCACCAGCGGGGCCATGTTCACGAACAGCAGCTCGGCCGCGAGGGCGATCGTGGCCGCGGGTGCGCCGTCGAGCTGGCGCCGCAGCTTGACGAGGAACGTGTCCGACGATGAGTCCGGCCGGTCCACGAAGCGGGCCCGCAAGTCGGAGGCGGTCGCCGCGGTCCACGACTCCAGTTCCGGCGCGATGGCCGACTGCCCGCTCAGCAGTCCGCCGCGGAAGATCCGCTGTACCGCCGCCACAACCCCGGCGGCGCTCTCCTGCCGTCCTGCCATGCCGCTCACCCCCTCGTGCTCGAAGTGCCCAGCCTAGAAGGGGCCTTGGCCGGGCGTCCCCGGATCGGTCGACTCACCGTCCGCTCACATCGTCCTCACCTCGTCACCAAGGCATCCGCGCCACAAACCCGAGTTTGCGCCAACTCGTCCTCGGTCGGCCGATTATCGGCCCCGAGGCTGAGCGACCGTTCGTGCGCCGGGTTTGACCTCAAGGTCATTCCCAAAGGCGCAGACAGGGGGCGCACGCTCTGTGATGTGCGCCCCCTGAGCGGTCTTTGGCGTGATGTCGAGGGCAGGGTGATCTACCTGGCATTCCTCGAGTACCGGTCAGTACCCCCGGTGTGGCGCAATTCACTCGAGCCGGAACATCGCTCTGCCAGCATCTACACCCATCGAAAATCCAGGCGTCCGGAACGCGGCGGGGGACCGGCCATGGGACTGCTCGGCAATGAGCTGGCATTCGCTCAGGCTCTGACTGCTCAGGAGCGCGAGAGCGTCATGGCCCTCGGCAGCCGGAAGGACTTCCCGGCCGACGCCCACCTCCTCACGGAGGGCGACCGGTCCAGTCATGTCGTGATCATCATTCGGGGGTGGGTGACGGTGTCCGTGGTGACGGACCGTGGGGCCACCCGGCTGATACTCGGCCTGCGCGGCCCGGGTGAACTCCTCGGGGAGATGGCCGCGTTGGACCCGCATCCCCGCAGCGCCACCGTGCGTGCGCTGGGCGCGATAGAGGCCCAGGTCATATCCGGGGACGCCTTTCGCCGTTTTCTCGCCCTGCACCCCAGGGTCAGCGGCCTGGTGATACGTCAGCTCACCTTCCGCCTCCGCAGCGCCGACCAGGAGCGGTCCGCGCTCGCCTCGCTCACCGTGCTCCAGCGCCTGGCCAGCCGGCTCATCGAACTCTCGGGAGCCGAACGCGCCGGCCCGTACACCCCCTCCGGAGCGGGTCCTTCGAGTGACCCCTCGGCCTCCGGCCCCGTCGTGCACCTGGCCCAGGACGAGCTGGCCGCCACCATAGGCGCCACCCGGGAAGCCGTCGCCAAGGCCCTGCGCCTCCTGCGCACGCAGCACATCGTCCGCACCGGCAACCGGATGGTCGAGATCCTCGACCCCGCCCTGCTGGCCCTTCTCGCGGACGGTCATCAGGAGTAAACCCCCGCCCCGCCGTGTGTAAACGGCTACAGACGCCACTCCTCCCCGGCCCGACGCTGAAGGGACGGAGCGTTTCTCCGGCAGGACGGACGACGCCTTCGCCGGGACGAACGACTTCCCCGGCGGGCTGAAGGCCCTCTTCGCCGGGGCGAACGACCTCACTTCGGCACGACGAACCACCACCCATCGGCACTGCGACGCACCTCCCATCGGCACCACGAACCACTTCTTCGGCACGACGGACCACTCTTCGGCAAGGACGGCACATGCAAGGGGCACGGGTGAACCACGACGCTCTGGACATCACCGAAGCGCACTACGAGTTGGTGATCAGCGTCGACGCCAGACGTTCCGGCGCCTACGACGACGTCGACAAGGTGCGGATGCGCGAGCGCATCTACCGCGTGCTGGAGACGGCGTTCACCCACGCCAAGGTGGCCCGGGACGCCGTACACCTGGAGGACCGCGGCGACGGCGTGCTGCTGTCGGTGCCGGGCCGCATCGCGGCGAGCCGGCTGCTCGGCCTGTGGCTGATCGAGGTGCACGAGAAGCTGCGGGACGAGAACCGTGGCCTGGCCGTGCCCCTCGGGCTGCGCATCGGCATGCATGTCGGACCGGTCCGGCACGACGGCCGGGGCATCAGCGGACGTGCCGTCGACCTCGCCTGCCGGCTGGCCGACTCCTCCGTCGCCCGCGGACTGCTCGACGCCGAGAAGGCCGACCTGGTGCTGGTGACGTCCCAGTCCCTGTACGACGACGTGGTCGGCGCCGGCGGCAAGTTCATCGAGCCCGCGCACTACGCGCCGGCGCGGCTGGAGCTGAAGGAGGGCGAGGTCACCGCCTGGTTCCATCTGCCCGGGCGGACCGCTCCGGTGATTCCAAAGCCCGAGCCTGTACCGCCTTCGCCGTCACCTTCTCCGTCGTCACCCGCTGCCGTCGGCGGCCCTCTGCACGCCGTCGACGGTGACGAGCTCGACGACGGCGAGGGCTTCGACGACAACGACGACTTCGAGGTCGTCGGCGACGGCATGTCCGGTCATCGGCCCGGTGGCGTCGGCATTCATTACAACGTCATCGGCGACATGTCCCATCACCACCACAACGACTACCGGGGCGACGTGCACATCGGCCGGAACACCGACCGCGACGCCGAGCAGGGGAGGGGCTGAGCCGGGTGAGCGACGACGAGCAGGCGGGCGGCGCGTCCGACGACGCCCCCGAGAAGCCGGCCGGCGGCCGGGCGTCCGACGCCGACGACAAGAAGGCCGGGGACAGGAAGGCGGGGGACAGGAAGGCCGGCGACAAGAAGTCCGGCGACGACAAGAAGCCGGCCAGGGACGGCAAGAAGCAGGCCCGGGACGACAGGGACCGGGACGACGAGGGCGAGGACGACGACGAGAAGTCCGCCGAGGACGAGGCGGACGACGAGGAGGACGAGCGGGAGAAGGAACGGGAGCGCGCCGCCGGGCGGTTCAAGGCGTACACCCGCGATCCCCTCGCCGAGGACCAGGGCGAGGACGGCCCCACCGACCTCGCCGCCGCCGCCCGCACCCGCCGGGCCACCCGGCTGCTGTTCGACGTCGGCCGGGACCTGCACCGCTTCGACCGCTCGTACTTCAACAACGCCCACATCGGCGACATCAACCTGCGGCTCGGCGCCCGCCGGTTCGGCGCGGGCATGCGCAGCGGACCCGTGCCCGAGGACGAACTGCGCAGGCTCCGCCGCGCCCACGTCGAGCCCGAGGGCTACGTCCAGCTGCGCACCGCGCTCCGCGCCCAGCGGCTGCTGGTCCTCGGTGCCGCGCCCGGCACCGGACGTACCAGTACCGCGCTGTCGCTCCTCGACGAGGTCACCACCTCCGCCGCGAACGGCACCGGCACCGGCACCGGCCCGGACGCGGAGCCGCCGGCCGGCTCCCGGGTGCGCAGGGTCGATCCGGACGGCGGCGTACGGCAGTTGGCCGCGTCGCTGGACGAGTCGCGGGGCGGTGAGGGCGAGGAGGCGCGGCCCGGCGTCGGGTATCTGCTGGAGCTGTCCCTCACCCGGCCCGGGGCGCTGCCCCCGGACGAGATGGACCTGGACGAGCTCGCTGCCGCCCTGGCCCGCTGCGAGGCCTTCGCGGTGATCGTCGTGACGGTCGGGTCGGCGGCGAATCCGCTGCTGGCCGGGCGGTACGGCATGATCTGCCCGCCCGCGCCGACCGAGGAACTCCTGGCAACCCGGCTGCGCGAGCGCCTGGAGGAGCACGCCGCCGGGACCGGGGCGGACGACACCGCGCCCGCCGATCTGCTGGGCCGCGCCGAGCGGCTCGCGGACCGGGAGGAGGTCAAGGACGCCGTCGGGCTGAAGGACCTGCGGCCCGCCGAGGCCGAGTTGCTCGCATCGCTGCTGGCCGGGCATGTGCTGGGGGACATCTCCCGCGACGCGTTGCTGGACGGCTGCCGGAGCCTGGCCGCCGTACAGGCCCAGGAGTGGTTCGCCGGCGTGGACCGGGCGCTGACGGCCCGGCCGGCCGAGGCGGAGCGCGGGGACCGGAACCCGGGACGGTCGGGTACGGCGACGCTGTTCCACCCGGTGGCGTTCCGGATCGCCCTCGCCGTCCTCGGCGGGGCCTCGCACAGCGCCGTGGCCGCCGCCGCGCACCTGCTGACCTGGGAACTGTCCGTGCAGTCGGACCCGGACAGCACCCCGGCCCGCTCGCTGTTCTGCGACGACCCGGAAGCCGACGGGGCGCTCTCGCGCGCCGAACTCACCGACGGCAAGGTCGAGGTGGACGGGCACGAGGTGCCGGCCCGGCTGATCTGGTACCGGGGTTCCGCGCTGCCGTCCGCGGTGCTCACCGAGCTGTGGGACCGGCACTTCCCGGTCCGGGCGCCGGTGGTGCGCTGGCTGCGGCTGCTGGCGGACGATCCGCGCGACCAGGTGTGGATGCGCGCCGCGGTCGCCGCCGGGGAGCTGTGCGTACGGGACTTCGACCACGGCTACACGGAACTGATCCGCCCGCTCGCCGAGGCGACCACGAACCGCCGGCTGATCTTCGCGGCCACCACGCTGGACCAGGCGGCCGGCCACGCCTCGCACCGCAAGGCCGTGCACCGGCTGATCGGCGACTGGAGCAAGAAGGGCACCCCGTCGCAGCGCTGGAGCGCGGCCTGGGCGCTCGGCTACGGCAACGCCGCGCCCACCACGGACGACATCCTGGACGCCCTGGCCCGCATCGGGGTCCGTGACGAGGGGGAACTGGTCACGGTCGCCTCCCACAACGTCGTACGGCTGCTGGTGCTGCCGGACGCAGCCGAGGTGCTGGCGCGGATGGCCGAGTGGACCCACCACAAGCGCGAGCCGTACCAGGATCTGGGGCTCGCGGCCACCGTCCGGCTGGCGCTGACGACGGTGGACGAGCTGCTGATGGACCCCGACTCCCTGGGGGACGACAGCGATTCCCCCTGGGCGGACCGCGGGGACTGGCCGCTCGCGCTCGCCCTCGCCGCCATCCGGCCCGAACTCGTCGAGCCGATGGCCGACTTGATGTGGACCGCGCTGAACACGGCGCGGTCGAAGGACGTGGCGATGGACGCGCTGGAGGAACTGCTGCGGTCGGCCGTGCGCAAGGACGGCACCGAGTGGACCCGGCCCGGGCTGGTGGAGCTGCTGCCCGCGCTGGCGACCGAGGAGCACGACCGGCGGCGGCTGGACTGGCTGCTGCGCCGAATGATGAGCGACCCGGAGAAGCCGCTCCCCGACGCGGACGCACGCGACCTGTGGTGGCTCGCCGTCGCGCCGGAGCCGCGGGCGAGGCAGGACGGGCCGCGCCAGGACCGGCGTCAGGAGTGGCCGGGTCCGCACCGGCCGCATCCGGACCGGCCGCATTCGGACAGGCCGCGTCAGGAGTGGCCGCGTCAGGACCGGCTGCGCCGGGAGAGGACCCGCGAGGAGGAGAGGCATGGCTGAGAACCAGGACGAGGCGCTCGACGGGGACGAGACGGGCGGCGCCGACCCCGCGGGGCCCGCGGGTCCGTTCCTACGGGACTTCAACACGCTGACGGACGGGTTCCCCAAGGTGAGCCCCCGGTCGGCGCTGGTGCAGTTCTACCGGAACGGCGGCTACACGGTGAAAAGGGCCTCCGGGGTCCAGCATGTCGACAGGCCGGTGCTGGCCCGGACGCACAGCATGTGCGAGATCGCGCTCGGCACCTATGTGACGCCGCTCCAGATGGAACTCCCGGCCGCCGGCGGCACCACCTTCTTCAAGGCCGAGGTGGACATCCAGTGGGCCGTGACCGATCCGCACCTGGCCGCCCTGGAGGTCGTCACCGACGTCGCCAACCGGCTCACCTCCCCGGTGCTGGAACGGCTGCGTGAGGTCACCACCACCTACCGGGTGACCGAGGCCGAACAGGCCAACCGCGCCATCACACGCGAGTGCACCGGCGGCCGCTGGGCCGACCTCGGCTCCGAACTCGGCCTGCGGGTACGGCTGTACGTCCGGCTGCGCGTGGACGACCGGACCATCGAGCACGCCGACGAGGAACGGGACGCGCACGCCCAGGCCAAGGTGATCCGGCTGCGGCAGGAGTCGTACCGGCGCATGTTGCAGGGCGGTGAGCTGGAGCAGCTCAGCTTCATGCTCGCGGCCGACCCCGAGGGGGCCAAGGACTTCCTGGAGAAGATCCGCCAGGAGGGCAGGCAGGACGAGAAGGACCGGGTCGCCCGGCTGTTCGCCATGGCCCAGCGGGGCGAACTCGCCACCGTGGACGTGGAGACGCAGGTCCTGAACCTTCTGAACCAGGGCGACGGACGGCCCATGGTGGGCCCCATCGGAACCGTGCCGGCCCGTCGGCCCCGGGAGCTGGAGGCGTCCTCCGGCCGCCCGTTCAACCCGGACTGGGCGTCGGACGAACCCCCGCGGCGGCGCCCTCCGCGGGCCGAGCCCTCCCGGGGCGAGCCCGACCGGCGGTCCGACGGCCGAGGCGCCGACCGATGGGGGCCCGACCGGCGACGCCCCGACCGGGCGGAGCCGTACCGGGGAGACGAGGACTACGACGCCGGCTACGACGCCGAGTACGACCCCCGCGGCGCCCGCCCGCGGCGCGCGAGCCACCGGCCGGACCCCTACCCGGGGGACGACCGCGGTCACGACGACGAGCGCGCCCCGGTCCAGCGCCGGACTCGGCGGCCCGACCCCTACCCGTCGGACGACCAGGACCACGACGACCGGCGCGTCCCCGCGCGGCGTCCGTCGTACCAGCCCGAGCCCTACTCCCCGCGCGACGACGCCGACCACGACGAGCCGCGCGCCCCTGCCCGGCAGCGGACCTACCGGCCCGAGCCGTACCCGGGAGCGGACCTCCAGGACGACGACCCGCGCTCCCGCACGCCCCGGCAGACCTTCCGGCCGGAGCCCTACCACCCGCAGGACGAACCCGAATACGACGACCCGCGCACCCGGGCCGCCCGGCGCCAGACCCACCGGCCCGAGCTCTACCCGGTGGACGACGACCGGGAGCCGCCGCCGCGCCGACGCCGACGTGCCGAGGACGACGGCTGGTCCTGGGCGGAAGAGGACCGATGAGCGCCGACGGGGCGGCACGCACTTCCCCCGACCCGGTCGTGCCCGTGCCGGACGGGGGTCGGCACTGCCACGACCGGGCGGGGGAGCACATCGCGGAACGGCTGCTGAACACCGTCCGGGAGGACGTCGGCCGGGCCGACTCCAAGGCGGCCGTGCTGCTCTCGGGGACGCTCGCGCTGCCCGCGTTCCTGGTCGGCTGGCACGGCACCCCGAGGTGGGACGGGTTCGCCGACGTGACGCTGATCCTCTCCGGGGTGCTCTGGGCGGTCGCGGTGTCCGCGCTGGTCGGGGCTCTGATGCCGCGCACCGGCACGGTCCGCGGCCAGGACGAGGTGACGTACTTCGGCGACCTGGTGGCCGCCCGCGACCTGGCGGAGCTGTCCGCCCGGGTCGCCGAGGCCGGGCGCGACCCGGCCGCGTGGCTGCTCGTCCAGGCCGTGGACGTCAGCTCGATCCTCACCGCCAAGTACCGCGCCATCCGCTGGGGAGTGGGCTCGCTCGCCCCCTCGGCGGCACTGGCCGTGGTCTGGGGGCTGACCGCGCGCTGACGCGCGACCGGCCGGCTCACGGCAAGCAACGCAAGCACCCCGAGCAACCGACGCAACCGACGCAACGCAGAGCAGAGACTCTCCGAGAATCAGGGGACGGCCGTGGAAAGAGTCACGGGAAGACGGCAATCACGAAGGGGCCGGGCGCGCCGCGCCGCGGTCTCGGTGCTGGGCGGCACGGCGGTGTTCGCGTCCCTGCTGGCACCGGCCGGCCAGGATCCGGTGCCCGCGGCGGACTCCGAACCGGCGTTCCCGGCGGTCAACTACGCCGTGGCCGTGGACGAGTCGGCCAGCCTCGCGCCCGAGGACATGAAGGCCGAGAAGGCCGCCGCCGCGCGCATCGCGCTGGGCGACGTGTCCTCGTCCTCGCATGTCACGGTCTTCGGCTTCGCCGCCGCCGAGAACGCCGACCAGCGCGCGGTGGACCCGGTCTGCCCGCGCACCGCGCTGGACGCGGCGGGCCGCGAGACGATCGGCAGGTGCGTCGGCAAGCTGCGCAGCCGCAAGGAGAGCGAGGGCACCGGCACCGACCTCCCGAGCGCCATCCGGCAGGGTGTGCACGACCTGACCGACGGCTCCGACGCCTCGGAGCCCCGGGTGCTGTTCCTGCTGACCGACGGGAAGCTGGACGTCAAGGACAGCCCCAAGTACGGCGATCCCGCGCATCGCCAGGCCGAGGGCGAACGGCAGTTGGAGCAGGCGCTGAAGGACGCCGCCGCGCAGAACGTCCAGATCTGGCCGCTGGGCTTCGGACCCGACCCGGACAAGGGCCAGCTCGACCAGATCGCCGCCGGCGGCTACCAGAAGGGCTGCGTCGAACTGCCCTCCGCCACCCCGAAGGCCCACAAGGTCAACGGGGCCAAGGACGTCGGCCCCACCCTGGAGCGGATCTTCGCCGCGGCCCACTGCCTGCGCCACGAGGAGGGCCCCAGCAAACGGCCCCCGGCCACCCTGGAGATCGGCATCTCCCCGCTGGCGACCGTGGGCAGCATCGTCGTCGACAAGGGCGACCCCGAGGTCAGGATCAGCTACATCGACCCGAGCGGCGACAAGGTCCCCACCTCGGGGACGTTCAAGAAGTCCCGCTTCGAGCTGGCCGGCGGCACCGGCCCCGTCGAGGCGCTGAAGATCGTCGACCCGCTGCCCGGCACCTGGAAGGTGAAGGCCGAGGCACCGGAGGGACATCGCTCGCTGCCCGTCGCCGTCAGCGTGCTGTGGCAGGGCGAGCTGCGCGGCGCCATCACCATGGACCCGCCCTCGCCGCAGGCCGGCGAGAAGGTCACCGTGACCATGCGGCTGCAGACGCGTGAGGGCTACGAGATCAAGGACCCGCGCGACTACGAAGGGCTGCGTGTACGCAGCGAGCTGACCGGGGACGGCTTCTCCCCGCTGGCACTCGACCTCGCCGACGGCGGCAAGGGAACCGACCCGAAGGCGAGCGACGGCTCCTTCACCGGCACCGTGACGATCCCGAAGGACGCCGACGGGGCGCTGAAGGTGAGCGCCACCCTGACGGCCTCCGGGCTCAGCGCCGACACCCGCAGCGAAGGCAGCACGGTCGCGCCCGGCGAGCTGCCCGTCACCGCCGCCCTCGAACTGCCCGCCGCCGACACCCATCCCGGCGCCACGGTCACCGGCACCCTTGCCGTCCACAACACCACCGACACCCCGCACACCCTGCGGCTGTCCGTGGCCGACCTCCGGTCCGGGCTGCTCACCGTCAAGCCCGCCGAGATCACGCTGAAGCCCGGCGAGTCCGGCACCCGCGAGGTGCGGGTCGAGGTGGCCCCCGCGGACGTCTTCGGCGACCGCCTCGGCGACGACGGGCTGCAGCTCGCCGGCACCGTCACCGCCGTCGACACCACCGACGGCGACCGCACCCTCGTACGGTCACCGCTGTCGGTGCGGGTCGTGCCGGAGCCCGGGATCTGGGAGAAGTACTGGTGGGCGTTCATGTCGGCCGCCGTCCTGGTCGCCCTCGCCGGCGCGGCCCTGGTCGCCTGGCGGCAGCTGCGCAACCGGCGCAAGGACCCCTACGGCCTGATGCTGCAGCTGGTGTCGGAGGACGGCCGGGTCCTCAACGAGCACCCGGCGGGCCACGGCAACAGCAAGCACTGGTACGAGTTCGCCGTCGTCGAGGCCCATCGCAGCCCGCGCATCGAGCGGCGCCCGCACGGCCAGTACGCGGTGCAGCGCAGCCGTGAGGGCGGCGCGGTGCTGCGCACCAAGGGCGCCGGCCGCACCGCGCTGACCACCGGCGGCCAGGTCCAGCTGACCGACACGCTGAGCCTCGCCCTGGGCGAGGACACCCGGCCGGGCCGCGGCAACCGCCGCAGGCCGACCACCGCGGGAGCCACCGTCGGCGCCGGTTCCTCGACCGGCCCCGGCGACGGCGGCAACGACAGCCCCTTCACCTCGTACCTGTGACCCGCACATCCACGGACGTACCCAGCACGAACCTGCGGCCGCGTCGGCCGTAGAGCGGGGAGGAAACCCATGAAGATCTTCCAGCCGATGCTCTTCGTCGGCCTGGGCGGCACCGGGGGCCTGGTCGGCGCCGAACTGGAACGCAGACTGCGCGCCGAACTGTGCGGCCCCGACGGCATGGCGCTCAGCCGGCAGAACGGCCACGCCCCCTTCCAACTGCCCGACTGCCTGCAGTTCGTGTACGCGGACTACAGCGAGAGCGACCTCCACCGGCTGCCCCAGTTCAATGTGGACCCGTCCCTGCGGGCGGCGTACGCCCGTACCTCCCGGGCCACCCACAACCTGCTGCCGAACTTCGACGCCTCACCCGAAGTCACCAAGATGCTCCGGGCCGTTCTGCGCGACGAGGTCGCCGACTGGCTGCCGCCGCGCATCGACGAGCCGAAGGTCACCCCGCTGCACTCGGGCGCGGGCCAGCTGCCCACCGTCGGCCGCGCCGCCCTGTTCGCCACCCTGAGGCACAGTCTGGCCCCGGTCCTGGAGCCGCTCCTGCAGGCGATCGACTCGATGGCCAGGGCGGCGGGCGAGCTGAGCGAGCTCGGCGGCGGCAAGGTCAACGGCTGCGACGTCTTCGTCGCCTTCTCGGTGGCCGGCGGCACCGGCGCCGGGATCTTCCTGGACTACCTCCACCTGATCAACCACGCCTTCCAGCTGCGCCGCTTCGACGGCGTGAAGATCTACCCGCTGGTCGTGATGCCGTCGTCGTTCTCCGCCGCCACCGGTGGCGGCAGGGAGGCCGAACTCAACGCGGCCCGGGCGTTGGTCGACCTGTTCCGGCTGGTCGACACGCAGAACGCGCCGTCGGAGGGCGCCGAGATCGGCGATCTCGACCACGAGGTCGGCCTCGGCATCCGCTACCCGGGCATGATGCCGATCCGGCTGCGCACCGGCATCCTGCCCACGGCGTTCCTGTTCAGCCCGACCGCCGGCATCCGCGCCGACGACCTGCGCCGCTCCATCGTCTCCCTGGTGATGTCGCTGATCGGCACCGAACTGGGCGACGGCCGCGTCCAGGGCCGCAAGCAGGCCTCCGACGACGACTTCACGACCTTCGCCGCGAGCTTCATCAACCGGGGCGTGCAGCGCAGCGCCGTGTCCCCGACCGGCATCGGCCGGCAGGGCGTCTCCACCAGCCTGGTGGCGTCCATGACCGCGCCGATGGACCAGCTCGCCGACCTGGTGGGCGGGCGGCTGCTGCGGCTCGCGGTCACCGATCTCGTGGCGCGGCCGCGGGCCGCCCTGCGGGACGGGGCGGTTCCGATGATCCGGGAGCTGTTCGCCGACTCCCACCTCGAAGAGCTGTGGGAACGCAGGCAGTTGCCGGTGCCCGAGCCCGATCCGCTGCCCCGTGGCGGCAAGAACATCGAGCAGGCGCTGGGCGAGCGTGTCGCGGACATGCAGCGGCTGCTGTCCGACCTGCGGGCCGAGGCCGACCGCGCGGCCACGGCCATGGCCGACCGGTTCGCGCCGCGCCCCGCAATCGACAAGCTGCTGCAGAGCGTGGACCCCTTCCTCGCCGAACGTGTCGTCAGGGGCGTCCCCGACAGCGACGAGCCGATCGCCCGGCTCGGCTTCCTCGGCATGCTGGACAACCGCGCCCGCACCCCGCAGCGCCCGCCCGGCGTGAAGGAGCAGCCGCCCAAGATTCCCCGGATCAAGGGCCAGTTGGGCGGCCTGGCACCGGCCCGCTGGGGCGACGACGACGTCCAGGCGGCCATCCAGGAGCAGGACGCGTGGTACCAGTGGCGCTGCCGCACGGTGTGGCACGAGGCCTGGCGGGAGCAGCAACAGCACTGGCAGCCCCACGCGGACGCGGCCGGCGCCGACATCGTGCGCCTCGTGAACGCCTTCCGCACGCACAGCGACCAGGAGCGCAAGACCGCCGAGCAGAAGGGCCGCGAACTGTACGAGGACCGCACCGGGATCTCGTATCTGCTGCCGCCGCAGCGCACCCTGAACCACTTCTACGAGGACGTCGTCACCCGGCTCATCCGCCGCGAGGGGCTGCGGGAGAACGACGACGAGGCCGCGCTGCTGCTGAAGCTGGTCGACGGCGACACCTGGCGTCAGGTCCACACGCTCAGCCGGCGCGACCCGGAGGGCGCGGTAGCGCGGGTCAAGGGGCAGCTGGAGGCCCGGATCACCCGGCTGTTCGCGGAGAGCGGCGCGCACCTGGAGGAGCGGCCGCTGCTGCCGTCGATGGGCATGCTGCTGGCCGCCGCGGCGGGCGACGCGGACGCCACCGAACAGGTCAGCAAGGAGGCCCTCGACCTCTTCGGCCGCAAGCTCGCCGGGCTGCTGCCGGTCGGGTTCACCCCGGAGGGCACCGGACTGCTGCGGGTGCTGGTGACCCATCCTCGGGTGCAGGCCGTCGAAGAGGTGCAGGAATACCTCGGCAAGACACTGCGGCTGCCGACGGACGCGAAGAACTCCGTGGAGTACCGGGGCGTGGAGAGCGACTCCGTCACCGTGGTCCTCTTCCGCAGCGAGATGAGCCTCACCCAGGTGCCCGAGGCCCGCAAGGTGCTGCGCCAGTGGGCCCGCGCGAAGGACTCCGAGCAGGCCCAGGACGTCCTGCGGTGGCGGCAGCGGCTCGGCTTCCGGGACAGCTGGATGGTGAGCAGCGAGGAGGACCGGCGCGTCATCATGCACCGGCTGCTGTGCTGTATGTGGAACGGCCAGGTCGACGTGGTGGACGGCGACCCCGCGTCGCCGGAGCGGGTGCGGCTGCGGCTGTTTCCCGAGAAGGGCGCCCATGTCCCCGGCGTGCGGCTGCGGCTGGGGGACTACCCCGGCGGTGTGTCCAGCTGGGCCGAGCTGCTGCGCGCGTACGAACGCTGGACGGTCCTCGACGACGAGCGGACCGTCGAGGACTACTGCCGTGAGCTGATGGGTACTCAGCCGTCGGGGCTCGCCCGGACCGGCAGCGAACCGCACCCCCTCTTCGTCGACCTCGTCGAGAAGATCGCCCCGCGCCAGCTGGAGCTGCTGGCGGACCGCCGGGAACAGGGCGGCGAGCGGGTCGAGGGCTGGGTGCGGCCGCTGTGGGAGTTCTGGGCGGAGTCCCTCCCGGCCGCTCTGGACACCGAGTTCGGCGACCAGCGTGCCGTCCAGCCGACCCTGCGCACCCTGCTGGAACACGTCCGAGGCGGCACCCCGACCCGCCCCCGCACCCCGGACGGCCTCGCGGAACCCCGCCGCCGCCCCCAGGACGACGACTTCGGCACCGCCCCGGTCGACTCCTTCGACTCCCTCGGCAGCCATCGACGCGATCAGGGCGACCGGGACGAGAACGCCGACGAGCGGGGCTCGCGGGGCGGGAGCCGGTACGGCGACGACGACGGCCCGTACGGCGGCGAACGCGGCGACAGCCGTCATGAGGGCTACGACGAGTACGACCGGCCCGGCAGCGGGCGCCGTCGTGAAGACCCGGGCGAGGAGCGGGACTTCTGGGGTGAGCCTCGTGACGGTGGCGGCGGGGGCCGTCGCGGCGCACGCGGCGACCACGACGAGACCGGCGGCGACGACCCGCGGGACGACGAGGACCGCGACGCACCGGGCGCTCGGCGGCGGGAGCGTGGCGAGGAGTACGGCAGCCGGACCACCGCCCGGGAGCGCGACGACCTGCCGCCGGCGCCGTGGGACGACGACTCCGCCCGGCGCGGCGGCTCCTGGGACGGTGACGTGCTGTGAGCATGCCGCAGGACTTCGGTGCCGTCATCCATCTCGACCTGCGGGCCGGGGCTGCCGCACTGCACAGCCCGTCGGCGCTGCGGGCCAGGGTCGCCCAGGAATTGGGCCGGGCCGGGCTGCCCGAACCCGACGATCCGCTGTTCCTGGTGGTCGACACCCCGGCCGGGCTGACCGATCACCGGCCGCAGTACGAACTCGTCACCGGCTACCGGGCCGTGGGCGAGGTCAGGCTCCTGGTGCTGCTGGTCGGCAGCGCGCCGGGCTCGTTCGCGGGCGAGGAAGGCGGCTTCCAGCCCGACCGCCGGCTGCTGCGCCCCTCGGTGCTGCGGGCGCCCGGCAGCGGGCTGCTGTGGGCCGGCGACCTGCGCTCCGCCCGCACCGCGCTGGAGCAGCCCACGGCCGACGACCCGGACGCGCTGGCGGTCCTGGTCGACGTGCTGTCGGTCCCGGACGTCTACCTCAGCGTGCTGCACGGCATCCAGTCGCTGCCCGACGCCGTCGCCGCGCCCGGCGTACGGCTGCTGGAGCAGGACCTGCCGCCCCAGGTGCGCGACCGGGCCTGGCGCGACGCGCTCACCCGGTTCGCCGGCGAGGACACCGAACTCGCCCCGGACGTCCTGCTGACCGCCTCCTCCGGCGCCGATCTGCCGGAGCCGCTGCGCCGCCTGGTGGTGGGCCGGGGCGGCCAGGACCTGGGACACCGGGAGCCCGGCGGAGTCGCGGACGACGCCCACCGCGCCTGCGCGGACGCCCTCGACCACGCCGAGGACGCCCTGGCCGGGCTGCGGACCCTGCCCGGGCTGCTGCGCGCCTCGCGCCGGGAGGCCTTCGAGGCGGACGTCGACCAGGCACGCCAGGCGCTCGACAATTACCGGGATCTCGTCGCCACGGCCCTGCGCAGCGGCGGCGGCACGGCAGCGTCCGCCGCCGAGTCGGCGACCAGGCTCGCGGCCCTCGGACTGCGGGTGCCGTCGGCCGAGGGCATGGGCGAGCGGATCGGCGAGGGACTGAAGGAGTTCGCCCAGAAACTGCTCGGCCAGGGGCTCGCCCTGCGGTCGGTGGCGCAGCGCTTCACCGGCCTGGCCGGGCGCGCCGAGCCACTGCCGGGTACGGCGCTGCTGCCCAGACTCGCCCCGTACTCCACCGAGACGGTGGCCCGGCAGACGGGGACGACGGACGCCGCGGCGGCCGGCCTTCCGGTGGCCGGGCCGTTGGCGGCGGCCTGGGCGGGCCTGCTCGGTGCGCTGTGGGCGGGGCCGTTGCTCGCCCTGGCGGTCGTCGTGCCGCTGCTGTTCGTCGGCATGGCGATGCTCGGGTCGGCCCGGCTGCGCGGTGCGGGACGGCCCGGCCGCTGGGCCGTCGCCCCCAGGGTCGCGGCGGTCGGCGGCGCGGCGGTCGGCGCCGGGGTGTCGTACGCGACCGAACCCCCGGTCTGGCTCGGCACGATCGGGCTGCTGCTCGGCCTCGGCGTCGCGCTGGAGACGGTACGCCGGCTCTGGCGGGCGGCGGCCGCCGACTGGGCGCCGGGCCACACGACCGCCGTGCTGCGCCGGGCCCTTGACGGGCTCGACGCCCTGCTGGCCGAGGCGGTCCGGGAGCACTGGGCCGTCGAGGAGCGCCTGTACTGCGCCGACGCGGCCCGTTCCGTCGCCGGCATGCTGCGGGCGACGGCCGCAGCGGCGGAGGCCGAGGCGGTGCCCGAGCCGGCGCGGCTCGCGGCGGCCGGGGTGCCCGGCGGCTTCGACGCGCCCGGCGCCCGCACACCCGCGGAGGACGACTGGCTCGCCGACGACCTCGACCTCGGGCCGGACGACGCCGGCGCCGGGTCCGACGACGGTGAGAGCGACTGGGCGAGCGTGTACGCCTGGGACGACGCTCCGTCGTGGGAGGAGCCCGCGCAGAAGAAAGGGCCCGAGACGGGCCCAGAGCAGAGTTACGCCGCCCCGTCGCGGGACCGCTCCAAGGGCGTTCCGCGCTGGCTGGACCGGGAGAGCGGGGAGGGCGGGCCCGACCTGGTCGCCACCCTGTCGGCCGATCTGACGGACGCCGCCCTGGAGGCGATGAAGCCCTACTGGGGCGCCGTCGAACGCGGCCAGGCCGGCACCCTCGCCGTCCGGCGCACCGAGGAACGGGTCCGCGCGCTGCTGTCGACGGCCCGTCATCACCTGCAGCTCAACGGCGTGCTGGCGCCACCCCCGTTCGCCGCGCCCCGCCGCGTCCGCGCCACGTCGGCCAACCTCCTGGGCACCGACCCGCACGGACCGGCCGACCTGGTCGGCGCCGAGGCCGGCCGGCAGGCCGTCGTGCAGCTGTCCTCGCCCGAACAGGGCGCACTGCTCAGCCGCGATCCGGCCGCCGCGGTGTGGCTCAGGTTCGCCCCCAGGGCCGTACGCGACGAGGTCGAGAAGGCCTGGCGGTCGAGCGGCTCGGTCCACCCGGACGAGGTCCTGTGGACGTCCTCGGGACGCTACGCCGGCCTGGTACGGCTCACCCCGCTGCGCATCGGCGTGGTGCACACCGTCCGCCCCCGGCACGGCGCCGAGCCCGACGGCGCCGACGGCGACGCGGTACTGGACACGGATGACGCGCTGGAGACGTACGGCACGACGAACGGGTACGACCGGGCCGAGCCGGTGAACCGCCACGAGCGCACCAACTCCCATGACCTGGCGGCGGAGACGTACGACTGGCCCGACACGGACGGCCGACCGGACGCCGGCGACCGAGGGGACGGCGACCCCTGGTGACCCGTCTCCCGCACCCCGCCCGGGTGCACAGGCACACCCCGGTGCTCACGTACGAACGAAAGGACCGCCGGTGAGCAGCATCCCGTATCCCGCGCAGGGGCCGGGCGGTCCGCCTCCGGACAAGCTCGCGTTCACCGTGCCCTCGGGGCGGCGCCGGGTCACGCCCGTCCGCGTGGGCCGGGAGGTCCGCCGCGACCGGCCGCTGCCCCAGCTGATCCGCAAGGCGAGGCTCGACGACGAGGGACAGCAGTGCGTGCAGGTGCGACTGAGCGCCAAGGACGCGGCGAACCCGGCGGCGCGCGCCCTGCTGGACACGGAGGCGGGCACCGCCCTGCTCCTGCAACAACTGCTCGGCGACACGGAGTTCGCGGCGCTGTTCCCGAGGATCGTCGGCTACGAGCTGGACACGGCCGAGCCGTTCCTGCTGTACGACCCGCCGCGCGGCACCCCGGTGGCACGGATCCACGTGATGTCCGCGACCGACCAGGACGTCTTCACCAGGGATCTGATGCTGGCCCTGTGCCTGCTGGAGGGCCAGGGGCTGGTACCGCGCGACATCTCACCCAATTCCGTGCGCTGGGACGGCGCCAAGGTGCAGCTGTGGGGGCTGGAGTCGGTGACCCGGACCGGCCGGCCCAGGCGCCCGTGGGGCCGGACACCGTTCTGCCCGCCGGAACAGCGACGGGGCGAGGGACTCGCCGACTCGCGGGACGCGGTGTGGAGCGCGGCCCAGGTGCTCTACCAGCTGGTGACGGGACGGCCCGGGCCGGCCGACCGGACACCTCCCGACCTCGCCGAACACCGCAGGCTCGACCGGACGTTGCGGGACGCCTTCGCGCCGCGGGCGGCCGACCGGCCGACGCCCGCCCAGGTGCTCGACCTGGTGAAGCCGGGCGCCGCCCGCCGCGTCCGGCTCGCGGTGCCGCCCGACGACACGCGCCCGCACCACGAGGCCTTCGAGGAGGCGCTGCGCCTCAAGCGCGAGGCACCGGCCGGGCGCACTGACGGCGCGGTGCCCGGCGACGGCGAAGTGCTGTGCCCGTACTGCCTGGAGACCATCCAGCTCGACCTCACCGAACTGTTCGTCACCGACAGCCGCATGCAGTACCAGCCGCTGGACCTCGCGGGCATCACCAACCCCGTGCGGCGGACCGACATCATGCGCGGCGCCGTCCAGAAGTGCACGGCCGACCCGGACTTCCCCGAGCACTTCATCCCGGTGCCCTATCTGACGTACGGCCGCCCCCTGACCGTCGCGATGGTCGGCCAGTCCTCCACCGGCAAGAGTCATCTGCTGACCCAGATGATCGCGGCCATCACCGACGGCGGGCTGGAGCCGTACGGCCTGAAGTGGCAGTCCGTCAACCCGGAGCAGCACGCCCGGTTCGTACGGGAACGGGTGCAGCCGCTGCGCAACGGCAAGGTCCTCGACCACACGGCCGCGCTCGGCCTGGACGACTTCGCCCGCTTCGTGGAGTCCCTGCTGATCACCGACGCCCGCGGGCAGGTGCGCCCGGTCGCGTTCTTCGACCTCGGTGGCGAGGACCTCGTCCGCACCGACGCGGCGCTGCGGTTCCTGCTGGGCGTCGACGCCCTGGTCTTCGTCGTCGACCCGGCGCTGGCCCTGCCGCTGCCGCAGCTGGACCACGCCAGGGAACGCTGGGGAGTCGAGGTGAACCGGGACGGCGACCTCGCCTTCGGCACCGTCCTGGACCGGCTGCCCAAGAACGGCCCGTACGTGGACGTGCCGGCCGCGATGGTGCTCGGCAAGGCCGACCTCCTCAGGTTCCAGCCGCCCGTCGACCGTTGGCTGACCCGCCCGCCGGCCGCCTCCCTCGACCCCGCACTGATGCGCGAGGAGAGCCGGGACGTCCACGGGCTGCTGCGCCGGCACGCCGGCCAGGCATGGCTGCGTCCCTTCGACGCGCTCCGCCGCTGCACCCTGCACATCGCGTCCGCCACCGGCGGCCAGGAGGACCAGGGCCGCTATCCGGCGGGCGCGGGCCCCCGGCGGGTGCTGGAGCCGCTCGTCGCGCTGCTGGCGATGCACGGGCTGATCCAGGTGCCGGGCGGTGCCGAGGCGTTGGCCGTGGGCGAGGCGCCCGCGCTGGAGGCGGTGCCGTGGGACGAAGCCGGGGGACACGGGGCGACGTCCGCAGGATTCGAGAGGTCTGAAGGGCCCGGGGAGCCCGAGGGATCCGAGGGAGGAGAACACCGGTGAGCGACTTCCAGGGCCGGGGCCCGGTCCACCAGGCCGTCTTCCGCTGGGACGGCAACCACGGCCGGCAGGGCACCGGCATGAACGCCGTCGCGCACTCCTGCGAGCCCGGGCGCGCCGAGGAACTCGGCCGGGAACTGGGCCCGTTGCTGTGGGTGTCCGGCGCGGCGGCGGCACGGCCGAGCGTCGTGCGCACCGTGTCCCGCGACGGTGACGTCCTGCTCGTGCAGCGCTGGCCCACCACCGACCGGGGCGGCCGGCCCAGCACGGTCAGCCATGTCCTGATCGGCGACCGCGGCACCCTCGGCGTCCGGGAGTGCCTGGGGCTGGCGTACCGCGGCTGGCGCAAGCAGGAGAAGGCCGAGCAGGCGTCGGGCCGGCTGCCCGAGATCGACCCCGCGAGACTCGACGACCTCGCGCACAAGCGGCTGCCGGAGATGCTGGAGCGGCTGCCGAAGGTCGCGCACGCGCTGATCCTGACCACCGCGGAGTTGCTGCGCGATCCCACGCAGCGGGTGTCGCTGCTCCTGGAGGAGGACACCCCGCGCGACTGGCCGGACCGGGACGCCGTACCGCTGGCGTATCTCGGCCTCTTCCTGCTGTTCGGGCGCTGGCTGGGGCAGGAGTGGACGTTCGCCACCTGCGACTCCGTCGACACCCACGCCCTGCGGCTGATGGCCGTTCCGCGCTGGGAGCCGGACCCGGGCGGCTCCGGCCCGCTCGCCAGGGTCATGGGCCGCCCGCACGGCAAACCACGCTTCGAGCACAAGGCGGCACACCGGTTGGTCGACCACCTCCTCGCGCACCGGGAGGCGGCCCCCGGCGTACCGCAGCTCGTCGAGGAACTCCCCGACGGCGCGGCCCTGGACTGGGAGCGTCGTCGTGACCGGCTCTGGAGAATCCTGGGGGAGGAGCGGGAACGGGAGCAGGAGCGGGATCGGGAAGCCGGGCGGGCGCGGGATCGGGATCCGGACCCTGAGAGGCCCCCGACACCGGCCGCCGCCCGGGCCACCGTCGTCCCGGAGCCGCGCACGGCGCCTTACGCGCACCCTGTCGCCGAGCCCTACACGGAGGCCTACGCCGAGCCGTACGCGCAGCCTCGCCCGCACACGTACACCGAGCCGTACGCCGAGCCCCGCCCGGAGACCTACACGGAGCCGTACGCCGAGCCACGCCCGGAGACCTACACGGAGCCGTACGCCGAGCCACGCCCGGAGCCGTACGCCGAGCCCCCTGAGGAGCCGTACGGAAAACCGTATGCGAGCGCGGCCCTCGCGCCGCCTCCACCGTCAGCGCCCCCCGCCCTGCGCCGGGACCTGCGCGACTACCGGCGCGGGGACGGGAGCCGGCGCAGCATCCTGATGGCGGACCTGCGCACGCGGTCCGACGAGGTGCTCCTGGGCGAGCTGCGTTCGGGCGAGCTGCCGCGGGACTCGGTGGAACTGCTGCTGAACGAGCTGGGCAGGCCGGACCGTGCCGAGGTGCGGCACCTGGACGTGCGACACGAGCTGTGCGCCGAGGTGCTGCGCAAGAACCTGTACTTCACCCCGCAGACGGCGAACGGGGAGCACCCGTCGAGGAAGGCCATGATCGACCTCTCGGCCGACCTCTTCACCTGGGCCGTCGCCCCGCTGGCCCGCGACGAACGCTACCTGCGCGATCTGCAGGAACTGCTGTACCGCATGAGCCGGGACCCCCACCCCACCACGGGCAACTGGCTCCGGCAGAGCATCATCGAACCGGCGAACGGCAAGATCCCCGACCTGCCGCCGGTGCTGTGGAGGCAGCTCCTGCGCGACGCCATGAGCCGCAGCGAGGGGCCGCCACCGGCACCCGCCCTGCCCCGCCCCACGACGGCACCCCTGGCACCCCTGGCGCCCCCGGCACCCGCGCAGCCGTCCGCCTTCACGCCGGCGCCGCTCACCGTCGCGGCCCGGATCTCCGACCTGATGAACAACCCGGGCTGCTTCATCGGCAGCAGCCTCGTCGTGATCGCCGTACTACTGGGGATCGCCCTGATGCTCTTCGTCTAGCACTCGCTCGGCGCGGGATCAGCACTCGATGATGTTGACCGCCAGCCCGCCCCGGGCCGTCTCCTTGTACTTCACGGACATGTCGGCACCCGTGTCCTTCATGGTCTTGATGACCTTGTCCAGGGACACCTTGTGCGAGCCGTCGCCGCGCATGGCCATCCGCGCCGCCGTGACGGCCTTCACGGCGGCCATGCCGTTGCGCTCGATGCACGGGATCTGGACGAGGCCGCCGACCGGGTCGCAGGTCAGGCCGAGGTTGTGCTCCATGCCGATCTCGGCGGCGTTCTCGACCTGCTCCGGGGAGCCGCCGAGCACCTCCGCCAGCGCGCCCGCCGCCATCGAGCAGGCCGAGCCGACCTCGCCCTGGCAGCCGACCTCGGCGCCGGAGATGGACGCGTTCTCCTTGAAGAGCATGCCGATCGCGCCGGCGGCCAGCAGGAAGCGGACCACGCCTTCCTCGTCCGCGCCGGGCACGAAGTTGATGTAGTAGTGCAGGACCGCCGGGATGATGCCGGCCGCGCCGTTCGTCGGGGCGGTCACGACCCGGCCGCCCGCCGCGTTCTCCTCGTTCACGGCCATCGCGTAGAGCGTGATCCACTCCATGGCGAGCGCCTTCGGGTCGCCCTCGGAGCGCAGCTTGCGGGCCGTGTTCGCGGCCCGGCGGCGCACCTTCAGGCCGCCCGGCAGGATGCCCTCCCGCGACATCCCCCGCGAGACGCACTCCCGCATCACCTGCCAGATCTCCAGCAGGCCCGCGCGGATCTCCTCCTCCGTGCGCCAGGCCCGCTCGTTCTCCAGCATCAGCGCGGAGATCGACAGACCCGTCTCCTGCGTCAGGCGCAGCAGCTCGTCGCCCGTGCGGAAGGGGTACTTCAGGACCGTGTCGTCCAGCTTGATGCGGTCCGCGCCGACCGCCTCCTCGTCGACGACGAAACCGCCGCCCACCGAGTAGTACGTCTTGGAGATCAGCTCCCCGCCGGACGCGTCGTACGCCCACAGCGTCATGCCGTTCGCGTGATACGGCAGCGCCTTACGGCGGTGCAGGACCAGGTCCTTGTCGAAGGAGAACGGGATGTCGCGCTCACCGAGCAGCCGCAGCCGGCCCTCACTCTTGATCGCCTCCACCCGCTCGTCGGCGCCCTCCACGTCCACCGTGCGCGGCGAGGCGTCCTCCAGGCCGAGCAGCACCGCCTTCGGGGTGCCGTGTCCGTGGCCGGTCGCGCCCAGGGAGCCGTACAGCTCGCACCGCAGGGACGCGACGGAGTCCACCAGCCCCTCGTTGCGCAGACGGCGGGCGAACATGCGTGCCGCGCGCATCGGGCCGACCGTGTGGGAGCTGGACGGGCCGATGCCGATCGAGAACAGGTCGAAGACCGAGATGGCCACGGGGGACTCCTCAATACGGGGTGGAACAGGGGCGTGGGGTGTCCCGCTCACCTACGAGTGTGCGGGACACCCCACAAAAAGGAACTACTTGTTGAGACCGGGGTACAGCGGGTGCTTGTCCGCGAGCGTCCTGACCCGGGCCTTCAGCGCGTCCGCGTCGTAGGACGGCTTCAGCGCCGCGGCGATCACGTCCGCGACCTCGGCGAAGTCCTCGGCCGTGAAACCGCGGGTCGCCAGCGCCGGCGTACCGATCCGCAGACCCGAGGTCACCATCGGCGGCCGCGGGTCGTTCGGGACGGCGTTGCGGTTGACCGTGATGCCGACCTCGTGGAGGCGGTCCTCGGCCTGCTGGCCGTCCAGCTCCGACTCGCGCAGATCCACCAGGATCAGGTGCACGTCGGTGCCGCCGGACAGCACGTTCACACCGGCCTCGCGGGCGTCGGCGGCGGTCAGACGGTCGGCGAGGATCCGCGCACCCTCGACCGTACGGCGCTGGCGCTCCTTGAAGTCCTCACTCGCGGCGACCTTGAACGAGACCGCCTTGGCCGCGATCACGTGCTCCAGGGGACCGCCCTGGAAGCCCGGGAAGACGGACGAGTTCAGCTTCTTCGCGAAGTCCTTCTTCGCCAGGATGATGCCGCCGCGCGGGCCGCCCAGCGTCTTGTGCGTCGTGGAGGTGACCACGTCCGCGTGCTCGACCGGGTTCGGGTGCAGGCCCGCCGCGACCAGACCGGCGAAGTGCGCCATGTCGACCCACAGGTACGCCTCGACCTCGTCGGCGATCCTGCGGAACTCGGCGAAGTCCAGCTTCCGCGGGTACGCCGACCAGCCGGCGATGATCACCTTCGGGCGGTGCTCCTTGGCGAGCCGCTCGACCTCGGCCATGTCGACCAGGCCGGTCTCGGTGTCCACGTGGTACGGGACCACCTTGAACTGCTTGCCCGAGAAGTTCAGCCGCATCCCGTGCGTGAGGTGGCCGCCGTGGGCCAGGTCCAGGCCCAGGATGGTGTCACCCGGCTGGGCCAGCGCGAACAGGGCGGCCTGGTTGGCGGAGGCGCCCGAGTGGGGCTGCACGTTGGCGTACTCGGCGCCGAACAGCTCCTTGACCCGGTCGATGGCGATCTGCTCGGCGACGTCGACGTGCTCGCAGCCGCCGTAGTAGCGGCGGCCGGGGTAGCCCTCGGCGTACTTGTTCGTGGCGACCGAGCCCTGCGCCTCCATGACCGCGACCGGCGCGAAGTTCTCGGAGGCGATCATCTCCAGGGTGGACTGCTGGCGCTCCAGCTCGGCGTCGAGCGCGGCGGCGATCGCCGGGTCGAGCTCGTGCAGGGGCGTGTTCAGAAGCGACTTGTCAGACATAAGGGGGTGTAACTCCTCAGCCGGCGGTGTGGGTGACGTATTCGTCGGCGGAGAGCAGGTCGGCCGGCTCCTCCGTGATGCGTACCTTGAACAGCCAGCCGCCCTCGAAGGGGGCCGAGTTCACGAGCGCCGGGTCGTTCACCACGTCCTCGTTGATCTCGGTGATCTCACCGGTGACCGGGGAGTACAGGTCCGACACGGACTTGGTCGACTCCAGCTCGCCGCAGGTGTCACCCGCGGTCACGGTCGAGCCGACCTCGGGGAGCTGGGCGTAGACGACATCGCCGAGCGCGTTGGCCGCGAACTCGGTGATGCCGACCGTCGAGACGCCGTCCTCGGCGGTCGACAGCCACTCGTGCTCCTTGCTGTAGCGCAGCTGCTGGGGGTTGCTCATGGCCTGGATTCTCCTGTACGCGCGGGAGTGGTGATGAAGGGGGGACTGCTGGAAACGTGCGTGAGCAGCACAAATGTGCGCAGGCTCACGCAGGGCCGCTGCCAGTCTCTACTTCTGGAGTTACTTCTGCCGCTTGTAGAAGGGCAGCGCCACGACCTCGTACGGCTCGTGGCTGCCACGGATGTCCACACCGACCCCGGTCGTGCCCGGCGCCGAGTGCGCGGCGTCGACGTACGCCATCGCGATGGGCTTGCCCAGCGTGGGGGAGGGCGCACCGGAGGTGACCTCGCCGATCACCTCGCCGCCGGCGACGACCGGGTACCCGGCGCGCGGGACGCGACGCCCCTCGGCGATCAGACCGACCAGGACGCGCGGCGGGTTCTGCGAGGCACGGTCGGCGGCCTCGGCGAGCGCCTCGCGCCCGACGAAGTCGCCCTCCTTCTCGAACTTCACCACCCGGCCGAGCCCGGCGTCGAAGGGCGTGAGGGAGGTCGACAGCTCGTGGCCGTACAGCGGCATGCCCGCCTCCAGCCGCAGCGTGTCCCGGCAGGACAGACCGCACGGGATCAGGCCGACGCCCTCGCCCGCCTTGGTCAGCGCCTGCCACACCTCGACGGCGTGCTCCGGCTTCACGAACAGCTCGAAGCCGTCCTCGCCGGTGTAGCCGGTGCGCGCGATGAGGGCGGGGACGCCGGCGACGGTGCCGGGCAGACCGGCGTAGTACTTCAGGCCGTCCAGGTCGGCGTCCGTGAGCGACTTGAGGATGCCGGAGGACTCCGGACCCTGCACGGCGAGCAGGGCGTACGCGTCCCGGTCGTCACGGACCTCGGTGTCGAAGCCGGCGACCCGCTCGGTCAGCGCGTCCAGCACGACTTGGGCGTTGGAGGCGTTGGCGACGACCATGTACTCGGTCTCGGCGAGCCGGTAGACGATCAGGTCGTCCAGGATGCCGCCGTCGGCCCGGCAGATCATGGTGTAGCGGGCGCGGCCCACACCGACGGAGGCGATGTTGCCGACCAGGGCGTGGTTCAGGAAGGCCGCCGCGGCGGGGCCGGTGACGGTGATCTCGCCCATGTGGGAGAGGTCGAAGAGGCCGGCCTTGGTGCGCACGGCGTTGTGCTCGTCGCGCTCGGAGCCGTAGCGCAGGGGCATGTCCCAGCCGGCGAAGTCGGTCATCGTCGCACCGAGCGAGCGATGCAGGGCATCGAGCGCGGTGTGACGGAGTTCTTCTGTACTGCTCATCGGACGGTCTTCTCCCAAGGCATGACGGGCGAGGTCGTTCCTCCCCATCTGTCATCGGAACCTGAGAGGTTCGCCATGACCGGCTGAGGGCCAGGTCACGGCTTGCACCTTGGGTGGAGCCCACGCCTCTTCTCGGCGAAGAGGGGGACTCGCTTTTCAGATGTGCCTCGCCCGCGCGGTAACGGGGCCTGAGAGATTCAAGGGAGGGACTTGCTCCTTCGGCGCCCCAGCGATGAACTGCTGGGAACTCTCCCGCGCGGATTCGAACGGCCGGTATGCAGTTGGCGCGGACATCATTGCACGCCCGGCCCGTCTTCGGCAGGCCACGTCTGTAACGGGGTTGTGGCAGTAAGTGAACGAAAATGCGGGAGATCATCCATTACCTTCTCTTTACGCTCAGTGGGGATGGGGAATCCTGAACCGGAGGAGGACGATGACGGTGAAGCGCACCACTGCGTACGCCACGACGTCGGGCGTCGCGCTGCCCAAGCAGCCTGCGGCCCCGGCCGTCGAGGCCCCGGGCACGCGCGTCGCACCGGTGGTCCGTGACCTCCGCGAGCGCTCCGGCCACAGCCCGCACGCACTGCTCTTCGCCCCCGAGGACCTCGTCGTGATCACGGGGCTGCCCGGCAGCGGCAAGTCCACGCTGATGCGGCGGACGGTGAAGGGCGCCCGCATCGACTCCCAGGACACCCGGGACCGCTGGGACGCCCGCATGCCCGGCTTCCTGCCCTACGCCTTCTACCGCCCCCTGGTCCGCCTCGCGCACTACGCCGGCCTGCGCCGCGCCGTGCGCTCCGGCGAGGGCGTCGTCGTCCACGACTGCGGTACGCAGGCCTGGGTGCGCGGCTGGCTGGCCCGCGAGGCCCGCCGCCGCGGCGGCACCCTGCACCTGCTGCTGCTCGACGTCGACCCGGACACGGCCCTGGAGGGCCAGCGCGAGCGCGGCCGGGGCGTCTCGCGGTACGCCTTCCTGCGCCACCGCAGGGCCGCGGCCCACCTGCTGCGCTCCGTGGAGAAGGGCCACCTGCCGCCGGGCTGCGGCTCGGCGGTGCTGATCGACCGGGATGCGGCGGGCGTACTGCGCCGGATCGGGTTCACGGGCTGACCGGCCGAGGGCCTGTACGGGACGGCCACCCGCTAGCCTTTTGAGCCACAGCAGCGGTTCACAGCAGGCGGTTGAGAAGCAGATGGACTTCCCGGCGGAACTCCCCGCGGACTTCCCGGCAGGGGCACACCTCCACTCCCACGGCGGGTGGCCAGGCAACGAGCTGGAGGAGGTGCTCTCGGCCTCCCTCGGCCTGCCCTCGGCCGGCGGCCGGATCATCGAGGTGCTGGGCCGCAGCTTCGTCTGGGTGCCCCTGCCCGGCGGCGGCGGCCGGGACACCGGTCCGCTGGACCTGCCCACGGTGGAGATCGAGGGCCAGGCGTACGTGCCGGTCTTCAGCTCCGAGGAGCAGTTCCGCCAGGTGGTCGGCTCCCACATGTCGTTCACCATCGCCCCTGCGGTGGAGTTCGCCCGCGGTCTGCCGCCGCAGGTGGGCATCGCCGTCAATCCCGACGGCGTGGTCGGCGTCCCGCTGCCCCCGGCGGCGGTGGCCGAGCTGTGCCGCGTGGGCCGCACACCGCTGGACGGCCTCACGTCCGGAGGCCGCGTCAAGCTCTACGAGCCCGACTGGCAGGACGACCCGATCGACTTCCTCGCGGTTGCGTCCGCCGAGTTCGCCGAGACCGGCGTGGTGACGACGGCCCGCCGCTGCCTCGCGTCGATCGAGACGGCCTCTCCGGTGATGTTCATCGGTGTGGAACTCTCCCTCTGGGAGGGCGACTTGCGCGCCGCCCCCATGGACGCCCTGGCCCGGGCCCTCGGCCGCACCCCGGTCCCGTGGCCGGTCAACCTGGTCCTGCTGGACGTGGCCGAGGACCCGGTGATCGCCTGGATGCGCCGGCAGGTGCGCCCCTTCTACCAGCGGGGCCATTGAACGTTCCCAGGGCGCAGCGCCCCTGAAAGGGGCGCGGGGAACTGCGCGACCAGCCACCACGCACCCGCACTCACGCAGGCAGAACAAGGACCGAGGTAATGGGCGCCTAAGCTGTCACTCGATGCGGGGCAACTCTTAGAAGGGGCGGTACTACAGGTGAGCGCGAGCCTCAGCGGCAGCGTCGAGCACATGCTGCGCCAGGTGACGCCCGGGCGCTACGACGCCTACGAGGCCCTCCTGCGCGCGCTCGCGACCCCGTCCTCCGGCCAGGTCTGGATGCTGCTGTGGCACGGCCAGGGCGGCTCCCCGGACGCCCAGTACGGAAACATGGACGTCGAGGGCTACGGCTACGCCCCGTGCGTCACCTCCGCCCAGGAGCTGTCCGCCAGCGGCTGGAACCGCAGCTACGAAGTCGTCGACGGAGTCGACGTGGCCCGCACCCTCTACCCGGACCACTACGGCCTCTGGCTCAACCCGCACGCCCCCGGCGGCGGCGTCGGCATCCCGTGGCTCGACCTGCGCCGCATCGCCACCGGCCTGGACCGCCAGCCCGCCGGCCCGCTGCGCCTGTCGGAACCCGGCATCGAGATCCCGCAGTTCTACGCCCTCCTCGCGCAGAACGCCCACCGCACCCCGGCGGTCCGCTCGCTGCGCCGCGCCTGGGTGCAGCCGGCGCTCGGTGCGCCGTATCTCGCCATCGGGCTCGACGTGTACGACACCAGCCCGCCCGCGGTCGACTCGGTGCGCTCGATGATGTCGCAGTCGATCGGCGCGGTCCCGGACGGGCTGCCGGTCTCGACCGTGGCGATGTCCGACGAGGACGACCCGGTCGCCATGTGGATGAGAGCGAGCGCCCGCCCTTTCTACGACCGCGAGGCACATGTCGCCGCCCCTGCGCAGGCACCGGCGGCCGGCTACGGCTACCCACCGGCACAGGGCCGTTACTGATCATTGATCGGCTAACCTGCTGATCGGTCGGCAACCCGACTGTCGTAGGTGCAAAGGGTCTTGGACTGCGGTTTCCCAGGTCGATCTCCGCGCGTAGATGCGATCGGAAGGTCCCGGTCCGCCCTCTTACGCCCCAACTGGCCCCCGTCCGGCGGCCGATACCCACTGTTCGGATAACGGAACCCCTCAGACAGCATCACGGTTGCGCATCCTTTCCCCGCCAGCTCTGGCAACAGATCGCCAAAGCATTGAAGACTCCCGGCAAGACACGGGCCGGTCGGTCCTGTGTACGAGTGGAAGCAACCGCTACAGCGGCAGCCAGGGGGGTCGGCAACCGCCGGCCGAGAGGGGTCAATCTCACTGTGACCGCACCGATCGAGACAACCGGAGCGGAGGCCGGAGCGCAGCCCGAGGCCGTTCTCTCCGGCGTCGAGAAGAGCCAGATCGAGGGGCGTTCCCTCGGCCAGATCGCCTGGTCCCGGTTCAAGAAGGACAAGGTGGCTGTGGCCGGCGGGGTCATCGTGATCCTGCTGATCCTGCTCGCGATCCTCTCCCGCCCCATCCAGGCGATGTTCGGCCTGGACCCCAACGCGCTGAACCAGGATCTGATCGACCCCAACACGTCGCTGCCCAAGGGTGACTTCGGGGGCATGAGCTGGGAGCACCCGCTCGGTGTGGAGCCGAAGTTCGGCCGGGACATCGCCACCCGCATCCTGGAGGGCTCCTGGGTCTCGCTGGTCGTCGCCTTCGGCGCCACGATCCTGTCCAACACGATCGGCGCCGTCCTCGGCGTCGTGGCCGGCTACTACGGCGGACGCGTCGACACGATCATCAGCCGGCTGATGGACACCTTCCTCGCGTTCCCTCTCCTGCTGTTCGCGATCGCCATCTCCGCAACCCTGCAGGGCGGTGCCTTCGGCCTGGAAGGCCTGCCGCTGCACATCGGTGTGCTGATCTTCGTCATCGGCTTCTTCAACTGGCCCTATCTGGGCCGCATTGTCCGGGGCCAGACACTGGCCCTGCGCGAGCGGGAGTTCGTCGACGCCTCGCGGGGGATGGGGGCCAAGGGGCCGTACATCCTCTTCCGGGAGCTGCTGCCGAACCTCGTGGGTCCGATCATCGTCTACTCGACGCTGCTCATCCCGACCAACATCCTCTTCGAGGCGTCCCTGAGCTTCCTCGGCGTCGGCATCCAGCCCCCGCAGGCTTCGTGGGGCGGCATGATCAACCAGGCGGTCGACTACTACCAGGTCGACCCGCAGTTCATGATCGTGCCCGGTCTCGCCATCTTCGTGACCGTCCTGGCATTCAACCTGCTGGGCGACGGTCTCCGTGACGCTCTCGACCCGCGCAGCCGCTGATCTGCGGCCGCAGCGAGAGTCCCAAAATTCCAACAATGGAGGGGAAGCAGACCATCATGCGAAGGTCAGCGCTGGCCGCGGTAGCGGCCATCGGCAGTGCGAGCTTGCTGCTTTCGGCTTGCAGCAAGGCCGATGACAACTCGGACAACAACGGAAACAAGTCGGCTGGGGCCAACGCAGCGACCAAGGGTGTCGTCAACGCCTCCACCCAGAAGGGTGGGACGGTCACGTACGAGTACTCGGACGTCCCGGACTCCTTCGACCCCGGCAACACGTACTACGCGTACATGTACAACCTCAGCCGGCTGTACGCCCGCCCGCTGATGACCTTCGCGCCCGGCCCGGGCGAGGAGGGCAACAAGCTGGTCCCGGACCTCGCCGAGAGCGCGGGCGTGCCGAGCGACGGCGGCAAGACGTGGACGTACAAGCTGCGTTCGGGCCTGAAGTACCAGGACGGCACGCCGATCACCTCGAAGGACGTCAAGTACGCCGTCGCGCGCTCCAACTTCGCGCGTGACGTGCTCTCCCTCGGCCCGAACTACTTCCAGCAGTTCCTCGAGGGCGGCGACAAGTACAAGGGTCCGTACAAGGACAAGAGCGCCGAGGGCCTGAAGTCCATCGAGACGCCGGACGACACCACGGTCGTCTTCAAGCTCAACCGTGCCTTCCAGGAGTTCGACTACCTGGTGGCGACGCCGCAGACGGCACCGGTGCCCCAGGCCAAGGACAAGGGCATCGACTACGTCAAGAGCATCGTGTCCTCGGGCTCGTACCAGTTCCAGAGCTACGAGGAGGGCAAGCAGGCCGTCCTCGTCCGCAACAAGAACTGGGACCCGAAGACGGACCCGCTGCGCAAGCAGTACCCGGACAAGATCGTCGTCAAGCTCAAGGTCAACGCCGAGACGATCGACCAGGACGTCCAGTCCGGTGACGCGATCGACCTCGGCGGTACCGGTGTCCAGGCCGCGACGCAGGCGAAGGTCGTCAACAGCGCCGACCTGAAGGCCAACACCGACAACACCTACGGTGGCCGCCTGGTCTACATGGCGATCAACACCCAGGTCGCGCCGTTCGACAAGGTCGAGTGCCGCAAGGCCGTCCAGTACGCCATCGACAAGGTCTCCGTGCAGACCGCCGAGGGCGGCCCGATCCGCGGTGACATCGCCACCACCGTCCTGCCGCCGGACATCCCGGGTTACAAGAAGGCGGACGTCTACGCGACCGACGGCAACAAGGGCGACGCGGCCAAGGCCAAGGACCAGCTGAAGGCCTGCGGCAAGTCGACCATCACCACCAACATCTCGGCGCGCAGCGACCGCCCGCAGGAGATCGACGCGGCCACCGCGATCATCGCCTCGCTGAAGAAGGTCGGCATCAACGCCAGCCTGAAGCAGTACCCGTCGGGCAAGTACTTCACCGACTACGCGGGTGTCCCGGCGTTCGACAAGAAGCAGAACATCGGTCTGCACATGATGCAGTGGGGTGCCGACTGGCCGGGCGGCTACGGCTTCCTGCAGCAGATCCTGCACGGTGACGCGATCGGCGCCTCGGGCAACACCAACCTCTCGTACATCGATGACAAGCAGATCAACGAGATGCTGGAGAAGGCCATCGCCACCGAGGACGAGGCCCAGCGCAACAGCATGTACGCCGAGATCGACAAGCGTGCAATGGACCAGGCTGTCCTCGTCCCGCTGACCTACTTCAAGGTCCTGCTGTACCGCCCCGCCAACTTCACCAACCTGGTGTCCACGGCGGCCTTCAGCGGCCAGTACGACTACCTCAACATCGGCACGACCAAGAAGTAGCCCCGGAAGGCAGGTGAAGGCTTTGGTGCCCGCGGGCTCAGCAGCCCGCGGGCACCAGCGCCGGTCCCCGTGATCTCGTACATCCTCCGTCGGACGCTCGCGGCAGTGATCCTGCTGCTGGTCGTCACCGCGGTCACCTTCGCGATCTTCTTCCTGCTGCCACGGATGGCCGGCCAGACCGCCGACCAGCTCGCGCAGCAGTACATCGGAAAGAGCCCGACGAAGGCCGACATCGCCGCGGTCAAGCAGAACCTCGGTCTGGACCAGCCCCTGTACGTCCAGTACTGGCACTTCATCAAGGGGATCGTGGCCGGCGCCACCTATGACCTGGGCCCCACCACGACGCAGTGCAACGCGCCGTGCTTCGGCTACTCCTTCAAGAACCACGTCGAGGTGTGGCCACAGCTCACCTCGCGCCTTCCGGTGACCATCTCGCTGGCCGGCGGCGCCGCCGTGCTGTGGCTGGTGTCCGGTGTGCTGATCGGCGTGATCTCCGCACTCAAGCCCCGCAGCTTCTTCGACCGCACGTTCATGGGCGTCGCGCTCGCCGGTGTCTCGCTGCCCATGTTCTTCACGGGCAACCTGGCGCTGCTGCTCTTCACCTTCCAGTGGCCGATCTTCGGCCGCACCTACGTACCGTTCACCGAGAACCCGGCGCAATGGGCCAACACGCTCTTCCCCGCCTGGTGCTCGCTCGCCCTGCTGTACTCCGCCATCTACGCGCGGCTCACCCGCTCGGGGATGCTGGAGACGATGAACGAGGACTTCATCCGCACGGCCCGCGCCAAGGGCCTGCGTGAGCGCAAGGTCGTGGCCCGGCACGGGCTGCGGGCCGCGCTGACCCCGATCATCACCGTTTTCGGTATGGACCTGGGCCTGCTGCTCGGCGGCGCCGTGATCACCGAGACCGTGTTCTCGCTGCCCGGCATCGGCCAGTACGCGGTTCAGGGCATCACCGACAACGACCTGCCCCCGATCCTCGGCGTCACCCTGCTGGCCGCCTTCTTCGTCGTGATCGCAAATCTCCTGGTGGACCTGCTCTACGCCGCCGCCGACCCGCGCGTGAGGCTCTCGTGACCGAACTCTCCAAGACCGGTGCCGCCGTGGGCGAGCCGACGAGCTCACCCTCGAACGGTTCCGACGCCTTCCTCTCGGTCCGAGACCTCAAGGTGCACTTCCCCACCGACGACGGTCTGGTCAAGTCCGTCGACGGGCTCAACTTCCAGGTGGAGAAGGGCAAGACCCTCTGCATCGTGGGCGAGTCGGGCTCCGGCAAGTCCGTCACCTCGCTGGCGATCATGGGCCTGCACCGGCTCGGGGCACGCGGCAAGAACGTCCGGATGTCCGGCGAGATCTGGCTCGGCGGCAAGGAGCTCATCTCCGCCGACCCGGACGAGGTGCGCCGGCTGCGCGGCCGCGAGATGGCGATGATCTTCCAGGACCCGCTGTCCGCGATGCACCCGTACTACACGATCGGCAACCAGATCGTGGAGGCGTACCGGGTCCACCACGACGTCAACAAGAAGACCGCGCGCAAGCGGGCCGTCGAGATGCTCGACCGGGTCGGCATCCCCGAGCCCGGCAAGCGCGTCGACAGCTACCCGCACGAGTTCTCCGGAGGTATGCGCCAGCGCGCGATGATCGCCATGGCGCTGGTCAACAACCCCGAACTGCTCATCGCGGACGAGCCGACGACCGCCCTCGACGTCACCGTCCAGGCGCAGATCCTCGACCTCATCCGGGACCTGCAGAAGGAGTTCGGCTCCGCGGTCGTCCTCATCACCCACGACCTCGGCGTGGTCGCCGAGATCGCCGACGACGTCCTCGTGATGTACGGCGGCCGGTGTGTGGAGCGCGGCAGCGTCGACGACGTCTTCGAGCGGCCGCAACACCCGTACACCTGGGGCCTGCTCGGCTCGATGCCGCGCATCGACCGCGAGACCTCCGAACGGCTCATCCCCGTCAAGGGCCAGCCGCCGAGCCTCATCAACGTCCCCTCGGGCTGCGCCTTCCATCCCCGCTGCCCGTACGCGGACATCCCCAAGGGCGATGTCACCCGTACCGTGCGCCCGGATCTCCAGCCGGTCGGCAGTGGACACTTCTCCGCGTGCCACCTCTCGGCGGAGGACCGTACGCGGATCTGGACCGAAGAGATTGCGCCGAAGCTGTGAGTGAGACGAAGAAAACGGACGCGGCCGTCCCGGCGCAGGCGTCGGCTCCTTTGGCGGAGCGTGAGGTGCTGCTCAAGGTCGAGGGCCTGCAGAAGCACTTCCCGATCCGTAAGGGCGTCCTCCAGCGTCAGGTCGGCGCGGTCAAGGCGGTCGACGGCATCGACTTCGAGGTGCGCAAAGGCGAGACCCTCGGTGTGGTCGGCGAGTCCGGCTGCGGCAAGTCGACCATGGGCCGGGTCATCACGCGGCTCCAGGACCCGACGGGCGGCTCGATCCACTTCGAGGGCCAGGACATCACGCGGCTGAGCACGGCCGGGATGCGTCCGCTGCGGCGGGACATCCAGATGATCTTCCAGGACCCGTACGGCTCCCTGAACCCGCGGCACACCATCGGCGGTATCGTCTCGGCGCCGTTCCGCCTCCAGGGCGTCGAGCCCGAGGGCGGGGTGAAGAAGGAGGTCCAGCGGCTGCTGGAGCTGGTGGGCCTGAGCCCCGAGCACTACAACCGCTACCCGCACGAGTTCTCCGGCGGCCAGCGCCAGCGCATCGGCATCGCCCGGGCGCTCGCCCTGAAGCCGAAGCTGGTCGTGGCGGACGAGCCGGTGTCCGCGCTGGACGTGTCGATCCAGGCCCAGGTCGTGAACCTGATGGACGACCTCCAGGAGGAGCTCGGCCTCACGTACGTGATCATCGCCCACGACCTGTCCGTCGTCCGGCACGTCTCGGACCGGATCGCGGTGATGTACCTCGGCAAGATCGTCGAGCTCGCCGACCGCACCTCGCTGTACGAGGCGCCGATGCACCCGTACACCAAGGCCCTGATGTCGGCCGTGCCGGTGCCGGACCCCAAGCGCCGGGGCGCCAAGAGCGAGCGCATCCTGCTGCGCGGCGACGTGCCCTCGCCGATCTCCCCGCCGAGCGGCTGCCGCTTCCACACGCGGTGCTGGAAGGCGACGGAGATCTGCCGGACGACGGAGCCGCCGCTGCTGGAGCTGAGGCCCGGCCAGCGGGTGGCCTGCCACCACCCGGAGAACTTCGAGGACCAGCAGCCGCAGGACACGGTGCTGCTGACCGTGGCCAAGGAGGCCGCGGAGCTGGTGCCGACGGAGCAGACCGCCGACACCCCGGTTTCCAAGGAGGCGCCGGCTGCGGCTGCGGCTTCCGAGGAGACCCCGGCGGACGAGGCGTCCGAGGAGGCCCCCGAGGCTGCCGCGGAGTCCTCTGCGGAAACTCCGGACGAAAAGAAGTAACCCAGCCCGGGCCCCCGCCTTCCTTTGCAAGGCGGGGGCCTTGTGCTGAGCGAGAATGTGCGGGTGCTCCAGCAACTGTTCAGCCCGTCCGTCCAGCACACGCTCGACCTGATCGGCATCTTCGTCTTCGCCATCTCCGGCGCGCTGCTGGCGGTCCGCAAGAACTTCGACGTCTTCGGTATCGCCGTCCTCGCCGAGGTCACCGCCCTGGGCGGCGGGCTGTTCCGGGACGTCGTCATCGGCGCCGTACCCCCGGCCGCCTTCACGGATCTGGGGTACTTCCTCACCCCGCTGCTCGCCGCGCTGCTCGTCATCTTTCTCCACCCGCACGTGGAGCGGATCCAGACCGGCGTGAACGTCTTCGACGCGGCGGGCCTCGGCCTGTTCTGCGTCGCCGGGACGACGAAGGCGTACGACTACGGCCTCAACCTCACCGCCTCGGCCGCACTGGGCCTCGCGACCGCCGTGGGCGGCGGCGTGCTGCGTGACGTCCTCGCCAACGAAGTGCCGTCACTGCTGCGCTGGGACCGCGACCTGTACGCGGTTCCGGCGATCGTCGGCGCCACGATGGTCGTCCTGTGCATCCACTACGGCGCCCTGAACTCGTTCACCAGCACGCTCGCGGCCGTCACGGCCTTCGTGCTGCGGCTGCTCGCGATGCGGTTCCACTGGCGAGCTCCGCGGGCCTGGAACCGGCGGTCGACGGTGCGAGAGGAGTAGCCCCCGGTGCCGTACCGGTCTGCTGCCGGGGCCCCATCACTCGCTCAGCCAGCGGAACGCCGGGATCACCTGCGGTTTCCACAGCGCCATGGTGTGACCGCCCGCGCCGCTCGGGATGAACACCACGTCCACGGTCGTCGGCGCCTTCGCGGCCCGCTCGACGGCCATCGCCGCTTCGTATCCGTCCTTCGGCTGACCGGAGAGGTAGAGCGCCACACGCGGCGGGACACGGGACTTCTTGAGCAGGGCGTACGGGTTGTTCGCGGCCCGCAGCGCCGGGGACCTGGCGGCGAGCGACTGGGGTACGGCGGCGGGGTCGTTGTAGCCGGACAGGCTGACCGCGGCCCGATAGCGGTCCGGGTGGGCGACGGCGAGCTTGGTCGCGCAGTGCCCGCCCGCCGAGTACCCGGCGACGGCCCAGCCGTCCGGCGCGGCCTGGGTGCGGAAGTTGTCCATGACCATCCTCGGCACATCGACGCTGAGCCAGCTGTCGGCGTTCACCTTGCCCGCGATGTTCGCGCAGCCGGTGTCCACGCCGGGCAGCAGCGAGGTGCGCGGCGAGACGATGATGAACGGCTCGACCTGCCCGCTGCGTATCAGCGGCGCCAGCTGCTGGGGCGCGTCCATCGTCCCGTACCAGGCCTTCGACGAGCCCGGGAAGCCCGGCAGCACCTCGACGACCGGGAACCGGTGATTGCGGTACGCGGGCTCGTGGTACTGCGGCGGCAGCCAGACGTTGACCTCGGCGTGCACTCCGGAGACCCGGCCCTTGAGGTGCGTGACGAGCACGCCGCCCTCCGCGCGCATGCCCGGCCCCTTGGCCGGCTTGAACGTCTGCCGCACCTTGGGCAGCTTCTCCAGCGCGATCCCGCCGGTGCCGCTCGCCCCGAGGTCGGCGGCCTCGTGCACATGGTCGCTGGTGCCGAGCAGATCGCCCCAATTGTCGTACAGCTGATTGGAGTTGTTGACCATGGTGAAGACCAGGGCGACCGCAGTGGCCTGGGCGAACAGCAGCATCAGCACCCGAGCGGCGCCCCGCACGACCTTGGGCCCGCGCACTCGCGACCACAGGACCAGCGGCAGCGCGACGGCGACGACGCACAGCGCGATCAGCGTGTAGAGGAACGGGGTCCCGGTGAGACTCATGTCCTCATAGAGGGGCGGAGCGGGCTTCGGGTTTCGGGCGAGCCGGGGCACTTGCCGAAAAGTTGCGCACATCTCGTCCGGCAGGGGTGCGCCCTGCGGGAACGGGTGTGAGCCCTCACAGGGAGAAAAGCTACCGCTTAGTAGTTAGCTGTTGTACCGTTCATCCATGCCAGAAGCAGCCTCTGCCCCGACGGCCCCGCGGGCCACGATCGGCGACAGCGAGTTCGACCGCGACACCGCGCTGACCCTGCGCGAGCCCGGCGTCTACGACATCGACCTGTCCGCCGGCTGGACGATCATCAGCGCCGTCAACGGCGGCTATCTGCTGGCCGTCCTCGGCCGCGCCCTCGCGGACGCGCTCCCGCACGGCGACCCGTTCACCATCTCCGCGCACTACCTCACCGCGTCCCAGCCGGGCCCGGCGGTCGTCCGCACGGACGTGGTACGCACCGGGCGGACCCTGTCGACCGGCCAGGCCTCGCTCTTCCAGTACGACGAGCAGGGCCGCGAGGTGGAACGCATCCGCGTCCTGGCCTCCTACGGCGACCTCGGCGCCCTCCCCGACGACGTCCGCACGACGGCCAAGCCGCCCGCGATCCCGCCGATGGACCACTGCTTCGGCCCCGAGGACGGCCCCGCCCCCGTCGACGGCAGCTCGGCCATCGCCGACCGCCTCATGCTCAAGCTCGACCCGTCCACCCTCGGCTGGGCACTCGGCCAGCCCTCGGGCAAGGGCGAGATGCGGGCTTGGTTCGGCCTCGCGGACGGCCGCGACGCCGACCCCCTGTCCCTGCTCCTTGCCGTCGACGCGCTGCCCCCGACGGCCTTCGAGATCGGCATCTCCGGCTGGGTCCCGACGGTCGAACTGACCGTCCACATCCGGTGCCGCCCGGCCCCGGGCCCCCTCCGCGTGTCCATCACCACCCGCAACCTCGCCGGCGGCTTCCTCGAGGAGGACGCGGAAGTGTGGGACAGCGCGGACCGGTTGGTGGCGCAGTCGAGGCAACTGGCGAGGGTACGGCTCGGCTGAAGCGGGCCTGGTGGTGCGGGGGCGTGTCGCGATCGGCTTCGCCGTGTCACGGCCCTGTACCGGCGAGTTGGTTGAGTCTCCAAGGAAATTTGCAGGTCAGCGGCGTGTGTTGAGGTGCGCTTTGCCCGGCGCACAGGCCCTCGACAGCCAGGCCTCAAGGGAGGCCTAAGCGGCGTTGGTTGAGTGCCCGCCCAGGACTTCCTCAGTTTCCTCATCTTCCTTGGAGCTGTCTCTCATGAAGCGTGCGCGTCTCCTCCCCGCCGTGGCCCTGCTGGCGCTCTCGCCCCTGGCCCTGGCGGCCTGCGGGTCCGGCGACTCTTCGTCGTCGACGTCGAACAGCGGCAACTCCGGGCAGCAGCAGTCGTCGTGCCGGCAGCCGAGTGGGGCTGCGTCGGGTGCACCCAGCGGCGCGCCGTCGGGTGCGCCGACCTCGCAGCCGTCCGGTGCGCCCTCCGGGGTGCCGAGCGGGGTGCCGTCGGGTGCGCCCAGTGGCGGCCCCGGTGGAGGGCAGGGTGGCCCCGGCGGGGGTCAGGGTGGCTGTGGTGGTCCGGGCGGCGGGGCGGCTCCCAGCGGGGTGCCGAGTGGTGCGCCGAGCGCGGCGGCGACGGCGACCAAGAGCTGACATAGGACGCCGTACGAGCCGTACGAGCCGTACGAGCCGTACGAGCCGTACGAGCCGTACGAGCCGTACGAGCCGTACGAGCCGTACGAGCCGTACGAGCCGTACGAGCCGTACGACAGGGGCGGCACTCCCGGTGAACGGGGGTGCCGCCCCTGTGCGTTGTGCCGTCCGCAGTCCTCAGTCCAGCCAGTGCTCCCGGCCGATGCTGATCAACCGCATCTGGCGGGTCGCGACCTGGGCGACGCGCCGCCGCTCCTCCTCCGACGCCTCCAGGGCGTCCAGGAACAGTGAGGCCGTCATCAGCATCTGGTCCACGTAGAGGTTGGCGAGCATGAGGAGGTCGTCGTCGTTCCAGCCCTCGGAGACCGGGTCCTTGGTGAGCGCGACCTTCACCTCCTCGGCGAAACGGGCCAGTTGGTCCTGGATCGCCTCCCGCACCGACTGCACGCCGCCGTGTCGCTCCCGGGCGATGAAGCGGACGTGGGCAGGGTGGGTCTCGACATGCCGGGCGATCAGGTCGACGGCGCGTTCGATGCGTTGGTCGCTGTCGCCGGCGGAGCTGACGATCGTACGGATCATGGGGTGCAGGCTGCCCAACGCCTCCTCGACGAGGGCGACTCCGAGGTCGGCGGTGGAGCGGAAGTGCCGGTAGAAGGCGGTGGGGGCGACGCCGACGGCACGGGTGACCTCGCGCAGGCCCAGGCTGCTCAGGCTCTGCTCCTCCAGCAGTCCGAGCGCCGCGTCCAGGAGGGACTGGCGGGTCTTCTGCTTCTGGGCCTGCCGGATACCGAAGGTGTGACTCATACCATGCAGTTAACAACTGTTCTCTGGAATTGAAAAGCCGTGAGGCGCGCTAGACTTGGAGTCAGTGAACAACTGTTACTACAACTGTTCACCCAAACGTAACGAGAGAGATCTCCAGCGAGAGGGATCTCGAAGGGGGCTCCATCCCATGCTGTTCCTCGTCGCCGCGCTCCTGCTGCTGGGCGTGCTGCTGGGCACCGTGGCCCACGCACCGCTCGCCTTCACCGCTGTGGCCGCCGCCGTGATCGCCGTCTGGCTGGGCATCTTCGCCGCCCGCGAGCGTCACGCCCGCCGCAACTGACCGACTCCGTCGTCCGAATCGACTCCGTCGTCCGATCCGGCTCTGTCGTCAGATCAGACTTCGTCATCCGAACCGACTTCTCGGGAGCTGACACCCCATGCATCTCACCGCACCGGCCACCACGCGCCCCGGCACCCGCACCCGCGACGCCGACGGCATGGCCGTGGCGTCCTTCATCCTCGGCCTCCTCGGCCTCCTCGTCTTCAACCTCTTCCTCGGCCCGACCGCGATCGTCCTGGCCGCGGCATCCCTGTGGCGAGGCACCCAGCGCAGGGGCCGCGCCTACCTGGGCATGGGCCTCGGCGTCGCCGACCTGCTGGTCCTGCTGGCCTTCGTGCAGGCGGACAACACGCTGTCCTGGAGCTTCTAGCAGCTCCGGGCGGTCGGCACCCGATCCCGACGGCAAGCGGCTTGGGACGAGCCGCAGCCGCGGAGGGCACGCCGGGCGCCGCCCACTGACTGCCGTCGGCTGACCGACCAGGCCCGCTGGCCAAGCCGCCGGACCGCTGCGGGAGTGGTAGCTGCGCTGTCCGCCGT
>NZ_JBSGVW010000020.1:76242-157846 GCF_053608645.1 Streptomyces sp. NPDC055013
CGGTTGCTCGCCGCCCACCGCGGCCGACCAGCAACCTCGGCCCGCTGTCTGCCGTCCGTCGGTCAGGCTGCCGGGACTGCGGGTGCGTGTCGCGCGCTGCCTGCCGCCCGCGGTCGGCCCGCCACGAGGCGCTGCCTGCTCTCCATCGTCCGCGCGCCTGCTGGCTGCTGGCTGCCGCGTGCCGTCGGGGTCGAGCGCCGACCGGACTGCCGGAGTTCTGCGGGAGTGGTGTGTGCGCTGCCTGGTGCCCGCCGTCGGTTGCTCGCCGCCCACCGCGGCCGACCAGCAACCTCGGCCCGCTGTCTGCCGTCCGTCGGTCAGGCTGCCGGGACTGCGGGTGCGTGTCGCGCCTTGCCTGCCCCATCGTCAGCGGCGCCGCCAGTAGCGACCGTGCCGTCTCCCGGGCCTCGGCTGCCGGTCGCGTACCTAGCCCTGATGTCCGCCGTGGCCATGGCGCCCTCGGCCGGCAGATACAGCTGCGCCCCCGGCGCGTCGGGCAGCCCGGTCGCCGTCGTCAGTGAGTCGAGGTAGTCCCGGAACCCCCGCGCGCCCCGTCGGCTGACCGTCGCGGGCCGTCGCCCGGACCCTCAACCCCCGGCCCCCACCCGTTCCGCGGGGCGGAACGGGTGGGGGCGGGGCTGCAGTGCCGGGTGGGGTGCCACCGAGGTCGGCCGGAACGGGGCAAGGCGCAATCCGGCCACACCCCGCGGCAACCTGGGCACGAGGCCACGTGGCGGCGCCCGTAGAATCGGGCTCACCATGGCTTACCTCGACCACGCCGCGACGACCCCCATGCTCCCGGAGGCGGCAGAGGCCCTGACCGCCCACCTGAGCGTCACCGGCAACGCCTCCTCCCTCCACGCATCCGGCCGCCGCGCGAGGCGATCCGTCGAGGAGGCCCGCGAGACCCTCGCGGAAGCGCTCGGCGCCCGCCCCAGCGAGGTCGTCCTCACCTCCGGCGGCACCGAGGCCGACAACCTCGCGGTCAAGGGCCTGTACTGGTCCCGCCGGGACGCCGACCCGGCCGGCACCCGCACCCGCATCCTGGCCAGCCCCGTCGAACACCACGCCGTCCTCGACGCGGTCCACTGGCTCGGAGAGCACGAGGGCGCCGAGGTCGAATACCTCCCGGTCGACTCCCACGGCCGGGTCCACCCGGAGGCCCTGCGCGAAGCCGTCGCCCGCGACCCCCACGACGTCGCCCTCGCCACCGTGATGTGGGCCAACAACGAGATCGGCACCGTCATGCCGATCCGCGAACTGGCCGACGTGGCAAAGGAGTTCGACATCCCCCTGCACGCCGACGCCGTCCAGGCCTTCGGCCAGGTCCCCGTCGACTTCGCCGCCTCCGGCCTCGCTGCGATGACGGTCTCCGGCCACAAGATCGGCGGCCCGTACGGCATCGGCGCCCTGATCCTCGGCCGTGATCACACCCCCGTCCCCGTCCTGCATGGCGGCGGCCAGGAACGCCACGTCCGCTCCGGCACCCTCGACGTCCCCGCCATCGCCTCCTTCGCGGTCGCCGGCCGCCTCGCCGCCGAGCAGCGCGAGTGGTTCGACCGGGAGATCGGCGCCCTGCGCGACGCCCTGGTCGACGCGGTCCGTACGGCCGTCCCGGACGCGATCCTCGGCGGTGACCCGGCACCCGGCGGCCGTCTCCCGGCCAACGCGCACTTCACCTTCCCGGGCTGCGAGGGCGACTCCCTGCTCCTGCTGCTCGACGCCCAGGGCATCGAGTGCTCCACCGGCTCCGCCTGCACCGCGGGCGTCGCCCAGCCCAGCCACGTCCTCCTGGCCACCGGCACCGACCCCGACCTGGCCCGCGGCACCCTCCGCTTCTCCCTCGGGCACACCTCCACGGAGGCCGACGTCGAGGCGGTCGCCAAGGCGATCGGCCCGGCGGTGGAACGCGCGCGGGCGGCCGGCCTCACCTAGAGCGCTATGCGGGCGCCGTACGCGCCGCCCGCACCAGTTTCATGTACCGGTCCCAGTCCCAGTGCTTCCCGGGGTCCGTGTGGTCGGTCCCCGGCACCTCCACGTGCCCGATGATGTGCTCGCGGTCGACGGGGATGTCATAGCGCGCGCATATGCGGGCCGTCAGCCGCGCCGAGGCCTCGTACATCTCGTCCGTGAGGTCCTGCGGCCGCTCCACGAAGCCCTCGTGCTCGATGCCGACACTGCGCTCGTTGTAGTCGCGATTGCCCGCGTGGTACGCCACGTCCAGCTCGCGGATCATCTGCGTGACGTGACCGTCCTTGCGGACGATGTAGTGCGCGGCCGCCCCGTGTTCCGGGTCCTGGAACACCTTCACCGCGCTGTCGAAGCTGCCCTGGGTGACATGGATGATCACCATGTCTATGCCGTAGTCGTCGGGCCGGTCAGCCCGCCGCCAGTTCGCGTCCGACGCCGCCACCCACCGCGCGCCGGTGTAGTCGACCTCGCCCTCCTTGCGCGGCTTCTCCACGCCCGGCACCCGCCACCACAGCCGCGCGAGCTCGTCGCGGGCCAGCACGGCCGAGCCCGCCGCCGCCACTGCCCCACCGATCAGCAACGCGCGACGGCCGACCTTCCGGTCGCCGTCCTTCGGAGCCTTCCGCTGTCCCATGTGATCGTCAACGGATACTCGCGGGTCCTGGTTCCCACGCCCCCGTACCCTGGAAGGGTTATGACTGACACCGCGCAGCCCTCCCGCCCCCTCCGTGTCCTCGCCGCCATGTCCGGCGGGGTCGACTCCGCCGTCGCCGCCGCCCGCGCGGCCGAGGCGGGCCATGACGTCACCGGCGTCCACCTCGCGCTCTCCGCGAACCCCCAATCCTTCCGCACGGGCGCGCGGGGCTGTTGCACCATCGAGGACTCCCGCGACGCCCGCCGCGCCGCGGACGTCATCGGCATCCCGTTCTACGTGTGGGACCTCGCCGACCGCTTCCGCGAGGACGTGGTCGAGGACTTCATCGCCGAGTACGAGGCCGGCCGCACCCCGAACCCCTGCCTGCGCTGCAACGAGAAGATCAAGTTCGCGGCCCTGCTGGACAAGGCCCTGGCCCTCGGCTTCGACGCGGTCTGCACCGGCCACTACGCGACGGTCGTGCTGACCGAGGACGGCACCCGCGAGCTGCACCGCGCCTCCGACATGGCCAAGGACCAGTCGTACGTCCTCGGCGTCCTGGACGAGCAGCAGCTCGCCCACGCGATGTTCCCGCTCGGCGACACCCTGACGACGAAGGACGAGATCCGCGCGGAGGCGGAGCGCCGCGGCCTGGCGGTCGCGAAGAAGCCCGACTCGCACGACATCTGCTTCATCGCCGACGGTGACACCCAGGGCTTCCTCGCGAACCGCCTCGGCAAGGCGGAGGGCGACATCGTCGACGAGGCGGGCGCGAAGCTCGGCACCCACGAGGGCGCGTACGGCTTCACCATCGGCCAGCGCAAGGGCCTGCGCATCGGCACCCCGGCCCCCGACGGCAAGCCTCGCTACGTCCTCGACATCTCGCCGGTCAACAACACGGTGACCGTCGGCCCGGCGGACTCCCTCGACGTCAGCGCCCTCACCGCCATCAAGCCCCGCTGGTGCGGCACCGCCCCGACCGGCCCCGGCACCTACACCGCCCAGCTCCGCGCCCACGGCGGCGAGACCGAGGTGACCGCCGAGCTGGTCGACGGCACCCTGGAGGTCACCTTCACGGACCCGGTCCGCGGAGTGGCCCCCGGCCAGGCGATCGTCCTGTACGACGGCACGCGCGTGGTGGGCTCGGCGACGATCGCGTCGACTCAGCGGGCGACGACGGCGGCCGTCTGAGGCGAGGCGCCCGGGCGCGGCCGGACTCCAGGCACACGCGTGTGCCCGTATCCGGCCGCGATCACGCCCCGAAGAACTCCGCGAGCACCGGCCCGAGAACGTCCGGCTCCACCATGTGGGTCTGCCCCTCCAGGCTTCGGTACGTCCCCTCGGGCACGGTCTCCGCGACCGTCCGCGTCGCCTCACGCATCCACGCGGGGCTCACGCTGCCCGCGACCGCCAGCACCGGCACCCCGATCGAGGCCAGCCGGTCCTGGGGCAGCAGACCGTCGCCCATCACGGCGTCGTCGTACGCCAGGCTCGGCGCGATGGTCTCCAGACCGGGCCACATGGGCGACTGGCGGGCACCCTGGATCATCTGCTCGGCCATGCCCGTGAGCCGCAGGAAGAGCTCGACGGCGTCCCCGCGCCGGTCTTCCGCCAGCGCCTCGGTCAGCCGCTCGGTGTACTCCGCCCGCTCCTTGGCGCCGCCCTCGTAGACGGCGAACGGCACCTCGTACACGGCGACCTGGCGCACCGGCAGCCCGCTCGCCGCCGCCTCGAGCGCCAGGGCGCCGCCCGACGAGACACCGTAGAGCGCCGCCTCGCCGCCCACCGCCTCGATCAGCGCTGCAAGATCCTCGACCTCGCGCTCCACCGCGTACGGCTGGGTGTCACCGCTCTCGCCGCGCCCCCGACGGTCGTAGGAGACGACCCTGAAGCGATCCGCGAGAGGCACGGCCAGCGGCGCGACAGTGGCCCCGGTGGACATCGCCCCACTGACCAGGATCACCGCCGGCCCCTGCCCGCTGCTCTGGTACGCGATGGAGGTGCCGTCGTGCGAAATGGTGTTCTTGTCCATGCCTGTGGAGATTGCCGTATGGGGCGGCCCTAATCGTTTACGACACCTCGACTTCGTAGAAGCACAGGTGGTCCTTGATCTCGGCCACGTCCGGCTTCGGGTCCGGATAGGCCCAGACGAGGTCGGCCGCGTCGGGCAGCGACCAGTAGGAGGCCGTTCCCTTGAAGGGGCAGTAGGAATGGGTCTCCGAGGGCGTCAGCAGGTCCAGGCGTACGTCCTCCGGCGGGATGTAGTAGCGCACGGGACAGCCCGTCTCCCGCAGGAGGAGAGGGCGGTCGGATTCAGCCAGGATCTGGTCGCCGCGGACGACCCGCACCCGTCGCGTGCCCTGCTCGATAGTGATCGTGTGTCCTTGAGCCATATCGGAAAAGCACTCGCGGGCCCCCGGTTCTTCCCGCGTACGGTGGCTGCATGCGTATCTGCGTCTTCCTTTCCGCCGCCGACCTCGACGACCGTTACACGCGACCCGCGCGTGAGTTCGCGAAACTGCTGGGCAAGGGCGGGCACACGCTCGTGTGGGGCGGCTCCGACGTCGGGCTGATGAAGGTCGTCGCCGACGGGGTGCAGGAGGCGGGCGGCCGGCTGGTCGGGGTCTCCGTGCAGTTCCTGGCCTCCAAGGTCCGGCCGGGCGTCGACGAGATGGTGATCGCGAAGGACCTGGCCGAGCGCAAGAAGCTGCTGCTGGAGAAGGCCGACGCAGTGGTGATCATGGTCGGCGGCACCGGGACCCTCGACGAGGCGACGGAGATCCTTGAACTGAAGAAGCACGGCCACACGGACAAGCCGGTCGTCCTGCTCAACACCGCGGGCTTCTACGACGGCCTGAAGGAGCAGTTCCGCCGCATGGACGACGAGGGCTTCCTGCCCCGCCCCCTGACCGACCTGGTGTTCTTCGCGGAGGAGCCGGTGGGGGCGCTGGCGTACCTGGAGGAGAGCCAGGGAGTGGAGTGACCGGGCACTGATGCGAGCATGGCGGGCATGGCAACTCATGTGATCACCGGAGCGGGCTCCGGCATCGGCGCGGCCGTCGCCCGCCGTCTGCACGCGCGCGGGGACGATCTCGTCCTCCACGCGCGCGACGCGGGCCGTGCGAAGGAGCTGGCGGCGGAGTTCCCCGGCGCGAAGACGCTGGTCGGCGACCTGGCGGACCCGGACAAGCTGTCCTGGGCCTTCTCCCACCAGACGCTCCCGGGCCGGGTGGACTCCCTGCTCCACATCGCCGGGGTCGTGGACCTCGGCGCGGTGGGCGACCTGACCCCGAAGTCCTGGCGCCATCAGCTGAACGTCAACCTGATCGCCCCGGCGGAACTGACCCGCCACTTCCTTCCCCAGCTCCGCACCGCCCGTGGCCACGTGATCTTCGTGAACTCGGGCGCGGGCCTGCGCGCGAGCGCCGAGTGGTCCGCGTACGCCGCGTCCAAGCACGGTCTGAAGGCCCTGGCCGACTCCCTGCGCAACGAGGAGCACGGCAACGGCGTCCGGGTCACGTCCGTCTACCCCGGCCGCACCGCCAGCCCGATGCAGGCGAAGGTCCACCAGCAGGAGGGCAAGGAGTACGACGAGTCGCAGTGGATCGACCCCGAGTCGATCGCCACGACGATCCTGATGGCCCTGGACCTCCCGAGGGACGCGGAGGTCAACGACCTGACGGTCCGGCCGGGAAACTGACGGCACCATCCGGATACTTCAGCCCGTCCGGCGTTTGAGGATGAGGCCCGCAGGGCCGAAGCGGGGGTCTGGGGGCGGCAGCCCCCAGGCACGGCCCCACCGCGCAGGCCCACCGCGCAGGAACCCCCGGAGGGGTTACGTAGGCTTCGGGGGTGAGCGACAACACCACCCAGGCCGGCTTCGGCGGAGCCACCGGCATCGGTTCCATGCCCGGCGGCGATGCCCGTGAGGCCGCCAAGACCGTCACCGGGTCCTTCGAGGACTTCCCGTTCCTCGCCGAGCTGCCCGCCCGCGGCCCCGGCGCGGACATGATCGGGCGGACCGCGGGGATGCTCGTCGAGCTGTACGCGCGCGTGGAGCCCAGCGGATGGCGGATCGGGGACCGGCCGGGGCGGGACACCAGGCGGGCGAGGTCGTGGCTGGGGGAGGACCTCGACGCGCTGGAGGAGTTCACCCAGGGATACGAGGGGCTGCTCAAGGTCCAGGCCGTCGGGCCCTGGACCCTGGCCGCGGCCCTGGAGCTGAGGAACGGCGAGGTCGTTCTCTCCGACGCCGGCGCCTGCCGCGACCTCGCCGCCTCGCTCGCCGAGGGGCTGCGGCAGCACCTGGAGGAGGTCGCGCGCCGGGTGCCCGGCGCGCAGCTCGTCCTCCAGCTCGACGAGCCCTCCCTCGTCGCCGTACTGCGCGGGCAGGTCAAGTCGGCCAGCGGCTACCGGACCCACCGTGCCGTGGACCGGCAGATCGTCGAGGCCACCCTCCGCGACGTCGTCGGGGTTCACGGCGGCGGCCCCGTCGTGGTCCACTCATGCGCACCGGACGTCCCGTTCGCCCTGCTGCGCCGGGCGGGCGCTGCGGCGGTCTCCTTCGACTTCTCGCTCCTCACCGAACGTGACGACGATGCGATCGGCGAGGCCGTGGAAGGGGGCACCCGGCTCTTCGCAGGTGTCGTCCCCGGCACGGACGGCCCGTTGTCAGACCCTGCCGGTAGCGTCATGGGTGTCAGGACGTTGTGGCGCAGGCTGGGGCTGTCACCGGGGCTTCTCGCGGAGGCTGTCACGGTCACGCCGTCGTGCGGACTCGCGGGGGCCTCCCCGGAGTACGCGCGCAAGGCACTCGCGCACTGCGCCCGGGCGGCGAGATCCCTCGCGGACAACCCAGAGTAACGGGAGGACCATACGGTGGCCGGCGACAAGCAAGCGGAGACGACGGTGCCCGCAGAGGCACGGGAGAAGCACGCGAAGCTCGCTGAGCAGATCGAGGAGCACCGCTTCCGGTACTACGTGAAGGACGCTCCGGTCATCAGCGACGCGGAGTTCGACGAGCTCCTGCGCTCGCTCGAAGCGCTGGAGGACGAGTATCCGGAGCTGCGCACCCCGGACTCGCCGACCCAGAAGGTCGCCGTCGAGTACGAGACGGACCTCGCCGAGGTGGAGCACCGCGAGCGCATGCTCTCCCTGGACAACGTCTTCGACGACGCGGGCCTCGCGGCCTGGGCGGAGAGAGTGGCCAGGGACGTCGGCGGTCCCGACTACCACCTGCTGTGCGAGCTCAAGGTCGACGGGCTCGCGGTCAACCTGACGTACGAGGACGGCCGGCTCACCCGGGCCGCCACCCGGGGCACCGGACGGATCGGCGAGGACATCACGCCCAACGTCATGACGATCGCGGAGATCCCGCACCGGCTGCAGGGCGACCGTGTGCCGCGGCTCGTCGAGATCCGCGGCGAGGTCTACTTCCCGATGGAGGCCTTCGCGGACCTCAACGCCCGGCGTGTGAAGGCCGGGGAGAAGCCGTACGCCAACCCGCGCAACTCCGCCTCCGGTTCGCTGCGGCAGAAGGACCCCAAGGTCACGGCCACGCTGCCGCTGCACATGGTGGTCCACGGCATCGGCGCCCTGGAGGGGTACGAGGGCATGACCCGCCTCTCCGAGGCCTACGACCTGCTCAAGAGCTGGGGCCTGCCCACCTCCACGCACGCCCGGGTGGTCGACGGCCTCGACGGCGTCCGGGAGTTCATCGCGTACTACGGCGAGAACCGCCACTCCGTGGAGCACGAGATCGACGGCGTCGTCGTCAAGCTCGACGAGATCCCGCTCCAGGGCCGCCTCGGTTCGACCTCGCGCGCGCCGCGCTGGGCGATCGCGTACAAGTACGCGCCGGAAGAGGTCAACACCAAGCTCGTCAACATCCGTGTGGGCGTGGGCCGTACGGGCCGGGTCACGCCGTACGCCCAGGTCGAGCCGGTCACGGTCGCGGGCTCGGAGGTCGAGTTCGCCACCCTGCACAACCAGGACGTCGTCAAGGCGAAGGGCGTCCTCATCGGTGACACGGTGGTGCTGCGCAAGGCCGGTGACGTGATCCCGGAGATCCTCGGGCCCGTGGTGGACCTGCGTGACGGCAGCGAGCGCGAGTTCGTGATGCCGTCCGAGTGCCCGGAATGCGGTACGGCGCTCAGGCCGATGAAGGAGGCCGACGTCGACCTGCGCTGCCCGAACGCCCGCAGCTGTCCGGCCCAGTTGCGTGAGCGCCTGTTCTATCTCGCGGGCCGCAAGGCGCTGGACATCGAGCATTTCGGCTATGTCGCCGCCGCCGCGCTCACCAAGCCGCTGGAGCCGTCCGAGCCGCCGCTGCTGGACGAGGGCGACCTGTTCGACCTGACCGTCGAGCAGCTGCTGCCCATCAAGGCGTACGTCCTGGACCAGGACAGCGGCCTGCCCAAGCGTGACCCGAAGACCGGCGAGGAGAAGATCGTCACGATCTTCGCCAACCAGCAGGGCGAGCCCAAGAAGAACGCGGTCGCGATGCTGGAGAACATCGCCGCCGCGAAGGCCCGTCCGCTCGCCCGCATCCTCACCGGCCTGTCCATCCGTCACGTCGGACCGGTCGCCGCCGAGGCGCTGGCCCGCGAGTTCCGCTCGATCGAACGTATCGAGCAGGCCGGCGAGGAGGAGTTGGCGAACACCGACGGCGTCGGCCCGATCATCGCCGCGTCACTGAAGGAGTGGTTCGCCGAGGAGTGGCACCAGGAGATCCTGCGCAAGTGGAAGGCGGCCGGCGTACGCACGGAGGAGGAGGGCTCCGGGGAGGACGAGGGACCGCGTCCGCTGGAAGGGCTTACCGTCGTCGTCACCGGCACTCTGGAGCACTTCACGCGCGATGGCGCCAAGGAGGCGCTGCAAACTCGCGGAGCGAAAGTGACCGGTTCCGTTTCGAAGAAGACATCTTTTGTTGTCGTAGGTGACAACCCTGGGTCCAAGTACGACAAGGCAATGCAGGTCAAGGTGCCAGTTTTGAACGAGGACGGCTTCAACGTCCTCCTGGAGCAGGGGCCCGACGCGGCGGCCGAAGTTGCGCTACCCGCAGAGGAGTAGCGGTTGAAGGCGCCCCGATCGGCGCATATCAGATGCATACGGGTGGCTGGGGCGCATTCGGGCAACCGTCGACGACCGCTGCCCGTGGAAGCCTTCTGCGGCCTACTGTTGAGGTGTGCGCCTGCCGTGCCCAGCTGCGGTCGGGGCATCCCCTTGGCTCTGCAGAGCTTTGAAGGGCGAGGGGAAGGGTTTTCCAACGCGGTGCCGTTGAAGGTTGTTGTCGGGCATCGGGCCGCGTGGCGTGGGCACCGCCGGCTGTGAGAGGGACGGGAATGGAACCGACCGAGAGCGCCGCCCCCGACTCACGGCTGCGCCGGATGGCCGGCGCGTGGCGGGGGTGGGCGGCACGGACCGCGGAGCGTTCGCGGGCGGAAAGAGGTGCGGGGAGCGCCGCCGGGCGGAAGGTCATGACGGAGGACCGCACCGCCGTGCCATTCAACGCCGAGCGCGCCGACGGGTTGCCCGGCGCGGATCACGAACGGCACCTGTCCTGGCCCGCGCTGCCCGCGGCGGTCGTCGCTGCGGCCGGGTTCGTTCTCGGCGCCGGGTTCTACCGGGCGTTCTCCGGCGACCACGCCCTCTTCCCGTCCGGCACCGTCGGCTGGTCCCTGGCCGTGCTGACCGGCATCATCGTCGGCCACCTGGTGGCCCTCGGCCGCGCCCGCTGGTGGGGCGGCACCGGATCCGGCGCCGCCCTCACCCTCGCCGTGCTGATGCTGTACGGCTGGGTGCCCGCCGGGATGGTCAGCCTCACCGTCGTCGTTCTGGTCGGCATCGCCCGGCGGGGGCGCTGGCTGCAGGGTGTGCTGCACGGCGCGGTGGACATCCTCGGCATCGCCGCGGGAGCCCTCGTGCTGGCCGCCTTCGGCCGGGTGCCGACCGTCGAGCACCCCTGGGACCCGGACACCTGGACCCTCTACACCGCGCCCGGCGTGGTGCTCGTCGCCGTCTCCTATCTCGCGGTCACCCGGGTCCTGCTCTGGTACCTGCACGCCCCGCGCGGCGGCCTGCCCACCGTCGCCCGCACGGCCCTGGTCAGACAGGGGCTGGTCGCGGTCGCGCTGCTCGGCATCGCCCCGCTGGTGTGCGTGGTCGCCACCGCCAAGCCCCTGCTGCTGCCGCTGTTCTCCATCCCCCTCGTCGCCCTCGACTCCACCCTGTGGATCGCCCGGGCCCGGGCGGAGGAGCAACTGCGCGACCCGCTGACCGGGCTGCCCAACCGGCAGTGGCTGCTGGAGCGCATCTGGACCGCGCTCGACGACGCCGAGCGCATCGGCGCCCGGTCCGCCCTGATGCTGATCGACCTCGACCGTTTCCGGTCGGTCAATGACACGCTCGGTCATCTCGCCGGTGACCGGTTGTTGTTGCAGATAGCCGACCGGCTGCGGCTCGCCCTGCCGCGCGGAGCGGAGGCCGCGCGGCTCGGTGGTGACGAGTTCGCCGTCTTACTGCCGGTCGCCGACTCCACGACGTCCGCGACCCGGGTGGCCCGCAGCCTCGTCGCCGCCCTCAGCTCCCCGCTCGATCTCGACGGCCTCACCCTGGTCCTGGAGGCCAGCGCCGGTGTCGCGGTCTTCCCCGACCACGCGCCCGACGCCGAGGGGCTGCTGCGCCGCGCGGACGTGGCGATGTACCAGGCGAAGCGGGACCGTACCGGCGTGGAGGTCTACGAGTCGAAGCGGGACTCCAACACCCCGGACCGGCTGGGCCTGCTGGGAGATCTGCGCCGGGCGCTCGACGCGCACGAGGTCGAGCTGCACTACCAGCCGAAGGTCCGCTTCGACGGACAGGTCGCCGGCCTGGAAGCCCTGGTCCGCTGGGTGCATCCCGAGCGCGGGAAGGTTCCGCCGGACGAGTTCATAGCGATCGCCGAGTCGTCCGGGCTGATGCCGCATCTGACGGAGTACGTGCTGGAGACGGCGCTCGGGCAGGTGGCCCGGTGGCGGTCCCAGGGGCTGTTCGTGCCCGTCGCCGTGAACGTCTCGCCGCGTGACGTCCACACCCCCGGATTCGCCGGCTCCGTCGCCGCCCGGCTCGCCCGCCACGGCGTTCCCGCGGGAGCGCTCCAACTGGAGATAACGGAACACGTCCTGCTGGAGGACCCGCAGCGGGCCGCGGACACGCTCGCCGGGCTGACCGGCCACGGCGTGAAGATGTCCCTGGACGACTTCGGCACCGGGTACTCGTCCCTCGTGCACCTCAGACGGCTGCCCGTGAGCGAACTGAAGATCGACCGCTCGTTCGTGGCCCGGCTCGCGGTGGACAACGAGGACGCGGAGATCGTGCGCTGCACCGTGGACCTCGCGCACTCGCTGGGCCTGCTCGTGGTCGCCGAGGGCGTCGAGGACGACGAGACCTGGGAACGCCTGCGGGATCTGGGCTGCGACGCCGTACAGGGATGGCTGGTCGCCGCGGCGATGCCGCCCGAGGAGACCACGGCCTGGCTGCTGGCGCGGGGATCGCGCGGGTGGCAGCGGCCGCGTGCGGCGCTGCCGGCCGCCGAATGAAGTGCCCTGCCGTGCGGGTCGGCTGAAGACAGGCCGTTCCGCGCGGGGCGGCTAGCTGTCCGCCCCCGCCGTGAAATGCCCCGTCAGCAGGTCCAGCCGTCGCGCGTGCGCCTCCTCCGGCAGCCGCCCGCTCCGCATCAGCGTGACCAAACCGTGCAGGCCCGCCCAGTACGTCTCCGTGAGCAGGCCCGGGTCGTCCCCCTCGACGGCGATCGGCTCGACCGCGGCCAGCAGTTCGGCGAAGGCCCGCTGCAGCGGCTCGGGGGCCTCGGGGGTGGCAAAAGGCAGGTCCACCCGGTGCGTGAACATCGCGTCGTAGAGCGCCGGCCGGCGACGTGCGAACGCCGTGTACGTCTCGCCCACCGCCGCCAGCGCCGCGCGCCTGCCCTGCGCCGCCGTACGGGCCGTATGCAACTCGTCGGCCAGGTCCGCGCAGCCCTGCACCGCGACCGCGGCCATGATCGCGTCCTTGCCCTTGAAGTGGCTGTAGAGGACCGGCTGGCTGTACTCGATCTCCGCCGCCAGCCGGCGGGTCGTCACCGCGTCCCAGCCCTCGGCCTCCGCGAGTTCCCGCGCGGCCGTGACGATCAACCGCTCGCGTTCCGCTCGTTCGCGCTCCCTGCGCGTCTGGATCGACATGCCAGAAATTCTAGCAGCGCTAGCACAGCTGTCGATGCTCTGCTAGCTTCGCTCTTGTCCCTAGCAGTGCTAGCGAGGAGTGAAGACATGACCGTGACCGCCTACACCCTGGCCGTCGTGCTCAACCTGTTCTGCGTGTTCCTCGGGTACCGGTTCCTGTTCCAGCCCGCCTCCGCCGCCACCGGTTACGGCGTTCCGGCCCGGCCGGACGGCGACGCCGGCGCCTATCTCTCGATCAAGGGTCTGAGGGACGGCACCTTCGGCCTGCTGGGCCTGGCGCTGCTGTTCTTCGTGGGCGCCCGCGCCGAGGCCTGGTTCATGCTCGCCGTGGCGATCGTGCCGCTCTGCGACACACTGATAGTGCTGCGGCACGGCGGAACGAAGGCCGTCGCGTTCGGGATCCACTTCGCCACGGCGATCGTCGTCCTGATCTCCGCAGCCCTGCTCTTCCTCGTCTGACCTCGCCCGAGTACGTCAAGACCGGCACCGGGGGTTCGACATGTCGCTGTTCGTTCCGAAGTTCGACGAGTCCGTGATCGTCCGCGCGGCCGAGGCGGAGGTCGTCGGCCGCGCGCCCACCACCATGCGGCTGCTGGCCGACAGCAGCCGGACGGGCGGTGCGCTGTCCACCCAGCGCGTCACGCTCGCGAGCGGTGCCGACGGCGCCAAACCGCACTGGCACGCCAACTCCGCCGAGATGTTCTTCCTGCTCGACGGCGCCGCCGAGATCCTCTCCGGCGACGACGTCGTCACCGCCGGCCCCGGCGACCTCGTCGTCGTACCCCCCGGAAAACCGCACGCCTTCGGCGCCGTGCCGGGCGCCGACGCCGACCTCCTGATCGTCATCACCCCCGGCGTCGAGCGCTTCGAGTACTTCCGCCACCTCCAGCGCATCGCCCTCGGCGAGGCCACCCCGGAGAGCCTGCTGGAGGTGCAGGAGCTGTACGACAACCACTTCATGAGGAGCGCGGTCTGGGAGGGGCGCCGTCACTGACGGACGAGGCCCTGGGAAACCGTTTCACGGGCACAGGTCCCCGACCCATAGGATTGGGCCAAACCACACACACTCACCCCAGAGGATCGCTGCATGCCTGGCATCACGCGCGAGGAGGTCGCCCACCTCGCCCGGCTGGCGCGTCTGGAGCTGAAGCCCGAAGAGCTCGAGCACTTCGCGGGACAGCTGGACGACATCATCGGCGCGGTCGCCCGCGTCAGTGAGGTCGCCGACCAAGACGTACCGCCGACCTCGCACCCGCTCCCGCTGACGAACGTCATGCGGGCGGACGAGGTCCGTCCGTCGCTCACCCCCGAGCAGGCGCTCTCCGGCGCCCCGGCCCAGGAGCAGCAGCGTTTCAAGGTGCCGCAGATCCTGGGGGAGGACTAATCGCCATGACGGACATCATCAAGCTCACGGCCGCCGAGACCGCCGCGAAGATCGCCTCCGGCGAGCTCACCGCGGTCGAGGTCACCGAGGCCCACCTGGCCCGCATCGAGGCCGTCGACGAGAAGGTGCACGCCTTCCTGCACGTCGACCGCGAGGGCGCCCTCGCCCAGGCGCGTGCCGTCGACGAGAAGCGGGCCAAGGGCGAGAAGCTCGGCCCGCTGGCCGGCGTCCCGCTCGCGCTCAAGGACATCTTCACCACCGAGGGCGTGCCCACGACCGTCGGCTCGAAGATCCTCGAGGGCTGGATCCCGCCGTACGACGCGACGCTCACCAAGCGGCTGAAGGCCGCCGACGTCGTCATCCTCGGCAAGACCAACATGGACGAGTTCGCCATGGGGTCCTCCACCGAGAACAGTGCCTACGGCCCGACCGGCAACCCCTGGGACCTCACCAAGATCCCCGGTGGATCGGGTGGCGGCTCCTCCGCCGCGCTCGCCTCCTTCCAGGCTCCGCTCGCCATCGGCACCGACACCGGCGGCTCCATCCGCCAGCCGGCCTCCGTCACCGGCACGGTAGGCGTGAAGCCGACGTACGGCGCGGTGTCCCGCTACGGCATGGTCGCCTTCTCCAGCTCCCTCGACCAGGGCGGCCCCTGTGCCCGTACGGTCCTGGACGCGGCCCTGCTGCACGAGGTCATCGCCGGGCACGACCCGATGGACTCCACCTCGATCGACGCGCCGGTCCCGCCGGTCGTCGAGGCCGCCCGCAACGGCAGCGTCGAGGGCATGCGCGTCGGCGTCGTCAAGCAGTTCCGCGGCGAGGGCTACCAGGCCGGCGTCATCCAGCGCTTCGACGAGTCCGTCGAGCTGCTGAAGGAGCTGGGCGCGCAGATCGTCGAGCTGGACTGCCCGTCCTTCGACCTGGCGCTCTCGGCGTACTACCTGATCGCGCCCTCCGAGTGCTCCTCCAACCTCGCCCGCTTCGACGGCCTGCGCTACGGCCTGCGGACCGGCGACGACGGCACGAACTCCGCCGAGGCGGTCACGTCGATCACCCGTGAGGCGGGCTTCGGCCCCGAGGTGAAGCGCCGCATCATGCTCGGCACGTACGCCCTGTCGAGCGGGTACTACGACGCGTACTACGGCAGCGCCCAGAAGGTCCGCACGCTCATCACCCGCGACTTCGAGAAGGCCTTCGAGCAGGTCGACGTGATCGTCTCCCCGACGACGCCGACCACCGCCTTCGCGATCGGCGAGCGTGCCGACGACCCGATGGCGATGTACCTCGCCGACCTGTGCACCATCCCGACCAACCTGGCTGGCAACGCGGCCATGTCCCTGCCCTGCGGTCTGGCTCCGGAGGACAACCTCCCGGTCGGCCTGCAGATCATCGCTCCGGCGTTGAAGGACGACCGGCTCTACAAGGTCGGCGCTGCTGTCGAGGCCGCCTTCGTGGAAAGGTGGGGGCACCCGCTGATCGAGGAGGCTCCGTCGCTGTGAGTGCACTGACCAAGGCCAAGGGCTTCAAGAAGTCCAAGTCCGGTACGTACCTGTCCATGGCCGCCACCGCGTTCGGCGCGTTCGGCGTCGCAAAGCGGCTCAAGACGGCCCGCGCCGAGAAGGACACCCTGGTCCTGATCGACGCCACCGTGTCCGCCGCCGCCATCGTCACCGGCCTCGCCATCCTCTACCGCGAGCTGAAGCGGCTGGGCGACGACGACGTCCTGCTGGGCTGAGAGGGAAGTTTCACCGTGACCACCACGACCGACCTGGTGTCGTACGAGGACGCGCTGGCGTCGTACGACCCCGTCATGGGCCTTGAGGTCCATGTCGAACTCGGCACCAAGACCAAGATGTTCTGCGGCTGTTCGACCGAACTCGGTCAGGACGCCAACACGCAGACCTGTCCCACCTGCCTCGGCATGCCCGGCGCGCTCCCGGTCGTCAACGCGATCGGCGTGGAGTCGGCGATCAAGATCGGTCTCGCGCTGAACTGCGAGATCGCCGAGTGGTGCCGTTTCGCCCGGAAGAACTACTTCTATCCGGACATGCCGAAGAACTTCCAGACCTCCCAGTACGACGAGCCGATCGCCTTCAACGGCTACCTCGACGTCCAGCTGGAGGACGGCGAGACCTTCCGCGTGGACATCGAGCGCGCCCACATGGAGGAGGACACCGGCAAGTCGACGCACGTGGGCGGTGCCACGGGCCGTATCCACGGCGCCTCGCACTCGCTCCTCGACTACAACCGCGCCGGCATCCCGCTCATCGAGATCGTCACCAAGCCGATCGTCGGTGCGGGCGAGCGTGCCCCCGAGGTGGCGAAGGCGTACGTGCGTGAGCTGCGCGAGCTCATCAAGGCGCTCGGCGTCTCCGAGGCCCGTATGGAGATGGGCCAGATGCGCTGCGACGTGAACCTGTCGCTGCGCCCGCACGGTCGCGAGAAGTTCGGCACCCGTTCCGAGACGAAGAACGTCAACTCCCTGCGGTCCGTGGAGCGTGCGGCCCGCTACGAGATCCAGCGGCACGCCGCCGTGCTGAGCGGTGGCGGGACGATCATCCAGGAGACGCGGCACTTCCACGAGGACACCGGGTCGACGACCTCGGGCCGCGTGAAGGAAGAGGCCGAGGACTACCGGTACTTTCCCGAGCCTGACCTGGTGCCGGTGGCCCCCTCGCGCGAGTGGGTCGAGGAGATCCGGGCGGGCCTCCCGGAGCTGCCGCTGGTCCGCCGTACCCGACTCCTGGCGGAGTGGGGCATCTCGGCCGTCGAGATGCAGGCGATCCTCAACGCCGGCGCGCTGGACCTGATCGTCGCGACGATCGACGCCGGTGCCGACGCCGCCTCCGCCCGCAAGTGGTGGATGGGCGAACTCGCCCGCAGCGCCAACGAGTCGGGCAAGGCGCTCGACGAGCTGGCCATCACGCCGGCGCAGGTGGCCCGCGTCACCGAGCTGGTCTCGAAGGGCGACCTGAACGACAAGCTGGCCCGCCAGGTCATCGAGGGCGTCCTCGCGGGCGAGGGCACCCCGGACGAGGTCGTCGACAAGCGCGGTCTGAAGGTCGTCTCGGACGAGGGTGCGCTCACCACGGCCGTCGAGGAGGCCATCGCCGGCAACCCGGCCATCGCGGACAAGATCCGCGGCGGCAAGGTGGCCGCGGTCGGCGCCCTGGTCGGCGCGGTCATGAAGGCCACCCGCGGCCAGGCCGACGCGGCACGCGTCAAGGAGCTGATCCTTCAGCAGCTGGGCGTCAGCGAGGGCTGAGCCGAAGCGCGTACGGCCCCGGAGGCAAGTCCTCCGGGGCCGTCGCCTTGCGCGGCGCTACGGCTTACGGCGTCCTACGAGCCGTACGAAGCCCAGCGCGCGGCCCTCGTCATGGCGCAGCATCTCGCCGACCTGGCGGGCCATCGTGCGATGCCACTCCTCCGGGCTCTCCTCGGCGATCACCTCGCACCACAGCAGCCAGTCCCGCCAGCCGTCGTCCAGCCAGTCGGCGGCCTCGACCTCGACGGCGCCGCTGCGGGTCCACTGGCGTCGCCACCAGTCGGCGGAGTGGAAGCACCAGTAGTCAGGCTCCCACCACGGCTGGAGATGCTCCGGCGGCTCGAGCCCCTCCGGCTCCTCCCGCAGCGCGGGTACGACGACGCCGATCCGCCCGCCGGGCCTCAACAGCCGCGTCAGGGTGGGCAGATAGAGGTCGTCGGTGCCGAAGTACTGGTACGCGTCGACGCTCACGATCGCGTCGAAGCTGCCCTCGGCGAACGGCAGGTCGTGCGCCTCGGCGTGCACGGGCAGCACGCGGTCGGCGAAACCGGCCTCGGCGATGCGCCGGGCGTTGTCGTCGGGCTTGATCCACAGGTCGGCCGCGGTGACCTGGGCGTCGTACTCCCTGGCCAGGAAGACCGAGGTCATCGCCCGTCCGCAGCCCAGGTCGAGGACGCGCGCGCCGGGGCGCAGGGCGTCCAGGCCGAGGGCGGGGGCGAGCCACTCCAGCAGCCAGAGGGCGTTCGGACCCATCTGGTTCTCAACGACCCAGCGGGGGTCGTAGCTGGTGCTGCGTGGATAGCGAGCGTGGGTCAGCCGCTCGGTGAGGTCCTCACTCGAGGTCCTCGGGGTGATGTCCGGCATCGGTGAACGGGCTCCTTGAGTCCGGGAAGGCGGAATGGGATACGGAGGAGCTCGGCCGGACGCTCAAACAATGCACCTGCTCAGGTCGGCGGCGGTGTGCCGCAGCATGGCTGACCTCCGGAAACTAGCAGTGGCAGGTACGGCCCGGCATCCGGTTTCCCGGCGCGACCCGCTACGCTCGCCCGCCATGAGTGGACGCGGTGATTCCGAGATATCCGAGACGGGGGAGGACCGGACCGAGACGCCCGAGGACCCGGACGACGGCAGGGACTTGGAGGATGTCGAAGACCTGGACGACGTCGAAGACCTGGACGACGTCGAAGACCTGGACGACGTCGAAGACTTGGACAACGTCGAGGATCCGGCGCAGGTGGCGCGGCGGGCCCGCTGGACGGCGGCCGGGACCGGGGCGCTGCTCGCCCTTGCCGGACTGGCCGCCGCGATGCTCCGCGCCACCGGCACCGCGCCGGCCCTCGTCCCGGCCGCCTACGCCGTCGGCGCGGCCTTCTGCGCGCTCGCCGCGTTCCTCGGCTCGCGGGGTCGCACCCGGCGGGCGCTGTGGCTGCTCGTCACCGGGGTGATGGTGATGGCGCTGGGGGATCAGTTCGACTGATGTGAACGGCGGCACTCGTGAGCTACAGAGTGACCGTTACTGTCCTGTGATCTGCCTCCCACTCGTGTGAATAAACGCACGAACGGGGCAAACGATCATTTCCGCCTGCGAGAGTTTGCTTCACATCGCTCACGCGTTCTTTGCGGGCTGTTCACTTCACATGAACGACTGTTCCCGGTCAAAGATCCACATATAGCCCTGGGAGCACGTTCGTGGCAGCCCTTGCACGCTGGTGTGTCCAGCGCCGCCTCGTCGCCGTACTGCTCTGGCTCCTTGCCTTCGGCGGGGTGAGCGCGGCCGCCGCCGTGACCGGCTCCGCGTACTCGAACGACTACCAGGTCCCCGGCACCGAATCGGGCCGCGCCACCCAGCTGCTGGAAGACGGCTTCCCCGGGCTCGGCGGCGACAGCGGCACCGTCGTCTGGCACACCACCTCCGGCACCGTGCGCGCCGCCGACGTCGAGCAGACCATGACGCGCACCCTGGACGAGATCGCGGAACTGCCCGGAGTGGCGGCCGTGAGCAGCCCGTACGACAAGCAGGGCGCCGCGCAGATCAGCGAGGACGGGCACACGGCGTACGCCACCGTGACCTTCCACGCCGGAGCCGCGAGCCTCGACGAGGGCGACGCACAGGCCGTCGTGAGCGCGGCCAAGGACGCCGAGGCCGGCGGGCTCCAGGTGGAGCTGGGCGGCAGCGCCGTCGGGCTCACCGAGGCGCCGGGCGGGCACATCGCCGAGGTCGTCGGGGTGGCCGTGGCGGCCGTCGTGCTCTTCCTCGCCTTCGGTTCGCTCGCCGCCTCGCTGCTGCCCATCGCCACCGCGCTGGTGAGCGTCGGCACCGCGTACGCCGGGATCGCGCTGCTCGGGCACGCCATGACCGTCGCCGACTTCGCGCCGATGCTCGGCATGCTCATCGGGCTCGGCGTCGGCATCGACTACGCGCTGTTCATCGTCACCCGGCACCGGCGCGGGCTGAAACGCGGGCTGCCCGTCGCCGAGTCGATCGCGAACGCCGTCGCGACCACCGGACGGGCCGTCGTGTTCGCGGGTGCCACGGTGTGCATCGCCCTGCTCGGCATGCTGATCCTGCAGCTGAGCTTCCTCAACGGCGTCGCGATAGCCGCCTCGCTGACCGTGGTCCTGACGGTCGCCGCCTCCGTGACCCTGCTGCCCGCCCTGCTGTCCTTCATCGGCATGCGCGCCCTGAGCCGTCGCGAGCGGCGCCGGCTGGCGGAGCACGGACCTCAGCCCGAGCTGCCGACCGGGTTCGCCGCCCGCTGGTCGGCGTTCGTGGAGCGCCACCCCAAGGCGCTCGGCGCGATCGCCCTGGCCCTCATCACGGTCCTCGCGCTGCCCACCCTCGGCCTGCGCCTCGGCACCTCCGACCAGGGCAACAACCCCCAGTCCGCCACCACCCGCCAGGCCTACGACCTCCTCGCCGACGGCTTCGGACCCGGCGTGAACGGCCCGCTCACCCTCGTCACCCAGGTCGACGGCGGCGACGACAAGCTCGCCCTGGACAACCTCGACGCCACCCTGCGCACCACCGAGGGCATCGCGGCCGTGACCCCGGTGACGTACAACAGCGGCGGGAACACCGCCTACCTCACCGTCGTACCGGAGTCCTCGCCGCAGTCGCAGCAGACCAGCGACCTCGTCGACCGGCTGCGCTCCGAGGTTCTGCCGCGCGCCGAGACCGGCACCTCGCTCGATGTGCAGGTCGGCGGCATGACGGCCGGCTACGACGACTTCGCCGACGTGATCGTCGGCAAGCTGCCGCTGTTCGTCGGTGTCGTCATCGGCCTGGGCTGTCTGCTGCTCCTGCTCGCCTTCCGGTCCGTCGGCATACCGCTGAAGGCCGCCGCGATGAACGTCGCCGCGGTCGCCGCCGCCTTCGGTGTCGTCGTCGCGATCTTCCAGTGGGGCTGGGGGAGCGAGCTGCTGGGACTGGGCCGCGCCGGGCCGATCGAGCCCTTCCTCCCCGTGATCATGGTGTCGGTGCTGTTCGGCCTCTCCATGGACTACCAGGTCTTCCTGGTCAGCCGGATGTACGAGGAGTGGCTGGAGACCGGTGACAACCGGCGGGCCGTGCGGATCGGCCTCGCCGAGACCGGGCGGGTGATCAACTCCGCCGCCGTCATCATGATCTCGGTCTTCCTGGCCTTCGTCCTCAGCGGCGACCGCGTGATCGCCATGTTCGGCATCGCGCTCGCCGCCGCCGTCGCCCTCGACGCCTTCGTCCTGCGCACCCTCCTCGTCCCCGCCCTGATGCACATGCTCGGCGGCGCCAACTGGTGGCTGCCCCGCTGGCTCGACAGGCGCATGCCCCGCATCAGCATCGAACCGCCCGAGTCCCGCGCCGCCCATGAGAGGCTCACCGACGTCGTGGCGGAACTGGAGAAGGAGCAGCGGGGCGATGTACGCGATATCGCTGGGTGACGACGGAGCCGAGTTGCGGCCCCTGGAGCCGTGGCACGCCGAGGAGTTCCTGGCCCATCTGGAGCGCGGGCGGGAGTTCATCAACGAGTACGTCCCCTTCGGCTCGAAGGCCACGGACGTGGACGCCGCGCGTGCGGTGCTCCAGCGGTACGCCGACATGCGCGCCGCCGACACCGGGTCCCTGCACGGCCTGTGGCTGGAGGGCAAGCTGGTCGGCGGGGTGCTCTTCCTCAACTTCGACGCCGAGAACGCCAACTGCGAGGTCGGCTGCTGGCTGGAGCCCGCCGGCACCGGGCGGGGGCTCGTCACGCGCGCGATGCGCGTACTCGTCGATTTCGCGGTCGAGCAGCGCGGCATCCACCGCGTCGAGTGGATCGCCTCGGCCGGGAACACGGCCAGCCTGAACGTGGCGCGCCGCCTCGGCATGACCCGCGAAGGGGTGCGCAGGGAGAGCTACCCCTATCGTGGGGTGCGGCACGACCTCGAGGTGTGGTCGATCCTGGCCCCCGAGTGGCGTGAGGCACGCACGCGTGCCGTCCACAATGATCAGTAAGAGGCCTCAACGATCATTAAGAGACCTCTCATACTGCGTCCGTACGGTGCGAGGCATGGGAACGAAGACAGTGGACGAGACCGGCGCCGACCGAGGCACTGAGGCGAAGACCGACGAGGAGAAGGTGGACGTCGTCAAGGCGGGCGACGCCACTGACGCCACCGGCTCCGACGAGGTCGAGGAGAACGACGACATCGAGGCCGAGGACGAGGTGACCGCTCAGGCCACGGAAGCGACCCCCTCCGCTGTCGGCCAGGGCGCGGCCGCGGTCGTCTCCGCGGCGCTCGGCCTTGTCTCCCTGACCGGTGGCTGGATCGGTACGGTCGCCGCCGCGCGCGAGACCCTCGTGGGCCAGCTGGAGACCGCCTCGAACGCGAGCGTCTCCCAGCAGATCAAGGAGGTCTACGGCGACGCCTGGCAGACCTCCGCCCTGTGGGCCGGCGTGTTCGCACTGGCCGCGCTGATCGTCGGCGTCGTCGTGCTCGCCCGGCCCGCGTTCGGAGCGCCCGGCAAGCCGCAGGCCCCGTGGATCAAGTCCGTCGCCTGGGGCGGTGTCGCGCTCGGCGTCATCGGCCTGCTGCTGGCGGTGCTCAAGTACACCGACGCCCTGCTCGGCCTGCCCTCAGCAAGCTGAACCACCTGAATCACCGCAGGTCCCGAGGGGCCTCAGGACCGCCGTAGGTACCTTAGACGGCGCCCTGAGGCCCCTCAGGCGCGTCTAAGGCCTCTCGGCCGCCGAAGATGCGGAACTCTCCCGATGTGGCGGACCCGCCTTGGAGACGAAGGTTGACCCATCGCACAAAGCGATGTCGGAGATCGCGTCTCACCAGGGAAAACGAGGGTCCTGTCATGTACGAGTACGAACTTCACCACATCCGCTCCGCCGACCTGATCCGCGAGGCCGAGCACGAGCGCATGGTCCGCGAGGCCATCCGCCTCCGCCGCGCCGCGAAGCGCTCCACCAAGGGCGCGACGGAGGCGGAATCGCATACGTCCCGCCTCCGCAGGTCCCGGCATCCGCGCGCCGCGTGACGGCGGCGGTCACGGGGGCCGACGGTCGCCTCCCGGCGCAGGGGTTTTCCGGGGGCGGCAGCCTCCGGAAAACCGATGCCGGACCCGCAGCGGCGCGTGCGATGCTCGGACCCGTGGAGAGCCGGTCCGTCAGTCCCGTGTTCGTCGGTCGCGCAACCGAGTTGGAGACTCTGAACGACGCCCTCGCCCGCGCCGCCGCGGGCGAACCGCAGGCGTTGGTGATCGGCGGCGAGGCAGGGGTCGGCAAGACCCGCCTCGTCGAGGAGTTCGCCACCGCCGCGGGCGAGGGCGCCGCCGTGGTCGCGCTGGGCGGCTGCGTCGAGATCGGGGCCGACGGGCTGCCGTTCGCCCCGTTCTCCACCGCGCTGCGCGCCCTGCGCCGGGAACTGCCCGGCGAGCTGGCCGCCGCGGCCGCCGGCCAGGAGGAGGAACTGGCCCGGCTGCTGCCCGAGTTGGGCGAGACGGCCCCGACCCGCGGCGCGGACCGTTCCGACGAGGAGGGCATGGCGCGGCTCTTCGAACTCACCGCCCGCCTGCTGGAGCGTGTCGCCACCGGCCGCACGGTCGTCGTCGCCCTGGAGGACCTGCACTGGGCCGACGCCTCCACCCGCCACCTCCTCGCCTATCTCTTCCGCACGCTGCGCACCGGCCGCCTCGTCGTCCTCGCGACCTACCGCTCCGACGACATCCACCGCCGCCATCCGCTGCGCCCGCTCCTCGCCGAACTCGACCGGCTGCGCACGGTCCGCCGCATCGAACTCGGCCGCTTCAACCGCGCCGAGGTCGGCCGCCAGATCACCGGCATCCTTGCCACCGAGCCCGACCCCGCCCAGGTCGACGAGATCTTCGAACGCTCCGACGGCAACGCCTTCTTCGTCGAGGAACTCGCTGTCGCCGCCCACGAGGGCAGTTGCGTCGGGCTCACCGACTCGCTGCGCGACCTGCTCCTCGTCCGGGTCGAGGGCCTGCCCGAAAGCGCCCAGCGGGTCGCCCGGATCGTCGCCGAGGGCGGCTCCACCGTCGAGTACCGGCTGCTCGCCGCCGTCGCCCAGCTCGCCGAGGACGACCTCATCGAGGCGCTGCGGGCCGCCGTCAACGCCAACATCCTCATCGCCGCGCCCGGCGGCGACGGCTACCGCTTCCGGCACTCCCTGGTCCGCGAGGCCGTCGGTGACGACCTGCTGCCCGGCGAGCGCTCCCGCCTCAACCGCCACTACGCCGAAGCCCTGGAGGCCGACCCGACGCTCGTCCCCGCCGGCGAGCGCGTGATGCGGCTGGCCAGCTACTGGTACCACGCCCACGACCCGGCCAAGGCCCTGCCCGCCGTCCTGGACGCCTCCGTCACCGCCCGCCGACGGCACGCCCGCTCCGAGCAACTGCGGCTGCTGGAACGCGCGATGGAGCTGTGGGACTCCGCCCCCGAGGACATCCGGGCCACCCTGCGCCCCGTCGACTACACCGAGGTCTACCCTCCCCCACTGTCCGAAAGACGTGGGGGGACCCCCAGCGGCTGCGACCCCGACACCACGCCCCTGCGCTACCTCGACCTGATGGCCGAGGCCGCCGTCGCCGGACGGCTCTGCGGGGAGCGCGAACGCGCCCTGAAGATCACCAAGCGCGCCCTGCACCTGCTGCAGGACGAGGGCGATCCGATGCGCGCCGCCTGGTTCTGGGTCCAGCGCTCCCGACTCGTCCAGTCCCTGGCCCGCGGTGACGGCTGGAAGGAACTCGGCACCGCCCAGCAACTGGTGCGTGGCCTGCCCCCGTCCGAGGTGCACGCCGAGGTGCTGGCCGCCGCCGCCAACTGGTCGATGCTCCGCGCCCCCGGCCCCGACGCCATGTCCGCCGCCGAACGCGCCGTCGAGTACGCACGCATGGTCGGCGCCGAGGACATCGAACTGAACGCACGCCTCACGCTCGGCAACCTCATGGTCGACGCAGGGCACATCGAGTCCGGACTGGCCCAGATGTACGAGGCCAGGGACGAGGTGCTGGCCCGCGGACTGACCTCCGTGGTGGGCCGCAGCCATGTGAACCTGCCCTCCGTCCTGGAAGGGATCGGCCGCTCCGAGGACGCGGTCGGCATCCTGCGCGAGGGCCTGCGCCTCACCCAGCAGTGGGGACTGCGCGACTCCGAGGCCTGGGTGTGGGCGAATCTCGCCAAGTCGCTGATCTCCTTGGGTCGTTGGGACGAGGCCGACGCGGCCGCGGTGAACGCCCAGCGCACAGGACAGTCCGCCAAACCGCTCGGCGGCGGCTCCAACAGCCTCGCCCACCTCGCGCTCGCCCGCGGCGACACCGCCGCTGCCGCCCGCCATCTGGCCACCAGCCGCGCCTCCTACGGCACCCACGACCCCATGCCGCAGAACGACCTGCGCATGTCCTGCCTCGCCCTCGGCATAGCCGCCGCCGAGGGCCGCCTCCTCGACGCCCGCGCGGAAGCCGACCGGGTCCTGGACGCCGGCTTCCCGCCCGGCACTCAGCGCTACGTCTGGCCCCTGCTGCTGGCCGCCGCCATCGCCGAATCGGACGCCCGCGCCCAGGCACTGCCCGCCGCGCAGGAGGGCCGCCCCGCCTTCCTGGAACGGCTCGGCGACGCCGTCCGCAAGCTCACCACCGGCGCACCCCTGTGGCTGGCCTACGAGAAGTGGACCCGGGCCGAACTCGACCGCGCCGAGGACCGGGCCAACCCCGACACCTGGTCGGACGTGGTCACCGCCTTCGAAGCCCTGGAGCGCCCCTACGACCTCGCCCAGGTCCGCCACCGCCTGGCGGAGGCGCTGCTCGCGATCGGCGGCGACGACGAGCGCGCCCGCGCCACGGAACTGCTCCGCCTGACCCGGGCCGCCGCCACCCACCTGGACGCCCGCCCGCTAGTCGACGCCACGACGCACCTGGCCCAGCGAGCCCGCCTCGCCCTCACGACAGCCCCGCCCCCGACCGACCCGGCCGAATCCCTCGGCCTCACCACCCGCGAACGAGACGTCCTCCGCCTGGTCTCCGCAGGCCGCACCAACCGCCAGATCGCCGAGGAACTCTTCATCTCCCCGAAGACGGCCAGCGTCCACGTGTCGAACATCCTGGGCAAGCTCGGCGTCTCCGGGAGGGGCGAGGCTGCGGCCGTGGCCCATCGGACGGGGATGTTCGCGACCGAATCGCTCCCGTCCGGGACCTGAGCCCGAGGTTTACGCTGTAAGGGACGTTGGCCCAGGGAGGTTGCGTGTTCAACACGTTCGAGGAACTCTTCGCGCCCGGCCGTAAGCACACCCGTGACGAAAAGAACCGCCTGGAACTCACCCGCGTGGACGTCGGGGACAACGACCCCGGGCGCGGACCGATAGATCTCGCGTCCGGGAAGGTCGTCGTACGGCCGCCCGAACCGTCGGCCGAGGGGGACGACGACGATGGTGACGGGAGGCGCGACGGAGAGGGGTGAGGCGGCCGCCCAGGTCGCCTGCGCCTTCAGGATCCGCTCAGGTCACCCGCACCTCCAGGATCCGGTCGTCCCCGTCCTTCGGGCTGCCCCGGCCGTCCGTGTTGCTCGTCGTCACCCACAGCTTGTCGCCGCCCGCCGAGACAACCGTCCGCAGCCGGCCGTACTCGCCCTCCAGAAAGGCCTGCGGGTCGGCTGATACCTCGGTCCCGTCGAGAGGGACGCGCCACAGACGCTGGCCCTTCAGGCCGGCCATCCAGACGGAGCCCTCGGCGTAGGCGATGCCACTGGGGGAGGCCTCGTCGGTGCCCCACTGGGCGAGTGGGCTGCGGTACTTGGCGTTGTCGGACTTGCCCTCGACTTCCGGCCATCCGTAGTTGTCGCCCGGCTTGATCGCGTTGAGCTCGTCCCAGGTGTCCTGGCCGAACTCCGCCGCGAACAGGCGCTGTTTGGCGTCCCAGGCGAGGCCCTGCACGTTGCGGTGGCCGTACGAGTACACGGGGGAGTCGGCGACCGGGTTGCCCGGAGCCGGTTCGCCCTCCGGCGTCATGCGCAGGATCTTGCCGCCCAGGGACTCCTTGTCCTGCGACAGGCCTGTGTCACCGCTCTCACCCGTGCCCGCGTACAGCATCTTGTCGGGGCCGAAGGCGATCCGGCCGCCATTGTGGATGAAGCCCTTGGGGATGCCCCTGAAGATCGTGTCAGGTGCGCCCAGCTGCTCGCCGGTGGGCCGCTGCTCGTCGTACAGCACGCGGACTATGCGGTTGTCCGAGGCCGAGGTGAAGTACGCGTAGATCATGTGGTCCGAGGCGTAGTCCGGCGACAGCGCCAGGCCCATGAGGCCGCCCTCACCCGCTGGGGACACCCCCGGTACTTCGCCCAGCTCGGTCTTCTTGCCCGTCTTCGCGTCGACCCGCGTGATCGTGGCCTCGTCGCGGGAGGAGACGAGCAGGTCGCCGTCGGGGAGAGGGGCCAGGCCCCAGGGGGTGCTCAGACCCTCGGCGACCGTGCGCAACACCTTGACGGAGCCCTTCGCCGGCGGGGTCTCCTGCGCGGCCCGACCGGAGGGCGACGACCCCGCGGCCGTACTACTGCTCGGCGCCCCGGCTCCGCCCTCGGCCGGAGATCCCCCTTCGTCGGAGGAACAGCCGGCCGTCAGCACGAGCGCGGCCGCGGCCATCACGGCCGTCACAACTCGACGTTGCACGATCAAGGTCCCTTCGACGCGGCGGCTTCTACTTTTCTTACACCGCTCGCGCCTCACAGGTTCCCGATCCATCAACCTCGAACCACCGCCGTGCGGGCGTCGCGTCCGTGTTTGGTCGGGATTCGGTGCCTGTGACCTGTGGTCGAGCCCATGCGGAGCGTCGGCGGGGGCAGGGTCCGGCGGCCGAGACTTCGGGACGGGACGGAGCCGCAGCCAGGGCGCGCGGGCCGGCGGGAGGGGTTCGCGGCGGCCCGCAGGTGCGCCCGGCCCCCATCCGATCTGGGTGTCCGGCCGATCTGGGTGTGCGGCTGATCCGGCTTTCCGGCCGATGTCCGCTTCCCGAGCCCGGCGATTGTCGGGTCAGGATCCTCGCATCGTCAGTCCCACGACCCCAACGCCCCCGGCAGCTCCGCCACTTCCGCCAGATCCGTCTCCGTCAGCCGCAACTTCCCGGCCGCCGCGTTCTCGCTCACCCAGCGCTCCTGCTTCGCGCCCGGCACGGTGACCACGTGCCGCCCCTGCGCCAGGACCCACGCCAGGGCCACCTGCGCCGGGGTGACGCCCTCCCCGTGGCGGGACGCGATGCGGCGCAGGCCGGAGACTATCGGCTGGTTCGCCGCCATCATCTCCGCGGTGAAGCGCGGATGGCGGGCGCGGACGTCGTCCGGTTCGAAGCCCTCGCCGGGGGTCAGTCTGCCGCTGAGGAAGCCGTTGCCCAGTGGCATCGCGGCCAGGAAGCCGATGCCGCGGGCCTCGCACCACGGCAGCAGCCCCTCCAGCGCCTCCGGCGACCAGACCGACAGTTCCGCCTGTACGGCGCTCACCGGGAAGACCTGCTGCACCCGCTGCAGCTGGCGGATCGTCATGTCGTGCAGACGGTTTCCCGAGCGGCGGCCACCCCGGGCGCCCACCGCGCACAGTCCCAACGCCCGTACTTTTCCGGCCCGAACGAGCTCCGCCATCGCGCCCCAGGTCTCCTCGACCGGTATTTCGGGGTCCGCGCGATGCAGTTGGTAGAGGTCGATGACGTCCGTCTGCAGGCGGCGCAGAGAGGCGTCGCAGGCGCGCTTCACGTAGCCGGGACGGCCGTTGGCCACGATGTGCTGTTCGCCCACGAGCAGGCCGACCTTGGTCGACACGAACGCGTCCTGGCGGCGCTCCTTCAACACCCGCCCCAACAGCAGCTCGTTGGTGAACGGGCCGTACATGTCGGCCGTGTCCAGCAGCGTCGAGCCCAGATCGAGCGCCCGGTGCACCGCCCTGAGCGACTCCTCGCCCCGCTGCCGCGACGAGCTGTAGGCCCAGCTCATCGGCATGCACCCGAGTCCGACGGCTCCCACCGCGAGCGCCGCCGCGCCGATCGTCCTGCGCTCCACCTGGCCGTAACCCTCCCTCTTTCGGCACCCCAACCTAACCTCTGCACTCCTGTTCGCCTGACATAGCCTCCAAGGCATGACTGCTGACGTGTGGCTCCCCATCCCGCCGGAAGAGATCGAGGGCCTCCCGCAGGGCCCGCGCTACCGCTTCTGGAACGGCGAGGAGACGTTTCCCGCCGACCCGGCCGAGTGCGCCTTCTACGTCGTCCCCTACATGAAGCCGCCGGGAATCGGACAGCGTCCCCTGCCGGAGATGAGCTCCGTGGAGGTCGTGCAGACGCTCTCCGCCGGCATCGATCACGTGGAGTCGGGCCTGAAGCACCTGCGTCCGGGCGTGCGGCTGTGCAACGCGCGTGGAGTGCACGAGGCGAGCACCGCCGAGCTCACGCTCACGCTGATCCTCGCCTCGCTGCGTGGCGTCGCCGACTTCGTGCGGGCCCAGGACAGAGGGGAGTGGCTCAGCGGATTCCGGCCCGCGCTCGCGGACAAGAACGTCCTCATCGTGGGATACGGCTCGATCGGCGCCGCCATCGAAGACCGGCTCGCGCCCTTTGAACTCGCGCGGGTGGCGCGCGTCGCGCGCTCTGAGCGCACCACGGCGCGCGGACCCGTGCTTCCGCTCACCGAACTGTCCGCCCTGCTTCCGGAAGCGGACGTTGTCATCCTCTCCACGCCCCTCACGGCGGCCACCCGGCACCTGGTCGACGCCGACTTCCTCGCCCGTATGAAGGACGGCGCGCTGCTGGTCAACGTCGCACGTGGCGGCGTCGTGGACACGAAGGCGCTGCTGGCGGAGCTGGAGGCCGGGCGCATCACCGCGGCCCTGGACGTCACCGACCCCGAGCCGCTGCCCCGGGAGCATCCGCTGTGGCGTGCGCCGGGCGTACTCATCAGCCCGCACGTGGGCGGACCCACGTCGGCATTCCTGCCGCGCGCCAAGCGGTTGCTGGTGGACCAGCTCACTCGTTACGTGAACCGTGAGCCCCTTCGCAACGTGATCCTTACGACGGGCGCGGCAGGCGCGTGACGCTCGCGGGCTGAGCTTCCCGCGCGTGCCGTGTGCGCCGCGCGCAACAGGTCCGAAACCCGTTTCGAGTACAGTCCGCAACCTTCCGGAAGCGGTCCGTACTCGCATATGCGCTGATCGTTACGGAGCGTAGAGGTGCTATGTCCCTGAGTGACGAGACTGGTGTATCGTCGCCGACAGGGGCTGCGCCGTGCACCTTTCGGCGCCGGGGATGGATATTGCAGATTTGTGAGGGGGGCGACGGGCGATGCACGGCCTATGGACGAGCAATCCGACGCGGCGGGGCCGTCGGCGGCGACCCTGGCGAACGGCCGCGCGCAGACGCGGCCACCACGGCACTCACGGCTGTCGTCACAGCCATCACCACCGCAGGCACAGCAGCCGCAGGCGGCATGCGCACCCAGCGCACCGGGACCCTCGGGACCCGCGAGCGGCGCGGACCGGGAGGGCCCGGTGAGCTCGCCACCGCCCTCCACGACCACGCTGGACGCGGGGCTGCGGGCTCAGCCCTCGTCGGCGGCGCTGCTGCCCCGTCCGTCGTCCTTCGGTGGCGGCTCGGGGCTGGTTCCGCAGCTCGTTCTGGCCCTGGTGTGCGCGGGATACGCCGTCGGTTCCGCGCTCGGCTGGGGTTCGGAGCAACTCGCGCTGATCATGGGCGACTTCGGGCTGGCCGCCGCGGCGGGCGCCGCCGCCGTGTCCTGCTTCCGCTACGCCCGTAGCCGCCGTATCCGCTTCCGACCCGCCTGGCTGCTGTTCGCGCTCTCCTCGGCGATGGCCGCCCTCGGCAACCTGGTCTGGGGATGGTACGAGGTCGTCCTGCAGCGCCCCGTGCCCAGCCCCTCCTACGCCGACGGGTTCTTCCTGTGCTTCGCGCCGCCCGCCATCGTGGGACTCCTGGTGCTCGCCAAGCGGCCGGTGACGAGGGCCGGCTGGGTCTGCCTCGTGCTGGACGCGTGGCTGATCGGCGGCTCGCTGCTGACGCTGGCATGGAGCCTCGCCCTCGCCCAGGCGGCGAAGATCGACTCGAACGGCGGGGCCAGCGTGGCGCACACCGCGCTCTCGCTCGCCTACCCGCTGCTCGACATCGCTCTGGTCAGCATGGTGCTCGCGTTGCACTTCCGCCGCTCGTCGGCGAACCGCACCGCGGTCAACACCGCGATCGGCGCGCTCGCGCTGACCGTGATGTGCGACGCCCTGTTCACCTCGCCGCTGATGCACAACAGCTACCGCTCCGGCCAGTTGCTCGACGCGGGCTGGTTCGCCGGCTCGCTGCTTCTGGCGTACGCCCCGTGGGCCGCGCCCCGGCACGGAGACTGTGAGCGGCAGGAAAGCACGGGGCACACGCGCGTGGTGCACGAGCACGTACCCGGACAGCGTGGCGGAAGCCATCACCACACGCCCGCGCAGGGAGGTGAGCACAGCCGGTACCCGGTCACCCGGCCGATCGCCGGTTCCCTCGCCGCCCTCACGCCCTACCTCGCGGCCGCCGTCTGCACGCTGGGGATCCTCTACAACGTCCTCAACGGCCGCAGTGTCGACCGAGTCGTGCTCATCACCGGCGGCACGGTCGTGCTCGCCCTCGTGATGCGCCAGGGCATCATGCTGCTCGACAACATCACCCTCACCCAGGAACTGGCCCAGAAGGAGAACCACTTCCGCTCCCTGGTGCAGGGCTCCAGCGACGTCATCATGATCGCCGCGCCGAACGGCATCCTCCGGTACGTCTCCCCGGCCGCCGCCGGGGTCTACGGCCGCTCCGCGGAGGAGCTGGTGGGCACGGAACTGGCCAATCTCATCCACCCGGAGGATCTGGGCTGCGTGGTGCACGAGGTGCGCCGCTTCCTCGCCGTCAGCCCACTTGAGGAACCCACTACGCGCATCGAGTGCCGTTTCCGGTCCGGCGACGAGGGCTGGCTCAACGTCGAGTCGACCGTCAACCGTCACCACGGCGGCCTCATCTTCAACAGCCGGGACGTGACCGAAAGAGTGCGCCTGCAGGCGCAGCTTCAGCACAACGCCGAGCACGACCCGCTCACCGACCTGCCCAACCGCGCGCTGTTCACCAAGCGGGTCCAGCAGGCCCTGTCCGGCCGCCGCGCCTCCGACCGGGGCATCGCCCTGCGCAACACCGCCGTCCTGTTCATCGACCTCGACGGCTTCAAGGGCGTCAACGACACGATCGGACACCAGGCAGGGGACGAACTGCTCGTCCAGGCCGCCCGCAGACTCCAGGACGCGGTGCGGGGCGGGGACACGGCCTCCCGGCTGGGCGGCGACGAGTTCGCGGCCCTGATCGCCGGGGACAACACCCGTGATCGCACCGCCCGCGAACGACACATCCTGGAGCTCGCCGACCGCCTCAGGGTGACGCTGTCGCAGCCGTTCCTCATCGACGGCAACGATGTCCGTGTCAACGCCTCCATCGGCGTCGCCTTCGCCGAGCCCGGCCTCGGCGCGGGGGAGCTGCTGCGCAACGCCGACCTGGCGATGTACCGCGCGAAGGCGGGCGGCAAGGGCCGGGTCGAGCTGTACAAGCCGCAGATGCAGCAGGACGTCGTACGGAAGGCGGAGCTGGCCACGCGTCTGCGGGCCGCGCTGCACGACGGGGAGTTCGCGCTGCTGCACCAGCCGGTGGTGTGTCTGGACAGTGGCCGGATCGCATCCGTCGTCACCCAGGCGCGCTGGCGGTCCTCGCAAGGGGTGCTGTTCACGCCCGCCGAGTTCCTGCGGGTGGCCGAGGACAGCGACAAGACCGCCGAGCTGGGCCGCTGGATGCTGGAGGAGGCCGTGGAGCAGGCCGCCGAGCGCACCGCGACTGGCCTCGCCGTACCCGTCGCCGTGCGGGTGGGCGCGCGCCGGCTGCTGGACCGGTCGATGCCGCTCGGCTCGATCGAGGCGTTGCTGACCCGCCACGGGCTGCCGTCCGGGTCGCTGATCATCGAGTTGTCCGATCTGGACCCGCGCGTCTCACTGGACGAACTGGAGCGCCGCCTGAGCGGTCTGCACCGCCTCGGCGTCCGGGTCGCCCTGGACGGCTTCGGCAGCGGATACGCGGCGATCACGGCCCTGCGCCGGCTCCCCGTCGACGTGCTCAAGCTCGACCGAGGTCTGGTCGAGGGTGTCGTCGAGTCCGCGCGGCTGCACAAGATCACCGGTGGGCTGCTGCGGATCGCCGGCGATCTGGGGGTGCAGTCCGTGGCCGACGGCGTGGACCTGCCGGAACAGGTGGTCGCCCTGCGCGCGATGGGGTGCACGCACGGGCAGGGCATGGCGTTCTCCGGGCCGCTGGACGAGTACCGGCTGCGCCGGGCGCTGAGTGCCGGTCACTATCCGGTGCCGCACGGGCCGGCCGAGCCGGCGTTCGCGGGCGGCGTGAGAGGTGAACGAGGCATGGAGAGGGGTGCGGGGGCGTACACCGGTGGTGTGCCCGCTGTTCTCGGAGGCGGAAGTGGCCTGCGCTCACATAATGAGACTCCCGTCCCACCCACTTGACAGTGGATGCGTGCCGGGGGGAGGGTCTGTGCCATGCGCACCCGAATTCTCGTACTTGGAAAGCGCGTCGGCTGAAGCTGGTGACGTCCGGGCAGATCCGGAACTCCCAGCGACCCCACCCGGCGCGCTCCCCTCGCTTGCCTTATGGCACGAGGGGTTTTTTGTTGCACAGGCACCAGTCGTGCAGCACCGAAACTCCGCTCAAACTTCGCAAAAACCCTCAGCATCGAGAAGAGAATGCCGATGACCGAGCAGGCCACCGGGGCCCATCACCCGCAGCCCCGGCCCCGATCCGGAGGACACCAGTCCGCCCCCGAGCACGTCACGGGTGCGCAGTCCCTCATCCGTTCGCTCGAGGAGGTCGGCGCCGACACGGTATTCGGCATTCCGGGTGGTGCGATCCTTCCGGCGTACGACCCGCTGATGGACTCCACCAGAGTGCGCCACGTCCTGGTCCGCCATGAGCAGGGCGCAGGTCACGCCGCCACCGGCTACGCGCAGGCCACCGGCAGGGTCGGCGTCTGCATGGCCACCTCGGGACCGGGCGCCACCAACCTGGTCACGCCGATCGCCGACGCGCACATGGACTCGGTGCCGCTCGTGGCGATCACCGGGCAGGTGGCCTCCAAGGCGATCGGTACGGACGCCTTCCAGGAGGCGGACATCGTCGGCATCACGATGCCGATCACCAAGCACAACTTCCTCGTCACCAAGGCCGAGGACATCCCGCGGGTGATCGCGCAGGCGTTCCACATCGCCTCCACCGGCCGCCCGGGCCCGGTGCTGGTCGACATCGCCAAGGACGCCCTGCAGGCGAAGACCACGTTCTCCTGGCCGCCCGTGATGGACCTGCCCGGCTACCGGCCCGTCACCAAGCCGCACGCCAAGCAGATCCGCGAGGCCGCCAAGCTGATCACCGCCGCCAAGCGGCCCGTGCTCTACGTCGGCGGCGGCGTCCTCAAGGCCGGTGCCACCGCCGAGCTGAAGGTCCTCGCCGAACTCACCGGAGCGCCCGTCACCACCACCCTGATGGCGCTCGGCGCATTCCCCGACAGCCACCCGCTGCACGTGGGAATGCCGGGCATGCACGGTGCGGTCACCGCCGTCACCGCGCTGCAGAAGGCCGACCTGATCGTCGCCCTCGGAGCCCGCTTCGACGACCGCGTCACCGGCAAGCTGGACAGCTTCGCCCCGTACGCCAAGATCGTCCACGCCGACATCGACCCGGCCGAGATCGGCAAGAACCGCGACGCCGACGTGCCGATCGTCGGTGACGCCCGCGAGGTCATCGCCGACCTGGTCCAGGCCGTGCAGAAGGAGCACGCCGAGGGCCACCAGGGCGACTACAGCGCCTGGTGGAAGGACCTGAGCCGCTGGCGCGACACCTACCCGCTCGGCTACGACCAGCCCGGCGACGGCTCGCTGTCCCCGCAGCAGGTCATCGAGCGCATCGGTCAACTCGCGCCGGAGGGCACGGTCTTCGCCGCGGGCGTCGGCCAGCACCAGATGTGGGCCGCGCACTTCATCCAGTACGAGAAGCCGGCCACCTGGCTGAACTCCGGCGGCGCCGGGACGATGGGCTACGCCGTTCCGGCCGCGATGGGCGCCAAGGCCGGCGCGCCGGAGAAGGCCGTCTGGGCGATCGACGGTGACGGTTGCTTCCAGATGACCAACCAGGAGCTCACCACCTGCGCCCTGAACAACATCCCGATCAAGGTCGCCATCATCAACAACGGCGCCCTCGGGATGGTCCGCCAGTGGCAGACCCTCTTCTACAACCAGCGCTACTCCAACACCGTGCTGCACAGCGGCCCGGAGGCGGACGGCAAGCAGCCGAGCGCCGGCACCCGGGTCCCCGACTTCGTGAAGCTGTCGGAGGCCATGGGCTGCTACGCGATCCGCTGCGAGTCGCCTGAGGACCTCGACAAGGTCATCGAAGAGGCGAACTCCATCAACGACCGCCCCGTCGTCGTCGACTTCATCGTCCACGAGGACGCGATGGTCTGGCCGATGGTCGCCGCCGGCACCTCCAACGACGAGATCATGGCCGCCCGGGACGTCCGCCCCGACTTCGGCGACAACGAAGACGACTGAGCGAGAGAGACGTAAAAGATCATGTCCAAGCACACGCTCTCCGTCCTGGTGGAGAACACGCCCGGCATCCTGGCCCGGATCGCCGCCCTGTTCTCCCGCCGCGGCTTCAACATCGACTCGCTCGCGGTCGGCGTCACCGAGCATCCCGACATCTCCCGCATCACCATCGTGGTGAGCGTCGCGGACCTGCCGCTGGAGCAGGTGACGAAGCAGCTCAACAAGCTCGTCAACGTGCTGAAGATCGTCGAGCTGGAGCCGGGTTCGGCCGTTCAGCGCGAACTCGTTCTGGTGAAGGTGCGCGCCGACAACGAGACCCGCTCCCAGATCATCGAGATCGTCCAGCTGTTCCGCGCCAAGACCGTCGACGTCTCCCCGGAGGCCGTCACCATCGAGGCCACCGGCTCCAGCGACAAGCTGGAGGCCATGCTGAAGATGCTGGAGCCCTTCGGCATCAAGGAGCTCGTCCAGTCCGGCACGATCGCCATCGGCCGCGGCGCGCGCTCCATCACGGACCGCTCGCTGCGCGCGCTCGACCGCTCGGCGTAGGACGCGTTCGGACGGCCGGGTGACACCGGCCGTCCGGACAGCGCCCGTATGGCGAGACCCCGAGACTTCCCTTCCGCCCCCCGTCATACGGTGGGACGCAACACCTGCACACAAGGAGAGAACCCAAAGTGGCCGAGCTGTTCTACGACGCCGACGCCGACCTGTCCATCATCCAGGGCCGCAAGGTCGCGGTCATCGGTTACGGCAGCCAGGGCCACGCCCACGCGCTGTCGCTCCGTGACTCGGGTGTCGACGTCCGCGTCGGTCTGCACGAGGGCTCCAAGTCCAAGGCGAAGGCCGAGGAGCAGGGCCTGCGCGTGGTGACGCCGTCGGAGGCCGCCGCCGAGGCCGACGTCATCATGATCCTCGTCCCGGACCCGATCCAGGCCCAGGTGTACGAGGACCACATCAAGGACAACCTGAAGGACGGCGACGCGCTGTTCTTCGGTCACGGCCTGAACATCCGCTTCGGCTTCATCAAGCCCCCGGCCGGCGTGGACGTCTGCATGGTCGCCCCGAAGGGCCCGGGCCACCTGGTGCGCCGCCAGTACGAGGAAGGCCGCGGCGTTCCGTGCATCGCGGCCGTCGAGCAGGACGCCTCCGGCAACGCCTTCGCGCTGGCCCTGTCGTACGCCAAGGGCATCGGCGGCACCCGCGCCGGCGTCATCAAGACGACCTTCACGGAGGAGACCGAGACCGACCTGTTCGGTGAGCAGGCCGTCCTCTGCGGTGGTACGGCCGCCCTGGTCAAGGCCGGTTTCGAGACGCTGACCGAGGCCGGTTACCAGCCGGAGATCGCGTACTTCGAGTGCCTGCACGAGCTGAAGCTGATCGTGGACCTCATGTACGAGGGCGGCCTGGAGAAGATGCGCTGGTCGATCTCCGAGACCGCCGAGTGGGGCGACTACGTCACCGGTCCGCGCATCATCACGGACGCCACCAAGGCCGAGATGAAGAAGGTCCTCGCCGAGATCCAGGACGGCACCTTCGCCCAGGCCTGGATGGACGAGTACCACGGCGGTCTGAAGAAGTACAACGAGTACAAGCAGCAGGACTCCGAGCACCTGCTGGAGACCACCGGCAAGGAGCTGCGCAAGCTTATGAGCTGGGTGAACGAGGAGGCGTAAGCCTCAAGGCCACGGGGCCGGAGCAGCTGCTCCGGCCCCGTTGTCCACCTCGTCCAGCCACGGACGAGTGATCCTTCCGCGGAGGCGTAAGACGACTTCCGCCGCGCCACTACACTGGCGCACAACATACGCGTCAGGCCCACAGCGTCGTGCGTCTTCCACGCGGCCAGTACCCTCCACCGCCTGCGGCCGTCGGGACGGCCGTCCGCATTGGACATGTGAGGACTCACGTGAGCTCGAAACCCGTCGTACTCATCGCTGAAGAGCTGTCGCCCGCCACCGTTGACGCGCTTGGCCCCGACTTCGAGATCCGCCACTGCAACGGAGCGGACCGAGCCGCCCTGCTCCCGGCCATCGCCGACGTGGACGCGATCCTGATCCGCTCCGCCACCAAGGTCGACGCCGAAGCCGTCGCAGCCGCGCGCAAGCTCAAGGTCGTCGCACGAGCCGGCGTCGGCCTGGACAACGTCGACGTCTCCGCCGCCACCAAGGCCGGCGTCATGGTCGTCAACGCCCCCACCTCGAACATCGTGACCGCCGCCGAGCTCGCCTGCGGTCTCCTGCTCGCCACCGCCCGCAACATCCCGCAGGCCAACGCCGCGCTGAAGAACGGCGAGTGGAAGCGCAGCAAGTACACCGGTGTCGAGCTGGCCGAGAAGACCCTCGGTGTCGTGGGCCTGGGCCGCATCGGCGCCCTCGTCGCGCAGCGCATGTCGGCCTTCGGCATGAAGGTCGTCGCCTACGACCCCTACGTGCAGCCCGCGCGGGCCGCGCAGATGGGCGTCAAGGTGCTGACGCTGGACGAGCTGCTCGAGGTCTCCGACTTCATCACCGTCCACCTGCCCAAGACCCCCGAGACCCTCGGCCTGATCGGCGACGAGGCGCTGCGCAAGGTCAAGCCGAGCGTGCGCATCGTCAACGCCGCGCGCGGCGGGATCGTCGACGAGGAGGCGCTGTACTCCGCCCTCAAGGAGGGCCGGGTCGCCGGTGCCGGTCTCGACGTGTACGCGAAGGAGCCCTGCACGGACTCCCCGCTGTTCGAGTTCGACCAGGTCGTCTCGACCCCGCACCTCGGTGCCTCCACCGACGAGGCGCAGGAGAAGGCCGGTATCGCCGTGGCCCGCTCGGTGCGCCTCGCCCTCGCCGGTGAGCTCGTGCCCGACGCGGTGAACGTCCAGGGCGGCGTCATCGCCGAGGACGTCAAGCCGGGTCTGCCGCTCGCCGAGCGTCTGGGCCGCATCTTCACGGCGCTCGCCGGCGAGGTCGCGGTCCGCCTCGACGTCGAGGTGTACGGCGAGATCACCCAGCACGATGTGAAGGTGCTGGAGCTCAGCGCCCTCAAGGGTGTCTTCGAGGACGTCGTCGACGAGACGGTGTCCTACGTCAACGCCCCGCTGTTCGCCCAGGAGCGCGGCGTCGAGGTGCGGCTGACGACCAGCTCGGAGGCCACCGACCACCGCAACGTCGTCACCGTGCGCGGCACGCTCGCGGGCGGCGAGGAGGTGTCGGTGTCCGGCACGCTGGCCGGCCCCAAGCACCTGCAGAAGATCGTCGCGGTCGGCGACTACGACGTGGATCTCGCGCTCGCCGACCACATGGTCGTCCTGAGGTACGAGGACCGTCCGGGTGTCGTCGGCACGGTCGGCCGGGTCTTCGGCGAGGCGGGTATCAACATCGCCGGCATGCAGGTCTCGCGTGCCGTCGCCGGTGGCGAGGCGCTGGCCGTCCTGACCGTCGACGACACGGTCCCCGCCGGGGTGCTGACCGAGGTTGCTGAGGAGATCGGGGCGACGTCGGCTCGTGCGGTGAACCTGGCCTGAGGTTGCCGTGGCTGGGGGCTGCCGCCCCCAGACCCCCGCATCGGCCCTGAACGGGCCTCGTCCTCAAACGCCGGACGGGCTGAGGTGACTCGGCTCGTCCGGCGTTTCGCATGCCGGCTCCCGGAGCTCGACCCGGCGCAGCGTGACCGCGGCCAGCACCGCCGCCCCCGCCAGCAGGACCGCGCCCGCGATCGCCGCCCCCTGCATCCCGCTGGTGAACGCCTCCCGGGCGAGCGTGGCCAGACCCGGCACGCGGTCGGCGACCGCCAGGGCTCCGCCCAGCGTCTCGTGGGCCACATCCGGTGCCGACGCGGGGATCTCGTGGCGGTAGACCGCCGTACCGATCGAGCCGAGCAGCGCCATGCCCATGGCACCACCGAACTCGCCGGCCGTCTCCATCAGGGAGGACGCCGAGCCTGCCCGCTCCACCGGGGCGGTGCCCAGCGCGAGGTCCATGATCTGGGACATCACGACGACGCCCCCGACCGCGAGGACCGCGCACGCGGTCAGCACCAGCCACAGCGAGTCCGTCCCGGCGAGGGCGAGCAGCGCGAACCCGCCCGCGGAGATCGCGAAGCCCACCGTGACGACGTAGGCACGATTGACGCCCCGCTGCACCAGCTGGGTCGCGACCGGCCCCGCCACGCCGATCGGCACCGACGGCAGCAGCGCCCACAGGGCCGCCTCCAGCGCGCCCATGCCCAGCACCGACTGCAAGTACTGCGTGGTGAAGTAGGCCGACCCCATCACCCCGAACATGCAGACCAGGTTCAGGACGACCGACGGCGCGAAGCCCCGTCCCCGGAACAGGGCCGGGGAGATCATCGGTGAGACGGCCGTGCGCTGGCGGTGCACGAACAGCGCCGCGAACAGCAGGCCGACGGTGATCGAGACGACGTAGCGGACGTTGAAGCCCTCGGAGGGGATCTCCTTCAGGCCGTAGATCACGGGGAGCACCGCCGCCATCGACAGCGGGACACTCAGCCAGTCGAAGCGGCCGGGGGAAGGGTTCTTCGACTCGGGGAGCAGCAGCGGGCCGAGGACCAGCAGCAGCGCCATCGCGGGCAGGTTGACCAGGAACACCGAGCCCCACCAGAAGTGCTCGACCAGCACACCGCTCATCACCGAGCCGAGGGCGATCCCGGCGGTCATCACGCCGGACCACACGCCGATCGCCTTCGCGCGCTGGGCGGGGTCGGTGAACATCGTGCGGAGCATGGCGATCGTCGACGGCATCAGGGTCGCGCCGCCGATGCCGAGGACCGCGCGGGCCGCGATCAGCATCTCGGCGCTGTTCGCGTACGCCGCCAGCAGCGAGGCGGTGCCGAAGGCGGCGGCGCCGATCAGCAGGAGCCGGCGGTGGCCGATGCGGTCGCCCAGCGAGCCCATCGTCATCAGCAGACCGGCCAGCACGAAGGCGTAGATGTCGAAGATCCACAGCTGCTGGGTGCCGCTCGGCTCCAGGTCCGCGCTGATCGACGGGACGGCGAAGTACAGGACGGAGACGTCCATCGAGACCAGCAGCAGCGGCAGCATCAGCACGCCGAGTGCGGTCCATTCACGGCGCCCGGCGCCGGGAGAAGGCGGCGTGGTGGTGCTCGTCGGGTTCGTTGTCATGGCGGTGAATGTACGCGCGTATTAAACGCTTGTCTAGAACGGCTGTATAGGACGGTTGTATGGATCGGCGGTAGGGTGGACTCATGGGACACCGTGAGGATCTGCTCGAGGGCGCCAAGCGCTGCCTGCTCGACAAGGGGTTCGCGCGCACGACGGCGCGGGACATCGTCAAGGAGTCGGGGACCAACCTGGCCTCGATCGGCTACCACTACGGCTCGAAGGACGCGCTGCTCGCCCAGGCCTATGTGTCGCTGGTCGAGGGGATGGGCGACGATTTCGAGGGCACCACCGGGATCACGGCCGAGCCCGGCTCGATCGAACGGTTCCGTGAGGTGTGGTCGAACATCATCGGCACCATGAGCGGGCCCGGCTCCATGTGGCGGCTCAGTATGGAGATCGTCGTCATGGGCGACCAGCTGCCGGAAGTCCGCGACCATCTGGCGCTGGCTCAGCGGGAGGCCTGTCGCGGACTGATTCCGCTGCTCATGGGCGGACGGGAGGAGGACGTCCCGGACGAGAGCCTGGACACCCTCGGCAGGTTCTACGTGACCCTGATGACCGGTCTCATCGCGCAGTGGACGTTCGACCCGAAGACCGCGCCCGACGCGGATCAGCTCAGCGAGGGCCTGCGCCAGGTGATCGAGGCCGCCACTCGGAAGTGACCCGCCCGTCCCGCATCTCGATCACCCGGTCCGCGAAGTGCCGTACGACCGCCCGGTCATGGCAGATGAACAGGTACCCGAGACCGAGATCGTCCTGCAGGTCGGCGAGCAGATTCAGCACGCCGGCGCGCACCGACGGGTCGAGGGACGAGACCGGTTCGTCGAGCACCAGCAGGCGGGGCTGTGAGGCCAGTGCGCGGGCGATCCCGACGCGCTGGCACTGACCGCCGGAGAGTTCGTGCGGGCGACGGTCGCCGTACGACGGGTCCAGGCCGACCCGGTCGAGGAGTGCGGCGACGCGCGCGGGACCGTCGGCGGAATTCCAGCGGCCCTGCACCCGCAACGGTTCGGCCACCGCGTCACGGATGCGGTGGCGAGGGCTGAGGGAGCCGTACGGGTCCTGGAAGACGGGCTGCATGCGCGGGCGGATCGGGCGCAGCTCGGCTTCGGTGAGGGTCGTCAACTCGCGTCCCTCGAAACGGACTTCACCGGCGTCCGGGCGGCGCAGTTGCAGCGCCGCCAGGGCGGTCGACGACTTGCCGCAGCCGGAGGGGCCGTTCAGGGCGAGGGTCTCACCGGCGGCCAGGGTGAAGGAGACATGGTCGACGGCGGTCGTGTCGCCGTGCCGGACCACGAGTTCGCGGACGTCCAGCAAAGCGTCAGTCATGGAACAACTCCATGGCCGGATACGGGAGTTCCGGCCATCGGTGGCACGCGACCAGGCGTCCCTCCACGTGCTGCGGTGCTGGTTCCGTCCGATGGCAGGGATCCGCCGCCGACGGGCAGCGCGGCGCGAAGGCGCAGCCCGGTGGGAGAGTGCCCGGGGCTGGTGGGGTGCCGCGCAGGGTGGGGAGGCGGCGGCCGGGGGGTGCGTGCTGGGGGAGCGAGGCCAGCAGGCCCGCCGTGTACGGGGCGCGGGGGCGGCCGAGCACCTCGGCCGCCGGGCCGAGTTCGGTGAGGCGTCCCGCGTACATGACCAGCACGCGGTCCGCGTGGTCCCGTACGACGTCCATGTCGTGGGTGACCAGGACCAGCGCGGCACCGACGGCCTCCCGTCGCTCGGCGAGCACCCGCAGCACCTGGTCGCGGTGCTCCTCGTCCAGGGCGGTGGTGGGTTCGTCGGCGACGACCATGTGGGGCTCGTTGATCGTCGCCATGGCGATGACCGCGCGCTGCCGCATGCCGCCGGAGTACTCGTGGGGATACGCCCGCGCCTTGCGGGCGGCGTCCGGGATGCCGACCCGGTCGAGTGCGGTGACCGCCCGGGCCCGGGCCTCTTTGCGGGAGACGCGGGCCACCGAGCCTACGGCGGCGGCGAGTTGATCGCCGACCGAGTGCACGGGGGAGAGGGCGGACAGGGCGTCCTGCGGGACGAGCGAGATGCGGCTGCCGCGGTGGGCCGAGCGGTCCGGCTCGATCGTCCCGCCCGTCGTCGCGCCCCGCGGCAGCATGCCCAGCAGCGCCCGTGCCGTGAGGGACTTGCCCGCCCCCGACTCGCCGACGATCGCGAGGACTTCGCGCGGGCGGACATCGAAGGACAGGCCGCGCACGGCCTCGACGCCGTCGAAGGCGATACGGAGCTCGCGTACCGAGAGGAGCGCCTCGGGGCTGTTCTCAGGCTGCAACGGGGGTCTCCTTCGGTACGGCACGCGCTCCCCGGCCCGGTACCGCCGCCGCTCCCGTCACCGCCAGCCCCGCCAGCAGGGCCAGTGCGACGGCCGGGGCGAGGGCGGCCCACGGCGCGCGTTCGACGTAGGCGCGGGACTCGTCCAGCAGCAGGCCCCACTCGGGCGCCGGCGGCTGCGCGCCCAGGCCCAGGAAGCCGAGGGAGGCAAGGGCGAGGGCGATACCGGGCAGGCGCAGCAGGGCGTGGCGGGCGACCGGGGCGGCGACGGACGGCAGGACGTGCCGGGTGAGGATCCGGAACGGGGTCGCGCCCATGGCCCGTTGGGCGGTGAGGAACGCCGACGCGCGCACCTCCTGCACCAGCGCCGCCGCGTGCGCGGACAGCGCGGGCCACGAGATCAGCGCGACGGCGAGGGCCGCGCCGCCGGCGCCCGGGCCGGTCGCCGCCGCGACGAGGATGCCGACGATCACCGGGGGCAGGGCGTTGGCGATGTCCGCGGCGCCCGCCGCGATGCCGGGCAGGAAACCCAGCGCGAGCGCGAGGAGCAGGCTCAGCGCGCAGATGGCGGCGGCCGTGCCCACGGTCGGAGCGGCCCCGTGCCCGAGCCGGGCGAGCACGTCACGGCCGAGGGCGTCGGTGCCGAGCGGGTGCGCCCAGGAGGGGGCGGTAAGGCGGGCGGCCGTATCGACCGTGTACGGGTCGCGCAGCAGGCCCCAGCCGATGGTCACGGCGAGGGTGGTGAACAGTGCTGACGGGATCGCCGGGTGGGTACGGACCGGGCGGGCCGGGGGCAGCGTCAGGCCGGCGTCCCGCAGGGCGGGGCCGAGCAGCCGGCGCCGGGTGAGCGCCGCGGCAGCGCCGGCGACCAGGCCGAGCAGCAGCAGTGCCAGCACCGCGCCCTGGAGCAGCGGCAGGTCCTGCGACTTGGCCGCGCCCAGAGCGGTACGTCCGATGCCGGGCACCGCGAACACCAGCTCCACGGCGACCGCGCCGCCGGTCAGGCCGACGGCGACCATGCCGAACTGCGGTACCAGCGGCGGGAGTACGCGCTTGAGGGCGGCCGCCGAGATCGTCGTACGGTTCACTCCAGCGCCCCGCCACAGGTCCACCCACCGTTCGTCGAGGACGGCGGGCAGCGCGTCCGCGACCAGCCGGCCGAGGAGGCCGCCCGCCGGGACGCCGAGGGCGAGCGCGGGCAGCACCAGGTACTCGGGGCCCGCCCAGCCGGCCGTCGGCAGCCGGCCCAGCCACACCCCGCAGACCAGCAGTGCGACGGTGGCCAGCAGGAACTCCGGTACTGCGGCGAGCATGGCGGCGAAGGCGCCGGCCGACCCGCGACCGCGCACCAGCACCGGCGCCACCAGCACGGCGGCCAGTGTGACCGCCACGCCGAGCGCCGCGCCCATCAGGCCCAGTGACACCTGGAGGCCGGCGACGACGGAAGGCAGCACGTCGGTGCCCGACACCCAGGAGGTGCCGAAGTCGCCGCGCAGCAGGTCCGAGGCCCAACTCCCCAGCAGGGAGAGGGGGCCGGCGTCCAGGCCGAGGTCCTCGCGGATCGCGGACAGGGCCTCGTCGGTCGCCTCCCGCTCGGCCGACCGGGCGCGCAACACGGTGAGCGCCGGGTCCTTGTGGGAGAGCCAGGGGAGCAGGCCGACGGTGGCCAGGACGGCGACCAGGCAGACGAGGCGGGTCAGGGCGGCGGGGCCGATCGACTTCCGTGCGGGGGAGTGCACTTGGCGCAGACGGAGCTTCACCTGACGTACGTGTCCGCCGTGACGAGCTCCCGCTCGCGCGGGTCGTGGGCGGCGTCGACGACACCGGCGGCGTCACCCTGGATCACCCGCTCGTGGAGCATCGGCACGGCCGCGTCCGCGGCGAGCACGGCGGCCTCGGCCGCGATGATCGCCGCGCGGCGGGCGTCGCCCACCTCGGTGTCGGAGGCCTCCTTCAGGGCCGCGTCCACGTCCGGGTCGGCGAACCGGGACAGGTTGAAGGTGCCGTCGGACGCGAAGTCGCTGTAGAGGTAGGCGGCCGGATCGCCGGAGTCGAGGACGGTGGCGCGGGAGAGGACGAAGGCGTCGAACCTGCCCGCGAGGGCGTCGGCCTCGATGTTGGTGTACTCGCGGACGTCGAGCTTCACCCTGAACCCGGCCTTCTGGAGCTGCTGTTGCAGCGTGGCGGCGACCTCGGGCATCTCGGCCCGGTCCGTGTACGTCCCGATGGTGATCGCCTCGCCGTCAGGCGCCTTGGCCTCGGCGTCCCGCGTCACCGGCCCGCGCAGCTCGGCGGCCCAGGGGAGTGCGGGCCCCAGCAGCCCCTCGGCGACATCGGCGCGCCCCTCGTACACGCCCTTGACGAGCGCCTCGGCGTCGATCGCCTCGCGGGCCGCCGCCCGCAGCGAGGCGTCCTTGAAGGGGCCCTTTCCGGTGTTCAGGTACAGCGTGTTGGTGCGCGGCATCGGGACCTCGGTGATCAGGTCCTGGTCGAGGACCGCGGCCTGCGACACCGGTATCGCCTCGACGATGTCGGCCTCGCCGCTGCGCAGTGCCGCCGCGCGAGCCGTGCCGTCGGGGACGAAGGTCACGTCGATCCCGGGTGCCTCGGCCTTGCCGCCCCAGTACGCGTCGTAGCGGTCGAGGGCGGCGGAGGCGGTGCCGTTGACCATCGTGAGCTCGAAGGGGCCGGTGCCGGCGCCGACGGGGTCGACCGTCTTCCCCCGGTAGGCCCTGGCGGCCAGGACCGACAGCTGCGGGGAGCTGAGGCGCTGCGGGACCAAGGGGTCCTCGGCGGCGGTCGTGACGGTGAGGGTGTCGGCGTCCGTGGCCTCGGCGGTCAGGTCGACGCCGTCGAGGATGCGGGGTTTGGGGGAGGCGGTGGCGGCCCTGGTGAGGGAGCCTGCGACCGTCTCGGCGGTGAGCTTCGTGCCGTCGTGGAAGGTGACGCCGTCGCGTATCTCGAAGGTCCAGGTACGGCCGGACCGCTCCCACGCGGTGGCGAGCGCGGGCTGCGCGTCGCCGTCCTCGTCGAGCTTCACCAGGGTCTCGGCGGTCGACCACCGCGACAGCTTGAACGCGTCGTCGGACAGCGGGGACAGCCCGGAGCGCGGGGGCTGCATCATCGCGACCCGGACGCGTTTGCCACCGGCCCCCACGTCCTCGGCGGACTCCGCACCGGCGAAGCAGCCGGTGAGCAGCGCGGAGGCCGCGGTGAGGGCGGTGGCGGGGAGCAGGTGGCGGGTGGGCAGGCGCACGGGGCCCTCCGGGTAAAAGGGTGGTCAAGAGAGCGGTTGCTGCGACCGTAGCACGATGACAATCATTTCCAATAGCCAGGGATGGGTCGTCAGCCCTGGGAGATGACGCCGATGCCGCCGATGACGTGCTCGATCTACAGGCGTGCGCCCTTCAGAGCCATGTGCAGCAGCAACCGGTCCTCCCCGTCGTCCAGGTCCAGGCCCGTGAGTTGTTCGACGCGGGAGAGGCGGTAGTACAGGGTCTGGCGGTGGATGCCGAGTTCGGCGGCGGTGCGGCCGGCCTGGCCCGCGCGGTCGAGGTAGATCTCGGCGGTGCGGGCGAGTTCGTGGTGGGTGGGGGAGAGGAGCTGCGTGATGGCGGGGTCCCGGGCGGCGTCCGGGGGGAGGGACGTCAGCAGGCGGTACGGGCCGATGTGCGCCCACTCGGCGACCGGGCCGAGGCGGGGTTCGGCCAGGGCGGCGCGGGCCGCGGCCGATGCCTCCTGCCAGGTGGCGGCGAGGTCGGCGAGGCCGGAGCGGGGTGCGCCGATGCCGGCGGCTGCCTGTACCGCGCCCTCCTTGAGCAGCCGGGACGCCGCCGCCTGGGCCGGCGTCCGTACCTCCGGCGAGCGCAACCGGACGAGGATGGCGAGGCTCTGGCCGCTCTCCCCCTCCGCCTTGAGGGCGTGGGAGGTGCCCCCGCCCCACGGCACCGTGCACAGCGCCGTCGCGTGCGGCACCGTTCGGACGGACGGGGCGTCGTCGGGATCGGCGGACGGCCACGGGGCCACGCAGACCACGGTGTGCGTGCCCTCGCCCCGCGGGCCGAGTGCCGTGCGCAGGGCCGCCAGCGCCTGGTCGCCCTGCCAGCCCCGCTCCGCGGTCAGCGCGGCCCGCAGTTCCCGGCTCAGATCCGCCCCGTGCTGCGCCTCGTCGGCGAGCAGTGCGCCGATCCGGGCGGTCACCTCCATGGCGGCCGACAGCTGCTGGTCGGTGGGGCCCGGATCGTCGTCCAGGAGCCAGACGTAACCGAGGGCCACCCCCCGATGGCGTACGGGAAGGCAGACGCGTCCCCGGTAGACGCCGGCCTCCGGGGTGGGCGGGATGCGTACCGGGCCCGTCGCCCGGGTGATGCCGAAGCCCTCGAACCACGTTCGCACCGCCGCCGTGGAGCGCCGCGTCAGGATCGAGCGGGCGCGGACGGGATCCAGGGCGGACGCGTCGAGATCGCCCTCACTGTCGTACGCACCGAAGGCGATCAGCTCGAAGTCGCGGTTCTCCAGCGTGGCGGGCGCACCCAGCAGCTCGGAGATCTCGTCGACCAGCTCCTGGTAGTCGTCCTTGTGGTCCTTGTGGTCCTTGAATTCCGGCGTCACCCGGGCATTCTCCCGCATTTTCGCGCCGCCTTCATACATCTGTCTGAGATCTGAGGCACCGATGCGTGACAGCTGTCGATGGCCGCCGTTCGGAGGGATCCTTAGGTTTCACGGTGGTTCTCCGTGCCGTACCCGGAACATCACTTACCGGGGAGTCGGCCGTCATTCGGCAGTGTTTGTGGAGGTGCCCCGTGCTGGGTCCCGTGATTCTCGCCGCGTCGCGCAGCGACCGGATGCGACGCCTGATCTCGGCGGCCCCGGTGACCAAACAGGTCGTCGACCGGTTCATCCCCGGCGAGACCGTCCACGAGATCGTGCCGATCATCGAGGAGCTCACGGGCAACGGCCTGGAGCTGACGATGGACGTCGTCGGCGAGGACATCACCCGCCCCGAGCAGGCCGAGGCCGCGCGGGACGCCTACCTGGCGCTCGTCGACCGGATCAAGGACCTTGAGCTCGGCGAGCGCGTCGAGATGTCCGTCAAGCTCTCCATGTTCGGCCAGGCGCTGGAGGGCGGACACGAGCTCGCGCTCGCCAACGTCCGCCCGGTCGTCGAGGCCGCCGCGGCCATCGGTACGACGGTCACGCTGGACGCGGAGGACCACACCACCCTCGACTCGATGTTCGCCATCCACGAGGAGCTGCGGAAGGACTTCCCGCAGACCGGCTGCGTCATCCAGGCCTACCTCTTCCGCACCGAGGCCGACGCCCGCCGCCTCGCCGCGAACGGCAGCCGGGTACGCCTCGTGAAGGGCGCCTACAAGGAGCCCGCCGAGGTCGCCTACCAGCAGAAACAAGAGATCGACAAGGCGTACGTCCGGATCCTCAAGGTTCTGATGGAGGGCGCCGGGTACCCGATGATCGGCTCCCACGATCCGCGACTGATCTCCATCGCCCAGGAGCTCGCGCGGCGTGCCGGGCGCAAGCTGGACGAGTACGAGTTCCAGATGCTGTACGGGATCCGCAGCGACGAGCATCTACGGCTGGCCGCGGAGGGCCACCGCATGCGCGTCTACACGGCCTATGGCACCGACTGGTACGGATACTTCATGCGCCGGCTCGCGGAGAAGCCCGCCAACCTGCGGTTCTTCGTACGAAGCATGATCACCAAGGGCTGAACCACCACCGCTCAGTAAGGAGTTACGGAACTCATGGACGCTGTGACCCAGGTCCCCACCCCCGTCAACGAGCCGGTGCACGGCTACGCCCCCGGCTCGCCCGAGCGCGCCCGGCTGGAGGTCAAGCTCAAGGAGCTGGCCGAGAACCCGATCGACCTGCCGTGCACCATCGGCGGCGAGCGACGGCTGGGCGGTGGCGAGCGCGTCGACGTCGTGCAGCCGCACAACCACAAGGCCCGCATCGGCACCTACGGCAACGCCACGCAGCAGGACGCCCAGGACGCCATCGACGCGGCCCTCGCCGCCGCGCCGGCCTGGCGTGCGATGTCCTTCGACGACCGCGCGGCGATCATCCTGCGCGCCGCCGAGCTGCTGTCCGGCCCGTGGCGCGAGACGCTGGCCGCCTCCACCATGCTCGGCCAGTCGAAGACCGCCCAGCAGGCCGAGATCGACACGCCCTGCGAGCTGATCGACTTCTGGCGCTTCAACGTCAAGTACGCCCGTGACCTGCTCGCCGAGCAGCCCCCGGCGAACTCCCCGGGCGTGTGGAACCGCCTCGATCACCGACCGCTGGAGGGCTTCGTCTACGCGATCACGCCCTTCAACTTCACGGCGATCGCCGGCAACCTGCCCACCGCGCCCGCGCTGATGGGCAACGTCGTGGTCTGGAAGCCGTCCCCGACGCAGACCCACGCCGCCGTGCTGCTGCTTCAGCTGCTGGAAGAGGCCGGTCTGCCCAAGGGCGTCATCAACCTCGTCACCGGTGACGGCATCGAGGTCTCCAAGGTCGCCCTGGAGCACCGCGACCTCGCCGGCATCCACTTCACCGGCTCGACCAAGACCTTCCAGTACCTGTGGAAGACGGTCGGCAACAACATCGAGAAGTACCGCTCCTACCCGCGCATCGTCGGCGAGACCGGCGGCAAGGACTTCGTCGTCGCCCACCCGAGCGCCGACAAGGCCGTGCTGAAGACCGCCCTGACCCGCGGCGCCTTCGAGTTCCAGGGCCAGAAGTGCTCGGCGACCTCCCGGGCGTACATCCCGGCGTCGATCTGGAACTCCGGCTTCAAGGAGGAGTTCGCGGCGGAGGTCGACTACATCACCATGGGCGATGTGTCGGATCTGTCGAACTTCATCGGCGCGGTCATCGACGAGCGGGCGTTCGCCAAGAACAAGGCGGCGATCGACCGGGCGAAGCAGGACCCGACCTGCACGATCGTCGCGGGCGGCTCCTACGACGACTCCGTCGGCTACTTCGTCCGCCCGACCGTCGTCGAGTGCACCGACCCGGAGAACGAGGTCTTCACGACCGAGTACTTCGGCCCGTTCCTCGCCGTGCACGTCTACGAGGACGACAAGTACGACGAGATGCTGGAGCAGATGGAGTCGGTGTCCGCCTACGCGCTGACCGGCTCGGTCATCTCGGGCGACCGGGCGGCTGCGGCGTACACGATGGACAAGCTGCGCTACGCGGCCGGCAACTTCTACATCAACGACAAGTCGACCGGCGCCGTCGTCGGCCAGCAGCCCTTCGGCGGCGGCCGTGCCTCCGGCACCAACGACAAGGCCGGCGCCCCGCAGAACCTGATGCGCTGGACGCTGACCCGCGCCATCAAGGAGACGCTGGTCGCGCCGACCGACTACGCGTACCCGCACATGGGCTGACACCCCAACTCAACGCAAAGGGCCGGGTCTTGACGGACCCGGCCCTTTGCCGTGCGGGGAGAGTGCGCTACTCGGCGATCTCCGTGCGCTCCCACCACTCGTAGACCGGCAGCGCGCCCTCCGGGGTGTCCTCCTGGCGCGAGGTCGGCCTGAAGTGCTCGTATCCACCGCGGAGCTTGATCTTCACATCCGGACCGGGGGACGGGGCCCCGACGATCCGCTCGGGCAGATCCTCGGGGCCGCCCTCGAGGAACACTTTCGACGTGTCGTTCATGACCTCACCGTTCCCCTCGACGTGACTCCGTCTCCCGGGCGGCGCGGAGGATCAGCCGAGTGGGCGATGCCGAATACTGGTGGGATGACCACCGACGCACCGGCGGGCACCCCGCGCACCGCGCACACCGCCGACCTCACCCCCGCCGAACTGAGCGAGATCCGCGCCCTGTTGGACGACGCCTTCGAGGGGGACTTCTCCGACGAGGACTTCGAGCACGGGCTCGGCGGCATGCATGTCCTCGTCCGGGACGACGCCGGGCGGATCGTCGCGCACGGTTCGGTGATCATGCGGCGGGTGCGGTACCGGGACCGGTGGCTGCGCGTCGGGTACGTCGAGGCGGTCGCCGTGCGGGCCGATGCACGGCGGGGCGGGCTCGGGGGCCGGGTGATGGCGGAGCTGGAGCGGGTGATCGACCGGGCGTACGACGCGGGGATGCTGTCCGCGAGCGACGAGGGGGCCGCGCTGTACGCCGCTCGCGGCTGGGAGGTGTGGCGCGGGCGGGTCTGCGCGCTGGGGCCGGAGGGCGTCGTGCATCTGCCGGACGAGGAAGGCACGACCTACGTGCGGCCCGCGCTCGCGGGTGTGCCGGACCCCGCGTTCGAGCTGGTCTTCGACTGGCGGGACGGGGATGTGCTCTGACGGGGGCGACGACGGAAAGCCCAGGTCAGTGCGGTGTGACCTACTCGGCCGTCTCAGATAGTAGGAAGTCCGAGTAATTGTGGAGACAGACGCGCCGTCCTCCCTTAGCTTTGTAGAAGCCGAACGTCTCGCTCGATCAAGCGAATGGCGGTCGTGAGCCGGGCCCCTTGCAGGCAACCCCTGCGGCACCGCTCCCCGCCCCATCCGGCGTCTCGTATCCCCTGTCTGCACTCCCGGATTTCGAAGGAGTCGATTTCCCATGGCCGAGACGACCGCCCGCCGCCGAGTCCGTCACCTCTCCCGTACGACCGAGTCCGACCGCAAGAACGCCGCCGCGGCCCTCCAGCGCGCCCTCGACCGCAGGGACAACGGCGGAGCCACCGGCCACCAGGCGGCGTAGCGCTCCGCGGTCGTGCCGCGTACCGACCTCACGTCGATCAGCCGCCGCGCCGCACCTCGAAGTGGTCGATGCGCTCCCCGTTCTGGGCCAGTGCCGACACCTTCAGCCGGGGCTTCGCGCCTCCCTGCGCCTCCACAGTGAGGAAGGAGAAGCCCCGGTAGCGCACCCGCGACCACTGCACGCTCTCCGCCTTGGTGTCGCGTGACTTGGTCCACTTGAAGGTGTCGACCGACTCCCGCTCGGTCACATGCCCCTCGTAGCTCTCCTCGACGCCCGCGGGGAAGCCGTACAGCTCCTTGCCGCCCCCGCCCGCCGTGACGTACACGATGCCGTCCCGCGTCGGGTCCGTCGAGGCGCCGATGGGCACCTGCCTGCCGACCTCGCCGTTCCTGATGGCGTCCGTCCGCTCGTAGACGTGGTTGTGCCCGTTGATCACCAGGTCCACCTGGTACCGGGCGAACAGCGGCACCCACTCGGCCCGCACACCCCCGTCGGACGCGTGCGAGGACGTCGAGTAGGCGCAGTGGTGGAAGAAGACGACGATGAAGTCGACGCCCTTCGCCGCCCGCAGCTCACCGAGCCGCTCGTCCAGCCACTTCGTCTGACGGCCGTCCGTGTGGCCCCGGTTGGCGGGAATCTCGTACGACACGTCGTTCGCGTCCAGCGCCACGAAGCCGACGTTGCCGTAGGTGAAGGAGTACACGCCCGGGGCCGTACGGGAGTCGAAGCCGCTGTCCGGCAGGGACCAGCGGGCCAGCTGGCCGCCGTAGCCGTCCGGCGAGTACCAGGCCTCCATGTCGTGGTTGCCGGTCGTCACCATCCACGGCACCGACTTGGCCACCGACTCGGTCTGCTTGAGGTAACCGTCCCAGAAGCCGGGGTCGTAGGCGTCCGACTCCTTGCCCAGGCCCTTGACGTTCGCATAGCAGATGTCGCCGGCGTGGAGGTGGAAGGCCGGGTTCTGGCCCAGCAGGAGTTTGTCGTTGGTGGCGGCCGCCTCGCTGACGCCCTGGTCGCCGAAGGCCGTGAAGGTGAAGGTCTCCGGGCTCGCGGGAGCCGTGCGGAAGGAGGCGATCGTCGCGCGGTTCTTCGGGGCCGCCGGGTCGAAGCCGTCATGGCCCACGCCGTAGTAGTACGTCGTGCCGGGGCGCAGGGAGTCCAGTGCCGCGTGGACGTAGTACTGCTCCAACGCCGCGCGGATGCCCTGCAGTTCGGGGGTGTACAGATCGCGGATCTCGGCGTCGATCCTGCGGCTCAGGTCGTCGGGCCGCAAGCCGATCCGGACGTACGGCTTCTTCACCGCGGCCGGGACCTGCCAGGAGATCCGCATCTGCGACTTCGGGTCGGCGCCGAAGGCGAGGTGGCGGCCGAACGGGGCGACGGCGGAGCCCGGCACCTTCGTGAGGGTTGACGCGGGCGCCGATACGGAGGGCTTCGTACCGGGCGTGCCCGGCCCCGACCCCGAGCAGCCCGTCAGCAGACCGCCCGCCACCGCGCCCGCCGTCACCAGCGTGCGGCGCCGGGTCAGTTTCGTACGCAGGTACTCGTGCTGTTCCGCCATGCTCATACGGCGGGCGAGCTGGGGCGGGATGCCGAAGTCGGGGAGGTCCATGGTGGGAAAGTTCCCAGCAACGGCCAACACCCGGCATACATGCGGGTGAACGCCGGTCGACACCCAGACGCCGTCCCTCATCAGGGTGTCCGTATCGCGGACATCGTGTGTCATCCCATGGGACGAAGAGTAGGGTGCCGACATGTCTCGCAGCCTCAATCTCGCAGTGATTCCCGGTGACGGCATCGGCCAGGAGGTCGTGGCCGAAGGCCTGAAGGTCCTCTCCGCCGTCCTTCCGCAGGATGTGAAGCTGGAGACCAAGGAGTACGACTTCGGCGCCAGGCGCTACCACGCCACGGGTGAGACCCTCACCGACGCCGACCTCGACGCCCTGAAGAAGCACGACGCGATCCTGCTCGGCGCGATCGGCGACCCGGGCGTGCCGTCGGGCGTCTTGGAGCGGGGCTTCCTGCTGAAGCTCCGCTTCGCCTTCGACCACCACGTCAACCTGCGTCCGTCGAAGCTCCTTCCGGGTGTCGCCACCCCGCTCGCCGGACAGCCCGAGATCGACTTCGTCGTGGTCCGCGAAGGCACCGAGGGCCCGTACACCGGCAACGGCGGCACCATCCGCAAGGGCACCGAGCACGAGGTCGCCACCGAGGTCTCCGTGAACACGGCCTTCGGTGTCGAGCGCGTGGTCCGCGACGCCTTCGCCCGCGCGCAGGCCCGCCCGCGCAAGAAGCTCGCGCTGATCCACAAGAACAACGTGCTGACCTTCGCGGGTCACCTGTGGACCAACATCTTCAACAAGGTGGCCGAGGAGTTCCCGGAGGTCACCACCGAGTACATGCACGTCGACGCGGCGACCATCTACCTGGTCACGCAGCCCGAGCGGTTCGACGTCATCGTCACCGACAACCTCTTCGGCGACATCATCACCGACCTCGCCGCGGCCGTCTCCGGCGGCATCGGCGTCGCCGCGTCCGGGAACATCAACCCGTCCGGCGCGTTCCCGTCCATGTTCGAGCCGGTTCACGGCTCGGCCCCGGACATCGCAGGTCAGGGCAAGGCCGACCCCACCGCCACGGTCCTGTCCGTCGCCCTGCTCCTGCGCCACCTCGGCCACGACGCCGAGGCCGCGCGCATCGACGAGGCGGTCTCCGCCGACCTCGCGGAGCGCACCGGCAAGCCCGCCCGCAGCACGTCGGAGATCGGCGACGCGCTGGCCGTACGAGTAGCCGGCTGACACCCGTCGCGCTACTCGAAACAACTTTCGAAGCCGTCGGGTCACTCGCACCCGGCGGCTTCCCCATGTCCGCCGCCGGGTGACACCATCAACCCCTGGATCGCGATTTCGCGCCGATCACGTCGAACAGGCCGATTTCTTCCACGGCACCCGCTTGAGATAATCGAACGCGGAGCCGCGATACGAAGGAATGCTCGGACGTCCTAGCACTGGCCACAGGCAGTACTGGCGTGATCGCGGCCCGCCACAACGAAACCGGTGAAGGACATCTACTCATGACGACGCCCACGATCGAGCTCAAGCCGTCCGCCAGCCCGCTCGCCGCCGCAGACCGCGAGGCGATCCTGGCCAACCCCGGGTTCGGCCGCCACTTCACCGACCACATGGTGACGATCAAGTGGACCGAGGGCCGCGGCTGGCACGACGGCCAGCTCGTGCCGTACGCGCCGCTCTCCCTCGACCCGGCCACGATGGTCCTGCACTACGCGCAGGAGATCTTCGAGGGTCTCAAGGCCTACCGGCAGCCCGACGGGTCCGTCGCCACGTTCCGTCCCGAGAAGAACGCCCAGCGCTTCCAGTCCTCCGCCCGCCGGCTCGGCATGCCCGAGCTGCCGGTCGAGACGTTCATCGAGGCGTGCGACGCGCTGGTGAGCCAGGACCGGGCGTGGGTGCCGACGCACGGTGGCGAGGAGTCCCTCTACCTGCGTCCGTTCATGTTCGCGACGGAGGTCGGCCTGGGCGTGAAGCCCGCGAGCGAGTACCTCTTCATCGTCATCGCCTCCCCGGCCGGCGCCTACTTCCCGGGCGGCGTCAAGCCGGTGTCCATCTGGGTCTCCGAGGACCACGTCCGCGCGGTGCCCGGCGGCATGGGCGACGCCAAGACCGGCGGCAACTACGCCGCCTCCCTGCTGGCCCAGGCCGAGGCCGCCGCCGAGGGCTGCGCCCAGGTCTGCTACCTGGACGCGGTCGAGCGCAAGTGGGTCGAGGAACTCGGCGGCATGAACCTGTACTTCGTGTACGGCGACAGGATCGTCACCCCGTCCCTCACCGGCTCCATCCTGGAGGGCGTCACCCGCGACTCCCTCCTGGCCGTCGCCCGTGACCTCGGCTACGAGGCCGAGGAGGGCCGCGTCTCCGTCGACCAGTGGCAGCGCGACTCGGAGAACGGCACCCTCACGGAGGTCTTCGCCTGCGGTACGGCCGCCGTCATCACCCCGGTCGGCACCGTGAAGCGCACCGGCGCCCAGTGGCAGCAGGGTGACGGGGAGCCCGGCGAGGTCACGATGAAGCTGCGCCAGGCTCTTCTCGACGTCCAGCGGGGCACTGCCGTGGACCAGCACGGGTGGATGCACAAGCTGGGCTGATCCGTGCTCGGCGTCGAGGCCGGGGTCCCTGGGGGCTGCCGCCCCCAGACCCCCGCTTCGGCCTAAACGGCCTCGTCCTCAAGCGCCGGACGGGCTGAGAACGCCGTCCCCGGGCTCTGCTGAGAGAGAGCCCGGGGCTGCAGCAGCAGGGATGCCGTGCCCCCCACCAGCCCCGACAGCAGGAAACTGCAGTCCACCCCGCCGGTCAGGGACAGCAGCGGCCCCTCGTACGACGGGAGGGAGACGGCCAGCAGGCCGACCGTCGCGCCCAGTGCCCACGCCACCGTCGCCGGGATGTTCCAGCCGGCCCGGTACCAGTAGATCCCGCCCCGCGCCCGGCGGTTGAAGACCTGGAGGGCCTCCGCGTCGTACAGGCCACGGCATCGGACGAAGCCGATCAGGGTGATGACCGCCCACGGGGTACCGATCGCCGTCAGCAGCAGGACGAAGGACGTCATCGCGTCCTGTGCGGACGAGTAGTAGTGGCCGGCGAAGACGCAGGCGGTGGCGATCACGGCGACCGTGTACGTGGCCGTCGCCCGGGAGGCGCGCGGCAGGATGGCGTCCAGGTCGAGGCCCATGGAGTAGAGCATCAGGCCGGCGTTGCCGACCGACCCGGCGGACGCGGCCAGCAGCAGGGGGACGAGGTACCAGCCGGGGGAGGCGGAGACCAGCGGTCCGGCGTAGTCGAGGGCGGCTCCTGCCGCGTACGCCGTGAAGGTGCCGAAGAGCTGGGGGATCAGCAGGCCGAGGGAGAGGCCGAGCCAGGTCGCGTGCAGCACCCGGCGTGAGGAGTGGCGGGCCGGGGAGATGTAGCGGGTGTAGTCGCCGAGCAGCGTGATGAAGGCGATCGGCCCGGACAGGCCCGCGGCCACCGTCGCCAGGAACCAGGTGGGCCAGAAGCCGCCCAGCAGATGGCCGCCCGCCTCCGGCAGCGCGCCGGTCGTGAAGTGCGGGGCGTAGGCGATCACGCCGAGGACCAGCAGGGCCGTCATGCCGATCGCCAGGACGCGGGACATGGCGAGCAGCACGCGGTAGCCGTACACCGCGCCCGCGACGGTGGCCGCGGCCAGCAGCCCGTAGACCACGCCGTAGGAGATCCCGCTCGCCGGCAGTCCGACCAGCCGGCCCAGTACGCCGACCATCACATCGCCACCGATCCACACGGTCAGGGCGGTGTAGCCGAGGGCCAGCAGCAGGCCGACCACCGAGCCGACCAGGCGGCCGCGCACGCCGAACTGGGCGCCCGAGGACGTGGACAGGTTCGTCGCCGTGCGCAGCGAGATCAGGGCGAGCGGGGCGGTCAGGGCCGTGCCGGCCACCGCGCCGACCACGATCGAGCTCACCGACGCCCACCAGTCCAGGCCGAACGACGGCGGCAGCCAGCCGAAGACGATCACTCCGAGACAGAGGTTGGACCCCAGCAGGATCGAGACGAGATCCCGGGGCCCGCTCGTGCGTTCCCCGTCAGGGATGGTGTCGACTCCGCGCTGTTCCATCGGCATATTGGTCTCCCTTGGTTAGAACGACGTTCAATGTGATGTGTCCTAACCTCTGCCGTCAAGGTTTCGGTTGCGCGGATCCGGTGTTTAGAGTGATGCTCTAAAGCGAGGAAGACAAGGAGGTGCCGCGTCGTGAGACTGACCCCGACGGAACGTGACCGGCTGCTGCTCTTCGGAGCCGCCGAACTGGCCCGGGCCCGCCGGGCCAGAGGGCTCAGGCTGAACGTGCCCGAGGCGACCGCGCTCATCGCGGACACCGTCTGCGAGGCCGCCCGGGACGGAGCCCGGCTCGCCGAGGCGATCGAACGTGCCCGGTCCGTGCTCCGGCCGGACGACGTGCTGCCGGGCGTGGCGGACGTCGTTACCGAGGTGCATGTCGAGGCCGTGTTCGACGACGGCTCGCGGCTGGCGGTCGTGTCCGACCCCATCGGTGGCGGCGGGCTCGCGGACCAGGGCCCGGGAGCGCTGCTGCCGGGGCCCGAGCACGCCGAGCCCGAGGCGGTCCTGCGGGTGATCGTGACGAACACCGCCACCGTGCCGGTCTCCGTCACCTCCCACTTCCACTTCTTCGAGGCCAACCCCCGCCTCGACTTCGACCGCGGCGCGGCCTATGGCATGCGGCTCGCCGTTCCGGCCGGCTCGTCGACGCGCTTCGGGCCGGGGGAGAGCGTCGAGGTCGGGCTTCTCCCCATCGGCGGCGAGCGGATCGCGATCGGGTTCGCGGGGCTCGTCGACGGGGCGCTGGACGCGCCGGGCGCCCGCGAGGAGGCACTGCGCCGCGCCGCCGCCTGCGGCTATCTCGGCGTGACGGAAACACCCGATCAGAAGCAGGAGGCCGAACGATGAGCCGTCCCGGAGGGCACCCCGCAGAGGCCCGCCGCCTCACCCCGTACGAGTACGCCGCCACCCACGGCCCCCGCGCCGGCGACCGCATCCGCCTCGGCGACTGCGGCCTGACCATCCGCGTCGAGTCGGACTCCCAGCGCTACGGCGACGAGTTCCTCGCCGGGTTCGGCAAGACCGCCCGGGACGGGCTGCACCTCAAGGCCGCCGCGGTGCGGGAGACCTGTGACGTGGTGATCAGCAACGTCGTCGTGATCGACGCGGCGCTGGGGATCCGGAAGGTCTCCATCGGCATCAGGGAGGGCCGGATCTGCTCGATCGGGCGGGCCGGGAACCCCGACACCCTCGACGGTGTCGACGTCGTGGTCGGCACGGGCACGTCGATCGTGTCCGGCGAGGGGCTCATCGCCACCGCCGGGGCCGTCGACACACATGTGCACCTGCTGTCGCCGCGCGTCATGGAGGCCTCGCTGGCCTCCGGCGTGACCACGATCATCGGGCAGGAGTTCGGGCCGGTGTGGGGCGTCGGCGTCAACTCGCCGTGGGCGCTGCGGCACGCGTTCAACGCCTTCGATGCCTGGCCCGTCAACATCGGCTTCCTGGGTCGCGGCTCCTCGTCGCACGACGCCCCGCTGGTCGAGGCCCTCGCCGAGGGCGGCGCCTCCGGCTTCAAGGTCCACGAGGACATGGGCGCCCACACCCGGGCGCTGGACACGGCCCTGCGCGTCGCCGAGGAGCACGACGTCCAGGTCGCCCTGCACAGCGACGGCCTGAACGAGTGCCTCTCGGTCGAGGACACCCTGCGCGTGCTGGAGGGCCGCACCATCCACGCCTTCCACATCGAGGGCTGCGGCGGCGGACACGTCCCGAACGTGCTGAAGATGGCCGGCGTCCCGAACGTCATCGGCTCCTCCACCAACCCCACCCTGCCCTTCGGCCGGGACGCGGTCGCCGAGCACTACGGCATGATCGTCTCCGTCCACGACCTCAAGACCGACCTGCCCGGCGACGCCGCCATGGCCCGCGACCGCATCCGCGCCGGGACGATGGGCGCCGAGGACGTGCTGCACGACCTGGGCGCGATCGGCATCACCTCGTCGGACGCGCAGGGCATGGGGCGCGCGGGTGAGACCGTCCGCCGTACCTTCGCGATGGCCGGGAAGATGAAGGCCGAGTTCGGTGCCCCGGACGACGGCGACGACAACGAGCGCGTCCTGCGCTACATGGCCAAGCTGACCATCAACCCGGCCATCGCGCACGGCCTCGCGCACGAGGTGGGGTCGATCGAGGCCGGCAAGCTCGCCGACATCGTGCTGTGGCGGCCCGACCACTTCGGAGCCAAGCCGCAACTGGTGCTGAAGTCCGGCTTCCCCGCCTACGGCGTGGTCGGCGACCCCAACGCGGCCACCGACACCTGCCAACCCCTCGTCCTGGGACCGCAGTTCGGGGCGTACGGCGCCACGCCCGCCGACATCTCCGTCGCGTTCGTCGCGCAGGCCGCCGTCGATCAGGGCAACGACTCCATGCCGACCCGGCGCCGCCGGGTCGCCGTGCGCGGCACGCGCGGCATCGGGCCGGCCGACCTGCGCCTCAACTCCCGTACCGGAGCGGTCGACGTCGACCAGCGCACCGGCCTGGTCACCCTCGACGGCGAGCCGCTGCGCTCCGAGCCGGCCGACTCGGTCTCCCTCAACCGCCTCTACTTCCTGTGACGTTCAGCCGACTTCTCAGACAAGGACCGCCATGACGACCCCCGCCGCCGACGGCTTCCGCATGCCCGCCGAGTGGGCCCCGCACGAGCGCACCTGGATGGCCTGGCCGGGACCCAACCCGACCTTCGAGGACCCGGACGACCTCGCGGCCTCCCGGATCGCCTGGGCGTCCGTCGCCCGTGCGGTCCGCCGCTTCGAGCCGGTGACGGTGGTGTGCGGCCCCGGCCAGTCGGCCGAGGCCCGCGCGCTGCTCGGCCCTGGCGTCGAGACGGTCGAGCGGGACCTCGACGACGCCTGGATGCGTGACATCGGCCCGACCTTCCTCACCGACGCCAAGGGCGAACTCGCCGCCGTCGACTGGACGTTCAACGGCTGGGGCGCCCAGGAGTGGGCCCGCTGGGAGCACGACGCGAAGGTCGCCGCGCACGTCTCCGACCTGGCGGGGTCGGTCAGGACGTACGCCTCGAAGCTCGTCAACGAAGGCGGCGCGATCCACGTCGACGGCGAGGGCACCGTCCTGCTCACGGAGACGGTCCAGCTCGGCCCGGAGCGCAACCCGCACTGGACGCGCGAGCAGGTGGAGACCGAGATCCACGCCCACCTCGGCACCCGCAAGGCGATCTGGCTGCCGCGCGGCCTGACCGGCGACTATCCCCCGTACGGGTTCGGCACCCTCGGCCATGTCGACATCGTCGCCGCGTTCGCCCGCCCCGGCGTGGTCGTCGCCCACGTGCAGCCGGACCCCGCGCACCCCGACCACGAGGTGACCAAGGAGATCGTCGGCCTGCTGAAGTCGCAGACGGACGCGCGCGGCCGCCGACTGGAGGTCGTCGAGGTGCCCGCCCCGACCGTCCTGGAGGCGGACGGCCACTGGGCCGACTACTCCTATATCAACCACTACCTCTGCAACGGCGGAGTGGTGCTCTGCGGCTTCGACGACCCGCGTGACGAGATGGCGGCCGGCATCTTCCGCCGGCTGTTCCCGGAGCGGACGGTGACGCTGGTGGACGCCCGGACGGTCTTCGCCGGTGGCGGGGGCATCCACTGCATCACTCAGCAGCAGCCGAGGGCCGGGGTCAGGTAGAACGTACGGGTGAACGTACTGCTCTGCGCCTCCTGCGGAACCCGGCTGACCGAGCCGGTCCGGCAGCTCGCCGCGATGCCCGCGTATCCCGGCTGGGACGGGCTCCCGGGCCCGGACGGCCGGCGGCACGGCCCGCCCAGCGTGCCGCGCGGGACGTTCGTCGTCGACCCGCTGCCGTTCGGGGCGCCGTTCGAGCCGATCGGGCCCGACGAGGAGTACGACGGGGTCGTGCCCGGCGGCAGGTGGAAGTCCGACGAGCGGGGCTTCCTGGTCTCCGCCGGGCCGTGCGGCACCTACGTCCTGCACCCGGACGACGTCGTGGACATCGCCCCGCACCCCGACCCGTACCGGCTCATCGGCTGCTGCGGGCCGGACGGCGAGGCCGGGGTCAACCACGTCTGCGGCTGCGGGGCGGAGGTAGCGATCGTCGCCGCCGACTGCACGAGCGGCTACGAGACCCGCCTCGTCCCGGACGCCGTCCGCGTGGAGGCCGTCGCGTGACCCCCGCCCGGCGCCGTACCCCCGCCCCTCCCCGCGAGGACGTCCTCGCCGCCGCCATGGAGATGATCGCCGAACGCGGCCTGGAGAAGCTCACCATGGCCGCCCTCGGCCGTGAGGTCGGCATGAGCAGCGGCCATCTCCTCTACTACTTCCACTCCAAGGACGAGTTGCTGCTGCGGACCCTGGAGTGGAGCGAGGGCCGGCTCGGCGCCGAGCGCGGGCGGCTGCTGACCCGGACCGCCTCCGCCCGTGAACGCCTGGACGCGTACGTCGACCTGTACGTCCCCGACGGCCACCGCGACCCCCACTGGACGCTGTGGCTGGAGGTCTGGAACCGTTCGCAGAACGCCGACGACGACGCCCGCGACCGCCAGGCCGCGATCGAGGGGGCCTGGCACCGGGACCTGGTGGCGCTGCTGGCGGAGGGGGTGTCGAGGGGCGAGTTCCGAGCGGTCGACCCGGACCGGTTCGCCGCCCGTCTGCGGGCCCTGCTGGACGGCTTCTCCATCCACGTGGCCATCGGGCTGCGGGGCACGGACCGGGGGACGATTCTCGGCCACGTACGGGAGTTCCTGGACGAGGGCCTCCTCGCGGACGCCTGACCTCCCGCCCGGGTTGTACGCAATAAGACCGATTGACCCTGTGGCCGGTGATGCGTTTGCCTCGTTGCGAACTCCCGGCGGGGGCCGGGGGTGAAGCGTCGGCGGGGACCACGGGGGGAACAGGTCCGGCGTCCGTGGCGTCAACGCCGACGGCACTGTCGTCGCGTTCGAGTCGGCGTCACCCGATCCGGTGGAGGGGGACACCAGCGGGGTGTCGGACGTCTTCCTGCGGACAGTTCAATGACAACGACCATCAACGGGGGAACAACCATGCACAGCACCAAGCGAGTTGTCGCGCTCGCCATCGCCCTGGCCGCCGCGACGGCGACGCTGTCGGGGACGTCGGCGGGCGCCGCGCCCAGGGCGCCGTACACCGAGAAGGCGAGCGTGGCCCCGGACGGCACGGACGGCAACCGTGGCTCCGACGGGCAGAGCCTGAGCGCCGACGGCCGCCATCTGGCCTTCGTCTCCGACGCCGACAACCTCGTCGCGGGCGACTCCAACGGCGTCGCCGACGCGTTCGTGCGCGACCTGAGGACCGGCGTCACCCGCCTGGCGAGCACCTCGGCGGACGGCACCCCGGGCGACGCCAACGTCCTCGACGTGTCGCTGAGCGCCGACGGCCGGTACCTGGCGTTCACCTCCAACCCCACCTACAACACCGCCGACAACCACGTCTTCGTCAAGGACCTGAGGACCGGCGCTCTCCAGCGCATCGACGACGCCGTCGACACGGGCTACACCGCCGGCAGCATGCCCGCCCTCAGCGCCGACGGCCGCTATGTCGCCTTCGTCGCCCTGCGCACCAGTGAGACGGGGCAGGCGGGCGACAGCTCGAACCGGGTCTACCGCGTCGACCGCGTCACCGGCGAGCGGGTCCGCATCAGCCAGGTCCCCGGCGAGGGAGCCTGGAAGTCCGCCGCCACCCAGCCGACCATCAGCGCCGACGGCAACAAGGTCGGCTACCAGTTCTTCGTGCCGTACCCCACCCGGGGCGACTGGAGCGACGCCTACGTCCGTGACGTGCGCAGCGGCGAGCTGACCCAGGTCGACAAGGCGCCGGACGGCGCGGCGTCCGACGGGCACACCGAGTACCCGCAGGTCAGCGCCGACGGCCGGTACGCGGTGTTCAACTCGCTGGACTCGAAGCTGACGCCGGGTGACACCAACGGCACCCACAACGCCTTCGTCCGTGACCTGAGGACGGGGGACCTGCGCCGCATCGACGCCGCCGACCCGGCCGCCTACACCGGCTCTGCCCGGCTGAGCGCCGACAGCAGGTACCTCGTGTTCGGCTCGGCAGCCCCGAACACCGCACGTCAGGTGTACGTGCGCGACCTGCGCACCGGACGCACGGAGCTCGTCAGCGCCGCGGCCCAGGGCGGCCCGAGCGCCGACTACGCGGAATACCCGGTGATCGACCGGCACGGCCGCACGGTCGCCTTCGGCAGCAGGGGCGCCGACCTGGTGCCGGACGACACCGCCGACACCACGCACGTCTACGTCCGCCACCTGCGGTGATCAGCACAGTGCTCGCATCCTGAGACGGACGGTGAGCGCGGGGGCGACTTGTGCCAGACTGCCCCCGTGCTCTCGTTCGCCATGATTATTGGCAGCAGGCGCGCCGGTCCGCAGTGACCACCACGTACGACCAGGTACGGGTGGACACCGTCGTCCTCGACCCGCGCGCAGACCTCTCGCACCCGCGAGAGGTTTTTCTGTTTCCCGGCCCACCCGCAGCCGGGCGGAGAGCGTGAGGGACCATAGGTGGGGGCGGTGGAGCCGGTCATTCCGGTAGACCGAGATCCAATACAGGAGCCTTACGACCATGTCGGTAACCAGCGAGCTCGACGACTCGTTCCACGTCTTCGACACCACCCTGCGCGACGGCGCCCAGCGGGAGGGCATCAACCTCACCGTCGCCGACAAGCTGGCCATCGCCCGTCACCTGGACGACTTCGGCGTGGGCTTCATCGAGGGCGGCTGGCCCGGCGCCAACCCCCGCGACACCGAGTTCTTCGCGCGCGCCCAGCAGGAGATCTCCTTCCGGCACGCCCAGCTGGTCGCCTTCGGCGCCACTCGCCGCGCGGGCGGCAAGGCGTCCGAGGACCCGCAGGTCAACGCGCTCCTGGACTCCGGCGCCCCGGTGATCACCCTCGTCGCCAAGTCCCACGACCGGCACGTCGAGCTCGCCCTGCGCACCACCCTGGACGAGAACCTGGAGATGGTCCGCGACACCGTGTCGTACCTGCGCGAGCAGGGCCGCCGCGTCTTCGTCGACTGCGAGCACTTCTTCGACGGCTACCGCGCCAACCCCGAGTACGCGAAATCCGTCGTACGCACCGCCTCCGAGGCCGGCGCCGACGTCGTGATCCTCTGCGACACCAACGGCGGCATGCTCCCCGCCCAGGTCCAGGCGGTCGTCTCCACCGTCCTCGCCGACACCGGCGCCCGGCTCGGCATCCACGCCCAGGACGACACCGGCTGCGCGGTCGCCAACACCCTCGCGGCCGTCGACGCGGGCGCCACCCACGTCCAGTGCACGGCCAACGGCTACGGCGAGCGCGTCGGCAACGCCAACCTCTTCCCCGTCGTGGCGGCCCTGGAGCTGAAGTACGGCAAGAAGGTCCTCCCCGACGGCCACCTCCGCGAGATGACCCGCATCTCGCACGCCATCGCCGAGGTCGTGAACCTCACCCCCTCCACCCACCAGCCGTACGTCGGCGTCTCCGCCTTCGCGCACAAGGCCGGCCTGCACGCCTCCGCGATCAAGGTCGACCCGGACCTCTACCAGCACATCGACCCCGAGCAGGTCGGCAACACCATGCGGATGCTGGTCTCCGACATGGCCGGCCGCGCGTCGATCGAGCTCAAGGGCAAGGAACTCGGCATCGACCTCGGCGGCGACCGGGAGCTGGTCGGGCGGGTGGTCGAGCGGGTGAAGGAGCGCGAGCTCAAGGGCTACACGTACGAGGCCGCCGACGCCAGCTTCGAACTCCTGCTGCGCACCGAGGTCGAGGGCAAGCCGCTGACGTACTTCCAGGTCGAGTCCTGGCGCGCGATCGTCGAGGACCGCCCCGACGGCAGCCACGCCAACGAGGCCACGGTCAAGCTCTTCGCCAAGGGCGAGCGCATCGTCGCCACGGCGGAGGGCAACGGCCCGGTCAACGCCCTCGACCGCGCCCTTCGGGTGGCCCTGGAGAAGATCTACCCGCAGCTCGCCAAGCTGGACCTCGTCGACTACAAGGTCCGCATCCTGGAGGGCGTGCACGGCACCCAGTCCACGACCCGCGTCCTGATCTCCACGTCCGACGGGGCGGGGGAGTGGTCCACGGTCGGCGTCGCCGAGAACGTCATCGCGGCGTCCTGGCAGGCGCTGGAGGACGCGTACACGTACGGGCTGCTGCGGGCCGGGGTGGTCCCGGCGGAGTAGGCCGAACGGACCTCGCCGCCTCCCCCGGGCCGGCCGTCCACGGCACAGTGGAGCCATGGACGACAACGACGCCGACGCCCGGCACTTCCTCGCCCGGGGACAGGTGGCGACCCGGCTGCCCGCCCAGGACCTGGAGCGGGCCCGGCGCTTCTACTCCGACAAGCTCGGTCTGGACCCGGTCGACGAACGGCCGGGCGGCCTGCTGTACCGGTGCGGCGGCACGGATTTCGCCCTGTTCCAGTCCACCGGAACAGCCCCCGGAACCTTCACCCAGATGGGCTGGCAGGTCGAGGACGTGGACGCCGTCGTGGCGGAACTCAGGCGGCGCGGCGTCGAGTTCGAGGACGTCGACGTGCCGGGTCTGCGCACGGTCGACGGCATCGCCGACGTCGAGGGGCACTACCCCAGCAAGGGTTTCCGCGGGGAGCGCGCCGCCTGGTTCCACGACAGTGAGGGCAACCTGCTGGGCCTCGGCCAGCCCTACGCCTGAACCGCTACTGCAGACGCCACTTCTGGTTCGCGGCGCCCGTGCAGCTCCAGATCTGCGTGCGGGCCCCGTTCGCCGAGGAGTTGTCCGTCACGTCGAGGCACTTGTCCGCGGCGCGGTTGACCAGGTCGCCCGTCGTCGCGTTGTACGACCACTGCTGCGCCCCCGACCCGTTGCAGCCGTACAGCTGGACCTTCGCGCCGTTCGCGGTCGCACCGGACGTGACGTCCAGGCACTTGCCCAGCGCCCGCACCGACCCGTCGGCCTGCACGGTCCACCGCTGTGCGGTCGAGCCGTTGCAGTCGTGGAGCTGCACCGCCGTACCGTCGGCCGACGAACCGCCCGCCACATCGAGACACTTGCCGGCAAGGCCCACCAGCGCCCCCGACTGTGACGGGCCCTCGCTCTGGGTGCCCGACCAGGTGAACGTCGCCGACGTCTTGCCGGGCAGTGAGTAAGTGGCGTGCTGCGAACCCCAGTTGATCGTCACCGTCCGCGCACCCGACGCATCGTTGTAGGCGATCAGCGCCTTCGACCCGTCCGGGTTGCGCCACGCCACGTTCGGCACCGACGACGACGCCGTGGACGCGATGCGCTGGGCGCCCGGTTTCACGAACTTCGTCAGATGGCCCATCGTGTAGTACTCGACGGTGTAGTCGACCTGCCCGTGCCGGGAGTCCCCGTTGTGGACGGTGATCAGACCGTCGCAGGTTCCGCAGCCGCCGTTGTGCGGACCCCGGTTCTGGTCCAGCGCGAGTGACCACTTGGTCACCGACTTCGCCCAGTTCCGGGTGTAGTCGATGATGTTCATCATGTCCTCGCGCTGCTGGTTCGCGATCCAGGTGCCCCCCGAGTGCTCGGTGCCGAACGCGTCCAGCTGCGGATACCGGTTGTGCACCTGGGTCTGCTTGGCCACGTCACCGCCGTAGCCGTGCCAGGCGATCCCGCCGAAGTTGGGGTGGTTGCGTACCGTCGCGTCGTCGACCGTCTGCGCGGCGTAGGCGTCGTAGGTGTCCCAGTTCCAGTCGTGGGCCATGACCTTCGTCGACAACCCGGCGTTCTGGAGCTTCGGCAGCAGCTCGTTCTTCGTGAAGTACGCGAGTCCGCTCGCGTTCCAGCTCATCGACGGATAGCCCGAGCAGCAGGTCGGCTCGTTCTGCGCGGTGACGTACGAGATCGGGATGCCCTGGGCCTGGTAGGCCTGCACGTACTTCACGAAGTACGAGGCGTACGCCCCGTAGTGCTCCGCCTTCAGCCAGCCGCCGTTGAGCTGCCCGTTGTCCTTCATCCAGGCGGGCGCCGTCCACGGCGAGGCCATCACGGTGAGCGAGGGGTTGAGCTGACGTGCCTGCTTCGTCAGCGGCACGACGTCCTGGAGATCGTGGGCGATCGAGAACTCGGACAGGTCCGGATCGGTCTGCCCGGCCGGCATGTCGTCATAGGTGTAGCCGAAGCGGGCGAGGTCCGAGCCGCCCATGGGATTGCGCAGGAACGACAGCCCGATGCCCTCCGTCGGGGAGAACAGCTTGCGCATCGTCTCGTCCTTCGTGGCCTGCGACAGCGCGCCGCTGCCGTCCATCAGCCAGGCCGCGGTGTCCGTGAAGGACGCGCCGCCGCCGGTGAAGGACTGGTAGCGGGTGTTCTCGTCGACGGTGATGTCCTCCCCGCTGCCGCCGGAGCCGGCCTGGAAGGCGAACGGAGTCTGCGGCTGGAGCCCGCGGGTCACATGGCGTCCGCCGGTGTCGTCCGTCGTGGTCAGCCAGGCGGTGACCTGTTCGCCGGCGGCCTGCGCGGGTGTGGCCGCCGTGAAGCCGGCCGTGGTGAGGAGCCCGGCGAGAAGCAGCCCGAGCGTCCGGGTGGACCCAGAGCGTGGCGTGGATCGAGTGGACCGAATGGATCTCCTCATGGAACGCCGCCCTTCTGACGGTGGGGGATGGGGGCGTGCGAGGCGTGAGTAAATGACGGCTTCGCATGCGCGTCAAGGGGTCGCGCGTTCATGAGGTGAAGGGACAACGGCACTGCTCCGGCCGGGAGTTGAGTGCGCACCGGCTCTGACGTGAAGTCTTGACGCCAATCGGTGCCCCGCAGTTAACTCAAAGCGTGAGGTAAGTCATGGGCGGACCCGTCGGCGCGGGGATCACCGAGGCGGTGGAGAGGCGGTGGCGGGGTGGAACGCGGCGTACCGCGCGGTCTGAGCCGCCGTACGGTACGGGGCGGTCGCCGTGGGGCGCCGGTCCCCGTGGGAATCCAGCCACCTGGACCGGCGCCTTTGCCCGTCCCATCAGGTAGCGTCGAAGGTATGAGGACTCCGCTCTTCCGGGGACTCATGCGCTTGCTGATCGTGCCGGTCGCCGCGACCGCGGCGGTGCTTGTGGCCGGCCCGCCCGGCGCACATGCGGCCACGGATGTTTCCCGGGTTGCCGAGGCGCTGCGCGATGATCCCGTCTACGTGGATCCCGCAGCCTCGGACCAGCTGTCGTCGGCCGATGCGGAAGCGCTCGCCGACAAGATCAAGGATGCCGACAAGCCGGTCTTCGTCGCCGTCCTGCCGGCCGATCAGCCGACCAAGAACCTGCTGCTGAATCTCCGTACGGAAACCGGCGTGACCGGCCTGTACGGCGTCCGTGTCGGTGACCGGTTCGACGCGGCGGCCGACTCCTCGGTGATGTCCAGGCAGGCGGTGGACAACCTGGTCTCCTCGGTGCAGAGCGCCGGCGACCCCAAGGCCCAGCTGAACGACTTCGTCGACTCGGCCCTGCGTAACGTGAACGGCACGGCACCGGCCAGTTGGAGCGACGGCGGGGGCGGCGACGGTGTGGACGCCGGCGGTCTGATCGCCATCGGCGTGGTGCTGGCGGCCGGCGGGGCGGGCGCGTACGCGCTGGTCAAGCGCAACCGGCGGCGCCACGAGACGGAGCAGCGGGCGGCCCTGGAGAAGCTGCGGGTCGTGGTCGACGAGGACATCACCGCCTTCGGTGAGGAACTGGACCGGCTGGACTTCCACCCTGGCGAGGCCGGCGCCGACGACGCGATGCGCGGGGACTACGAGAGCGCCCTGGACGCCTATGAAAAGGCGAAACGGCTGATGGACTCGGCCCGCAAACCGGAGGACGTCAAAGCAGTCACCCAGGCCCTGGCGGACGGCCGCTTCTCCCTCACCCAGCTGGCCGCCCGCCGGGAGCACCGGCCTCTTCCGGAACGCCGGCCGCCGTGCTTCTTCGACCCGCGGCACGGCCCGGCGGTGGCCGACGAGACCTGGACCCCACCCGGCGGCACCGCCCGCGAGGTCCCGGTCTGCGCGGCCGACCGCACCCGCCTCTCCGAGGGCCGCGACCCCGTGATCCGCGAGGTCGACACCGAGTACGGCCGCCGCCCGTACTGGGACGCCGGCCCGGCCTACGGACCCTGGGCAGGCGGCTACTTCGGCGGTGGCATCCTCCCCGGCCTCCTCATCGGCACGCTGCTCGGCAGCATGATGGCGACGCCCGCCTATGCCGCCGACTACGGAGCGGGCTACGGCTACGGCGGTGGCGGCTACGAGGGCGGCGACGTCTCCGGCGCGGACTTCGACAGCGGGGACTTCGGTGGCGGATTCGGCGGCGGGGACTTCGGTGGAGGGGGAGGGTTCGACGGCGGCGGGTTCTGACGTCTGGGTGACGGCCGAAACGGGGTGAGCGAGGTACCTGTGGCGCGGCACGGCACGGGCCCGGCGTCCGAGGACACCGGGCCCGTGGTACGGCAAGCTCAGACGTGCAGGGACGTCACAGGGACGACGCCGCGGAGGCGATCGCCGACGCGAAGGTGGAGACCTCGGTGTAGACACCGGGGGCGTTCGGGCGGGCGCAGCCTATGCCCCAGCTGACGATGCCGACCTGGATCCAGGCGTTGCTCGCGTCGCGGCGGAACATCGGGCCGCCGGAGTCGCCCTGGCAGGTGTCGACGCCACCGGACGGGAAGCCGGCGCAGATCTCCTCGTTGGCGATGAGGCCGCTGTAGCCGCTGTAGGAGCGGCACTGGGCGTCGCTGACGAACGGCACGTTGGCCTTGAGCATGTAGCGCTGCTGGGCACCGCCTTCACGGGCCGCGCCCCAGCCGGCCACGGTGAAGGTGCCGGTGTTGTACTGCGTGGTCGTGGCGATCTTCAGCGTCGGCAGGTTGATCGGCTGGGCGAGCTTGATGAGCGCCCAGTCCTTGCCGTCGCCGTTGTAGCCGGGGGCGCGGTACACGTACGTGGAGCGGACCTGGACGCGGCCGCTGGTGGACTGCAGGTCCACGACGCCGGCGGTGGCGGTGATGCTGGTGTTGGGGCCGGTCGCGCCCACACAGTGCGCGGCGGTGAGCACGATCTGCTGGGTGTAGAGCGCGCCGCCACAGCCCATGGAGAGCCGGACCATGAACGGGAACTCGCCCTGCGAGGCACGGGTTCCGCCGACGACGCGCGAGTCCGCGGCCTGCGCGGCCGAGACGGGCTGAAGGCTGACGATCGCGAGAGCGGCGGCGCCGAGGACCGCGCATCTCTTGAGGGCGGTGAGAAGCTTCTTCAACGTGATGCCTTCCGTGGGGGGTTGGACATACGAACGTGGAGAGAGCACTGAAATGTAGGGGGCATGCCAAGCAAGGGGGAGTGACCTTCTGCTGACATGCGCCGGTCAATTCCTTTGCTGGATTATGGGAATCCTGTGACCGCCCCCACAAGGGGCCAATTCCAGCCACGCCGGGTTCAGGCCCCGTCCCGTTCCGGCCACGCCTGCTCAGGCCCGGCGCCTTCCGCCCGAGCCCTCGTCGCGCGCGTACCGCTCCCCGGCGGCATGCCACCAGCCGGGTGGGGACGGCCCGTTGACGACGGAGGTCGGCTGACCGGGATGCAACCCGAGCCGCCACAGGGCACCGGCGGCGACATGGACGGTGATCCACGCCCGTCGGCGCCCGTCGGCCCCCGGCGCGCACACGCGATCCCAGCGCACCTCACCCGCCTCGAACGGCATCCAATCGATGCCGCGCTCCCGCAGTCAGGCCCGCACGGCGGCCGGCGGGTGCAGGAGCGGCTTCTCGACCTCGTACGAGGAGACGGCAACCCATGAGGGAACGGGGCGGGGCGAGTCGGTCATGCCGACGATGATGCCCGGGTACGGCTCCCGTCCGCGCCCGGATTTCGCCGTCGGCCTGGCTGCCTGCCCCTTCTGCCCTCGCCCGCCGCGAACGGCGTCCCGCCGATGCCTGCGCACGCCGGTGGCCGCGAGCTGCGGCAGGCGTTTGGAGGCACGCCGCCCCGGCCTTGTACAGGGCGAGGTCGCCCCACGGTCGGCGCGGGACGCCGTGTCGGTCAGGCCGGCGAGGATGCCCCGGTACGACTCCCGTCCCCGCCTCGATTTCGCTGCGCGGCCTGGCAGGCTGCCCCCGGCCCTCCTCCGCCGTGTACGGCATCCCGCCGATGCCCGCTCCGGCCATTGGCCGCGAGCTGCGGTCGACGCCTGTTGACGCCCCGTCTCGGCCTTGTACAGGGCGATGCCGCCCCACCCGGGTCGTGGCGGACGCCGTACCGGTCGGGCCGGTGAGGATGCCCGGGTACGGCTCCCGTCCGCGCCCGGATTTCGCCGTCGGCCTGGCTGCCTGCCCCTTCTGCCCTCGCCCGCCGCGAACGGCGTCCCGCGGATGCCTGCCATGCCCGTGGCCGCGAGCTGCGGCCGACGCCTGGTGGCGCCCCGTCCTGGCCCTGTACAGGGCGATGCTGCCCCCGGCCGTTGCGGGACGCCGTACCGGTCGTGTCGGCGATGATGCCCGGGGACGACTCCGCTCCGCGCCCCGATGCCGTCGCCCGGCCCGGCATCCTGCCCCTCCGGTCCGCATCCGCCGTGTACGGCATCCCGCCGATGCCCGCTCACGCCCTCGGACGCGAGCAGCGGCCGACGCCTGGAGGCACCCCGTCCCGGCCTCGTACACAGCGACGCCGCCTGGTCGGCGCGGGATGCCCTGTCGATCAGGCCGGTGAGGACGCCCCGGTACGGTTCCCCTCCGTCCCTCGTTTCCGCCGCCCGGCCGGGTCGCCCGCCATCCTCGCCACCATCAGCGTCAGCGCGACCAGCCCGGCGCTGACCCACACCGGTGCCCGGTATCCGAGGCCGGACCCGATGGCCGTACCGCCGAGCCAAGGGCCCAGCGCCGCGCCCATGTTGAACGCGGCCGTCGCGAAACCGCCGGAGAGTGTGGGGGCGCCCGGGGCGGCGTACAGGGCCTGGGAGATGAGGGTGGACCCGACCCCGAAGGACAGGGCGCCCTGCACGAAGACGAGCCCCAGTGCCACGGCCGGCGTCCCGGCGCCGAGTGCTAGGGCGCCCCACCCGAGGCACAGGACGCCGCCGCCCCCGACCAGCACCGCGCGGGGCCACCGGTCGGCGAACCGCCCCCCGACGCCGACCCCCACGAACGACCCCGCGCCGAACAGCGCGAGCACGACGGGCACCCACCCGTCCGCCAGCCCCGTGACGTTGGTGACCAGGGGCGCGAGATAGGTGAAGGTGCAGAAGGTCGCCCCGTTCACGAGGGCGCCCAGGAGCAGCGTCAGCCGGAGCCGAGGGCTCCGCAGCGCACGCAGTTCACCCCGCAGCGCGGGATGTTCCGAGGCGCCGCCCGCACCGCCGGGCACGGATCGCGCCACGGCCACCACAGCGGGCAGGGACACCAGGGCCACGGCCCGGAACGCCGCACGCCAGCCCCAGAGTTGACCGAGCAGCGCCCCCGCGGGGACCCCCACGACACAGGCCAGCGTGACCCCGCCGAGCAGGGTCGACGTGGCCCGCCCCTTGGCCTCCGGCTCGACCAACGCCACTGCCGTGACGAGGGCGACGGCCAGGAACCCGGCATTGGCCAGCGCCCCGACGACGCGGGTCACGACCAGCACCGCGAAGCTGTCGGTCACCGCGCCCACGACATGGACGGCGAGGAAGACCCCCAGAAACCCCAGCAGGGCCCCGCGCCGGGACCACCGTCGTGCCAGGGCGGCCATGAGCGGCGCCCCGACCACCATCCCCATGGCGAAGGCCGAGGTGAGCGCCCCGGCCGCGGGCACCGAGACCCCCAGGTCCCGGGCGATGTCCGGCACCAGCCCGGACAGCATGAACTCGGACGTCCCCTGCGCGAACACGGCGACGCCCAGCAGGAAAAGAGCGAACGGCATGAAGAAACTCCGCAACCTGAAGGAGAAGGTGAAGACGAAACGGCACGTCGAACGGCCGTCCGGCAGCGGAGTGAGCCCGGAAGCGGAAGCGAACGCTGATCAGCGGGACATCACGAGCAGCCACCGGAGAGCCGGTGGCCGGAGTCTGGAGGCTTCGGGGCTGGACACGCGGGCAGGCTATGCGGGCCCTGTTGAGGAGAGCCACCGGTTTTCGGGCGCGGCCGGACGGCACCCGCACGGGATGTGCCGCTCCCTCGATACACGACGACGACGGCGGCAAGGCCGACGACCAGGCCGATCGCGGTCTGCGCACCGAACGGCTCGCCGAACATGAACGCTCCCCACACCGCCGTGACCGGCGCCATGAGGAACATGAGGGTGTTGACCTTGGTGACTCCGGAGCGCCGCAGGATCAACCAGTACAACCCGTACCCGCCGAACGTGGACAGCGCGACGAGCCAGCCGATCGCGGCCCAGAAGCCGGCCTCGGCGGGCGGCACGGCCGCTCCGGTGCTCATGGCGAACGCCGTGAACAGTACGGCGCTGGTGGCGCAGTGGACGGTGAGCGCCACCGCGGGCGGAACGGGCGTACGGGAGCGGCTCTCGAGGAACGTGGCCGCCACCAGCGAGAGCATGCCGAGGAACGGGATGAGATAGGCCCACGCGGCAACGCCGGTCGCCGCCGTGGCGTCGGCCATGGTGACGATGACGACGCCGCTCACCCCCAGGCACAGCCCGAGCCACTGCCGGCGTGAGACGTACTGCCGCAGCAGTGGCCCGGCCAGCGCACCGGCGACCAGGGGCTGGACGCCGTCGATCAGGGCCGTGGTGCCACTGGAGACGCCGAGCTGGATGGCGTAGTAGACGGTGAGCAGATAGCCGCTCTGCGACAGCGTGCCGATCACGGCCTGGCGCGCGATGTCCCGCCGGGTCAGACCCCGCCACGACGCGCGACCCAGCACAGCGGCCACGACGGCGAGGATCACGGCGAGCGGCAGGAACCGCCACATCAGGATCGTCACCGCGGACGCGCTCCCGGCGCCGAGTTTGGCCCCGATGAACCCGGAGCTCCAGCTGAGGACGAAGGCGATGGACAGCAGGGCGTTCACGCCAACCACATCCAGTAGACAGATCGGTATACCTTGCTCGTGCCAGGAAGTATACAGATCGGTATACTCGGATGCCATGGGCACCGCAGAGCAGCAGCCGCAGCGCGTCACGATGACGCGCGCCGCACGACGCGTCCTGGAAGCCGCCGAGCGGCTCTTCTACGAGCGCGGCATCCACGCCGTGGGCGTGGATCTCATCGCCGCGGAGGCGGGGGTGACCAAGAAGACCCTCTACGACCGCTTCGGCTCCAAGGAGCGGATCGTCGTGGAGTACCTGACCGGCCGCGACGAGCGCTGGCGGGCCTTCCTCGCGCAGTACCTCGACGACCACCTCGACGCGGCGCACGCGACACCGCAGGCGCGCGTCCTGGCCGTGTTCGACGCCTCACGCGCGTGGTCGGCGGAGTACGGCTCCAAGGGATGCAGCATGGTCAACGCGCATGCCGAGATCAGCGACCCCGCCCACCCGGCCCATCGGGTCATCGCCGGGCAGAAGGAGTGGATGCTCGCCCTGTTCACCCGTCTCGCGCGGGACATCGCCCCGGACGACGCGGACCGCCTGGGCCGGACTCTGATGCTGCTGCACGAGGGAGCGCTCGTCGCCCACGGTCTGGACACCTTCCCGGACCCGATCGCGCACGCCCGCGACCAGGCGGCGGAGCTCTTGCGGGCACCGCAGGGGCAACCGTGAGCCGTCGTACCGGGCGCCGCTGCGAAGGTGAGCGATCAAGGCCCCCGGCCTAGACTGAGGGTGGCACGAGGGACGGGAGCCGACCCGGGAGGACGCGATGTTCCGGCACACTCGACTGCCAGGAGAATCCGCCGAGTACCTCGCCGCCCGTGAGGAACTGCGGCTCGCCGAGATCGAGTTGATGCGTCAGGGCGAGGAGGTCGCCGCCCGCCGGCGCGCGCTCCCGCCCGGGTCGCCGGTCGACGACTACGTCTTCCTGGAGGGCCCCGCCGACCTCGACGCCGGCGACGAACCCGTCCGCGAGGTGAGGCTGAGCGAGCTGTTCACCGCCCCCGAACGGCCGCTGCTCATGTACCAGTTCATGTACGGCAAGGCGGACACCGACCCCTGCCCGATGTGCACCATGTGGATCGACGGCTTCAGCAACGTCGGCCACCACGTCACGCGCAATGCCGACTTCGTCATCGCCGCGGCCGCCGACCCGCCCGTCCTGCGGCGGCACGCCCGCGACCGTGGCTGGCACCGGCTGCGGCTGCTGAGTTGCGGCGACAGCACGTTCAAGTACGACATGGGCAGCGAGGACAAGGACGGCGCTCAGGACTCCACCGTCTCCGTGTTCACCCGCGACGCCGACGGCACGATCCGCCACTTCTACTCGGCGCACCCCCGCATGTCCGACGACATCGGCGAGCGGGGCATCGACCTGCTGGCCCCCGTCTGGCCCCTCCTCGACCTGCTGCCGGAGGGACGCCGGGACTGGTACCCGAGCGTCGCCTACTGACCCGGGATCCGGGCCGGCCGGTAGCGGACACTTCCTGACCTACTTCGCCCCTACGTTTGCGTCATGAGCCCGCACCGCGACCCGCAACCCCGTGCCTTCGCCACCGCCGACGCCCTCGACACCTGGCTGGCGGAGCACCCGGCTCCGCACCCCGGCCTCTGGGTCAGGGTCGCCAAGAAGGACTCCGGCATCCCCTCCGTCACAGCCGCCGAGGTCAACGACGTGGCCCTGTGCCACGGATGGATCACGGGGCAGCGCAAGGGACTCGACGCGTCGTACTACGTACAGCGGATCACCCCACGCCGACCCGGCAGCCTCTGGTCGATGGTCAATGTCCGGCGGGTGGCGGAACTGTCCGCCGAGGGGAGGATGCGCCCCTCGGGTCTCGCCGAAGTGGACGCCGCGAAGGCGGACGGGCGGTGGGAGGGGGCGTACGAGTCGCAGCGCAACGCCCAGGTCCCGGACGAGCTGGCCGCGGCGCTGGCGGAGGACCCCCGGGCCGGGGCGGCCTTCGAGCGGCTGGGCAGAACCGAGCGCTACCAGCTCATGCTCGGGCTCCTGCGCGCCCGGACCCCGCAGAGCCGAGCGGCTCAGGTCGCCGCGATCCTGCGGCAACTGACACGGCGCCGGTGAGTGACGGACTCACCGGCGCCGTGCCATCGGGTCGCCTCAGGGAAGGCTCACGCGTTCTTGATCGCCGAAATGTCGAAGTGCAGCTTGATCTTGTCGGAGACCAGCACGCCACCCGTCTCCAGCGCCGCGTTCCACGTGAGACCCCACTCCGAGCGCAGGATCTCCGCCTTGCCCTCGAAGCCGACGCGCTCGTTGCCGAAGGGGTCCTTCGCGGCGCCGTTGAACTCCAGGTCGATGGTGAGCGGTTTGGTCGTGCCGAGGATCTCCAGGTCACCGGTGATGCGGTAGTCGTCGCCGCCCAGGGACTCCGCCTTGGTGGAGCGGAAGGTCATGGTCGGGAATTCCTCGATCTTGAAGAAGTCCGCGCTCTTGAGGTGCCCGTCGCGGTCCGCGGACCCGGTGTCGATGCTGTCCATCTTGACGTCGATCGACGCCTTGGACGCGGCCGGGTCGGCGCCGTCCAGCTGCAGCGAGCCGCTGAAGTCGAGGAACTTGCCCTTGACGTTGGTGACCATGGCGTGCCGCACGGTGAAGCCGATGGTGGAGTGGGCCGCGTCGATCGTGTACTCGCCGGTCAGGGCGGTCAGGTCGGGGTTCGCCATGATGTGCTCCTTAGGGGTGAGGGGGCCTTGCGGCCACCAATGTTGAATCTTGAACTACATCAACGCGACCGACCGTAGACCTATTCCGTTCGAGATTCAACATCATCCGCAAAGTGTTGGCGTGATTACCCTGAGGTGGTAGATGCCCATGACATGAACTCTCAGCGCACCGGGCTCACCAGACCCACCCGCCGAGCCGTCCTGCTCGCGGCGGCGCTCCTGGCCACCGCCGGACCCGCCGCCCGCACCGCCTCGGCCGACGCCTACGACACCCTCCGCCTCCGCTGGCTCGACATCGCCCTCGGCGCGGGCTACGACCCCGCGGCGGAGCCGTACGCCGCACGCCTGGCCGAAACCGGCACCCTCGCCCGCGGCTTCCGGGCCGGCATGGCCCCCACCCCCACCTCCCTGTGGCCCGGTCACCCATTCGACCCGCCCGCCGGCATCACCCAGAGCTACGGCCGTCTGTGGACCATGACCCAGGCCTACGTCCAGCAGGGCACCGGCTCCACCGCCGACCCCGCCCTCCTCGCCGACATCCTGCGCGGCCTCGACCATCTCTCCGCCACCGTCTACAACCCCTCCACCACCCGCTACGGCAACTGGTGGGAATGGCAGATCGGCAGCCCCCGCCTGCTGATGGACATCACGGCCGCCCTGTACGCCCACCTCGGCGAGGCCCGGATCGGTGCCGCCTGCGCGGCCGTCGACCACTTCATTCCGGACGCGATGCTCACCGACTACTCCGGCACCTCCACCGGCGCCAACCGCGTCGACCTGTGCCGCAGCGTCGCCCTGCGCGGCATCCTCGGCCGGGCCCCGGCGAAGATCGCGCTCGCCCGTGACGCGCTCTCCCCGGTCTTCCCGTACGTCACGAAGGGCGACGGCCTCTACGTCGACGGGTCGTTCGTCCAGCACACCTGGGTCGCCTACTCCGGCACCTACGGCCAGGTCCTCCTCGACGGCCTCGGCCGCCTCTTCGCCCTGCTCGCCGGATCCGAGTGGCAGGTGACCGACGCGAACAGACAGATCGTCCTCGACAGCGTCGAGCACGCCTACGCCCCGCTCATCCACGACGGGTTGATGATGGACGGCGTCAACGGCTGTGCCATCAGCAGGGGTTACCTCAAGAGCGACGACCGGCACGTGATGCGCAGCGACCACTTTCACGGTCAGGGCATCATCGCCGCCATCGCCCTGCTCGCGGGCGGCGCGAGCGCGGCGGAGCGGGAGCGCTGGTACGGCCGGGTCAAGGGCTGGATCGAACGGGACACGGTCACACCGATCCTGACAGCCCGTCAATTCGGGGTGGCCGACCTCGCCCGGCTGCACACCGTCGCCGAGTCGCCGGTCGCCGCAGCCCCCGACCCGGTCGGCCACCACCTGTTCGCCGCCATGGACCGGGCCGTCCACCGCCGCCCGGGCTTCGTCGCGAACATCGCCATGGCCAGTGACCGCATCGCCCACTACGAGTGCGGCAACGGCGAGAACCCCCGCGGCTGGCACACCGGCGCCGGGATGCTCTCCTGGTGGGCGCCGGGCCTCGGCGATCAGTACACGGACTGGTACTGGCCGACCGTCGACTGGTACCGCCTCCCCGGTACGACGGTCTCCACCAGGCGCCTTCCCGACAAGGCCGGCGGCGAGTGGGGCGAGCCCAGGCCCGACGTGCGGTGGGTCGGCGGCGCGACGGACGGCGAGTACGCGGCGATCGGGCAGCACCTGAAGGGCCTCGGCTCGACCCTGGAGGCCCGCAAGTCGTGGTTCTGCGCCGCGGACGCCGTGATCTGCCTCGGAGCCGGGATCACCTGCGCCGACGCGGTCCCCGTCGAGACCGTCGTCGACAACCGCAACCTGGGGGAGGGCGGCACCGGGACCTTCGTACGCGGCCCCGGCTGGGCCCACCTGGAGGGCCACGGCGGCTGGGTGGTGCCGTACGGCGAACTGCGCACCCTGCGCGAGGACCGCACCGGCGCCTGGGCCGACATCAACACCACCAGCACGACGGAGCGCCGCACCCGCCGCTGGCAGACCCTCTGGCTCGACCACGGCACGGACCCGACGGACGCGACGTACGTCTACGTCCTCATGCCCGGCGCCGGCCGGCATCAGGTGGCGGCCCGGGCCGCCCTGGGCACCCGCTGGCTGTCGGTCCTCGCCAACGACAGCTCCTGCCAGGCCGTCCACGTCCGGTCCCTGGGCCTCACCGCCGCCAACTTCTGGCAGTCCGGTACCGCGGGCCCGCTCACCGCCGACGCCGGCGCGAGCGTGCTGCTCCGCCGCCACGGCCGTACCGCTACGCTCTGCGTGAGTGAGCCGCCGCGCTCGGGCGAGCCGCTGGAGATCACCTGGGACCACCCGGTACGCCGGGTCCTGCGCAAGGACGACTCGGTCGAGATCCTCTCGACGGGACGCCGACTGGGCGTCCGTGTCACTCCGGGGATGGTATGTGCGACCCATCGATGTGAGGTGGCTCTCGCCTGACGACTTTGTACGACCCCAACAACCGACACGCCCTCTGAGCAGTCAGAAGGGCTGCATGCCGCGACGGTTCTGTTCAGTGGTACCAGGAAATGGCTCCGGAGACTGTACGGAGTCAACGGCTCGCTTTCCTCGGTGTCCTTCGTAAGGTCGCTACATGACCGTTTTGGATGAGGCACCGGGTGAGCCGATCGACGCCCGCGGGCGGACCGCCGAGCTGCACGAGATCCGTGCGCAGGCGCTGGCCGGCCCGAGCGAGAAGGCGACCACGGCGCAGCACGCCAAGGGCAAGCTGACCGCCCGGGAGCGCATCGAGCTGCTCCTGGACCCGGGTTCCTTCCGGGAGGTCGAGCAACTGCGCCGGCACCGGGCCCAGGGCTTCGGCCTGGAGTCCAAGAAGCCGTACACCGACGGTGTCATCACCGGCTGGGGCACGGTGGAGGGCCGCACGGTCTTCGTCTACGCCCATGACTTCCGCATCTTCGGCGGCGCGCTGGGCGAGGCCCACGCCACCAAGATCCACAAGATCATGGACATGGCCATCGCGGCGGGCGCTCCGCTCGTCTCGCTGAACGACGGCGCGGGTGCCCGTATCCAGGAGGGCGTCTCGGCGCTCGCCGGCTACGGCGGCATCTTCCAGCGCAACACCAAGGCCTCCGGCGTCATTCCGCAGATCAGCGTGATGCTCGGCCCGTGCGCGGGTGGCGCGGCCTACTCGCCCGCCCTGACGGACTTCGTGTTCATGGTCCGCGAGACGTCCCAGATGTTCATCACCGGCCCGGACGTGGTCAAGGCGGTGACGGGCGAGGAGATCACCCAGAACGGCCTCGGCGGCGCGGACGTGCACGCCGAGACCTCCGGCGTGTGCCACTTCGCGTACGACGACGAGGAGACGTGCATCGCCGAGGTGCGCTACCTGCTCTCGCTGCTGCCCCAGAACAACCGTGAGAACCCGCCCCGGGCGGAGTCCACGGACGCGCCGGACCGCCGCAGCGACGCACTGCTCGACCTGGTCCCGGCGGACGGCAACCGGCCGTACGACATGGCCAAGGTCATCGAGGAGATCGTCGACGACGGCGAGTACCTGGAGGTCCACGAGCGCTGGGCGCGGAACATCATCTGCGCGCTGGCCCGCCTCGACGGCCAGGTGGTCGGCATCGTGGCCAACCAGCCGCAGTCCCTCGCCGGTGTGCTGGACATCGAGGCATCGGAAAAAGCTGCGCGCTTTGTCCAGATGTGTGACGCTTTTAACATCCCGATCGTCACCTTCCTGGACGTTCCCGGGTTCCTTCCGGGTGTCGACCAGGAGCACGGCGGAATCATCCGGCACGGCGCGAAGCTCCTCTACGCCTACTGCAACGCGACCGTGCCGCGGATCTCGCTGATCCTGCGCAAGGCCTACGGAGGCGCGTACATCGTCATGGACAGCCAGTCCATCGGCGCCGACCTCACCTACGCCTGGCCGACGAACGAGATCGCCGTGATGGGCGCGGAGGGTGCGGCCAACGTCATCTTCCGCCGCCAGATCGCCGAGGCGGAGGACCCCGAGGTCATGCGGGCCCGCATGGTCAAGGAGTACAAGTCCGAGCTCATGCACCCCTACTACGCGGCCGAGCGTGGCCTGGTGGACGACGTGATCGACCCCGCGGAGACCCGCGAGGTGCTCGTCAAGTCCCTGGCGATGCTCCACACCAAGCACGCCGACCTGCCGTCCCGCAAGCACGGCAACCCCCCGCAGTAACCCACCGGTACCCCTGCGGAAACCTCTCTCACGGAGACTGACACCCATGAACCTCCCTGACATCCGCGTCGAGAAGGGCCACGCCGAGCCAGAGGAAGTCGCCGCCCTCACGGCGATCCTGCTCGCGCGTGCCGCCGCCCAGCCGGCCGACGCCGCCCCGGCCCACCGCGGCCGCGCCAAGGCAGGCTGGCGCCGCCTGGAGCGCGAGCCGGGCTTCCGCGCCCCGCACAGCTGGCGCTGACGGCCCGTAGGACCTCGAAAGGGGGCCCACCCGCCCGGGTGGGCCCCCTTTCGTCTGCCGTCCCCGCAGAGGGGACGCAGGGACGCAGGCGACAGCAGAAGGGGCCCTCTCCGCAT